>CAHJWN010000196.1 GCA_903642265.1 Acidobacteriaceae bacterium | reverse complement strand
GAACAGTATTTTGGGTACTGGCATGGATTGATGCGTGGCGATCTGGGACATTCGTTGCGCCTGCATGACACGGTTGTGCACTTGATTTTGCAGCGGTATCCGTACACCCTTGCCTTAACGGCGGCAGCAATGCTGTTGGGGGCAGCAATCGCGATTCCAGCGGGTGTGACGGCAGCACGGGCCAGGGGACGATGGCCGGACCGTGTTCTGAGTTTCGGAAGTCTGGCTGGATTGAGTCTGCCAAATTTTGCTCTGGGGCCTGTGCTGATCCTCGTATTTTCGATCGCTTTGGGCTGGTTGCCGGTAGCGGGAGCGGGAGTGGGCTTTGCGGATTTCTGGCCCCACCTTGCGCTTCCGGCGGTGACGCTGGGGTTGGGGGTGGCGGCGATTCTGACCCGCATGGTCCGGAGCGCAATGCTGGATGAGCTTGGACAAGATTACGTTCGTACCGCGCGAGCCAAAGGACTGCCCGAAAACATCGTCATTTACCGGCACGTCCTGCGCAACGCACTAAACCCTGTGCTGACCGTCATGGGTTTGCAATTTGGCTCGCTTTTAGCGGGTGCGATCGTCACGGAGACCATCTTCAGCTGGCCTGGCTTGGGTCGTCTTACACTCTCGGCGGTCGCCAATCGGGACTATGCCCTGGCGCAGGGCTGCATTCTGGCCATTGGAGTTACTTATGTGATGGTGAATTTCCTTACCGATTCGATGTACGCTTTAGCGGATCCTAGAATGCGTCCTTAGAGGTGCGCTATGACCCTCCCTCGTGGATGGTGCTGGCTGGTTATTTGGTTTGCTTTATCTTTGTCCGTGGGGTCGTCTGCCCAGGTCTCGGTTCCAGAGATTCCTCCGCCGAGCGCCAAGGTGCAACCCTTTCACGATGGTCACTTCGGTGTGCGTTTCGACGTGCCGGAGGGCTGGTCGTTGGCCCGTAAAGACAAGCTCGTGAGCACGTTTCACCTTGATGCCCGTACCGCCTCGCCAAAGGCGCTGATGCGCAGTGTCGCGTCGATCGAGTTCAATCCTTACCCGTACTCGACCTTCAGCGGCGCACTGTTCTATTTCAGCGTCGAACCGCATACGACGGATGTGGAGTGTGCGCGCCAGGCTACCGGTTTTGTCCAGAGCGTTGCCCTGAATCAGACCCACGACAAAGATGTTCAGGACATCGGCGGCATGAACTTCGCGCACGGTCATGACGAGCACGGACAGATCTGCGTGGAAGCCCGCGACGAGGTGTACACGGCCTACAGGAAGGGTGCGTGCTACCGGTTCGATCTGACGATGAACACGTTCTGTTCCATCTCCAGTGGCGCCGTCGATCTTACGCAGACAGAGATGGAACAGATTGACCAACGCATGGCGAACATTCTGTCCACCGTCCAGCTGGATTGGGAAAAGGCCGGGCCTCACCCGGTGCCCGCGCCCAAGATACCCGTCACGCCCCTGTTTCAGCCCAACGGAGTTGACTCAGCTTTGAACACGCAGCCAGGCCATGTACCGCCGTCGCATACAGGTGGAGAAGGTGGGCGCTAGGAAAGCGGTTCTAGAGCCGTTCTCCTGCAGGTGGGGTGCTGAGCCGAGGCGGTTCACGCCAGTTTTCGCCAAGAAAACTGGCCTGAGCGTGTCAACCAAAGCCATAGTTACAGGAGAACAGCTCTATTTAGTCCTGACGATGTGGAGCGGAACGATCTCCGCGCGGACCTCGCCGGTTTCGAGATGCAGGTATGCGAGTGTGATGGGCAGAGAGAAGCGGCGGGGACCGGCGCTGCCCGGATTGAGGTAGAGAACCCCGTCTCTGGTCTCGTTAACGGCTTGGTGACTGTGGCCGTAGATGACGGCGCTCAGTCCCGCGGCGGAGGGATGGACATCCAGATCCGCGATGGAGTGGACGAGGTAAAGCAGGTGGCCTGCCAGTTCCACGGCTTCGGTGGCCGGTAGTTCGGCGCAGCGATCGGCGATATCGATGTTGCCACGAATGGCGGTGAGCGGCGCGATGGCCGCGAGCCGATCCAGGATGTCGGGGTCGCCGATGTCCCCGGCGTGCAGAATGTGGTCGACTCCCTGCAGGGCGGCAACGGCCTCCGGCCGTAGAAGACCGTGGGTGTCGGAGATTACGCCTACACGCATCAGCGTACCCCGCTTTGTCGCGGATCCAGGGCATCGCGCAGGCCGTCTCCCACCAGGTTGAAGGCGAGTACGCAGAGGGCCACGGCAAAGGCAGGGAAGAAGACGAGGTGCGGTGCCTCAAAGAGGTGAGAGCGAGCGGCGTTGAGCATCGAGCCCCAGGTGGCAATCGGCGGCTGCACGCCTAATCCGAGAAAGCTCAGGGTGGCCTCGGAAAGTACAGCCGTAGCCATGCCGATAGCGGCCTGAACCAGAATGGGACCCAGCGTGTGCGGCAGGATGGAGCGCAGAAGGAGCCGGGCATCGGAGGCACCGAGCGAACGAGCAGCCTGCACGAACTCGCGCTCCCGCAGGGCCAGCACCTGAGCCCGAACGAGCCGCGCATACCCCACCCAGGCCGGGAGAGCGAGGGCAAGAACAAGATTGGG
>CAHJWN010000195.1 GCA_903642265.1 Acidobacteriaceae bacterium | reverse complement strand
AGCCCGCCCGCGAGCAGGTACTTCCGTCGTTTGTTTAGGTTGAACTTCATAGAGGCTCCTGAAGGGTTGAGGGTTAGTTGCACTCAGAGCAGGTCGGGTTCATCCGCTCCGGAAGCATTTTGAAGTTGGTCACGACATCGCTGAAGCGGTCGGGTACGTCGGCATAGAACAGAACGCGGTCAATGACATCGCTTGCGTTTACTGTCCGCATCAAGTGGACCGTGGCGTAGCTGGCGGGCACAGCGAAGGCGAGGGAAAGTGCGATTTTGAGAATACGGACCTTCATCTATGCCTCCAGATGGCACGATTACAGAGTTGAATCGACGCGGTGTTCCGCGTAGGACGGGATCAGGATGTCGGTGCCGATGTAGATGCGGGCACGCGAGCCTTCCTTGAGCGTGATGATCGGGAGCCGGTTGAGAAAGTGGTTGAGCACCTGTTCTCCCTCGGCTGCGGACTGCTCCGATATGCCGTCACGGATCTGGGTCGAGGGCGATAGGACACTGCCGCTGTTGCCGATCTGTGCGAGTCCGCCCAAACCGCCTACCGCCGCCGCTGCCGCGAACGCCTGCAAGTAACCGTGGTCAACCTTGGTAGCTAGACCTGTCGTGCCCAGTGGATCAAGTCCGACATACTTGTCGAGTTCCAGCGAAAAACCATCGGGGCAGATCGCACGATGGAACGTTACAAACATCTTCCGCTGCTGGGCGTTGGCGACGCTCTGGACAGTCCCAATCAGCCTTGTGCCTTGCGGCATCAGAAGCTGCTGATGGTCGTGCGAGTAGTAGTCAGTCGTGAGCATGATAAGGATTGGCCCGTTCAAGCCGCCGTCAATATGGTTCGTAACGACACCTTCCAGAACGGTTCCTTCAAATACCCGGTAAAGCTGACCCTGATAGGAATCGAAGTCGTAGGGTGCCATCGGATTACTCTTACCCGCCTGCTTCGGCTGTTGATCCGAGGCCGCCTGAGCGCCTCCGCCCCTCCTGGCTTCTCCCACCTCGGGAGTTGACCCTGCCATAGTTTCCGAAGCTGCCTTCGCCGTCATCTCCTCGCGTTCGCCCAATACGGCCGTGGGTTGAGCTGCTGGCGAACCTGCGGCGGGCGTAGCGGTCGTCGGATGAGCGAAGTCGATGGCGACGGTGTCGCTGTTAAGCGCTTCCTGATGCAGCTTCTCTTTCTCCAAAGCCCTCTGTTTTGCCTCGGCTTGTACTTGCGAGACATTGGAGGTCTTGGCCGGTGCGTTCGGGCTGTCGCCATACATGGCGGAACGCTGGGCGGCAGTCATGGGCGGTGCTCCTGCTGCCTCTGGCCCTGGCACATTCTGCGCGGCCTGAAGTTGCTGCATCTCGGCGGCAAGCTCCTGTCGCCGCTGCTGATCCTCGGAATCTCGTTTCGCCTCCGTCGCCTGCTGCGTCTCGAAGCTGGAGACCTGCTGAGGATTTGCGGTCGCGGGACGCATCGGCAAGGCACTCTGCGGTGCGGTTCTCTTTTTGCCGCTCACAAGGCTCGATATGTTCGCGAGTCCTATAAGGCCGACGATCACGACAAGCGCGATGATGACGGGCGTGCTCTTCTTCACTGGCCCCACAGCTTCACGCTGGGCGGGAACGGTAGCGGGCGGGTTGGGATTCTGGTCGGTCATGGCTAGTTTTTCTCCCCTGTTCCGTTGGAACTGCGGTGGAAGTCCACACGCTTCTTGCCGATCGCCAGATAGCCCGTCTCCAGTTGCTTCGGTACGGTGTATAGGCCGGCGTTGTAGTCGAAGTTAATGAGCGAACCCTTACCGTCTTTCAGTTCATACAGCGCAGGCGTCTCTTGAAACTGGCCGCGCAGGTAGGTGAACTTATCGTCGTGCCATATCTGCTGGAGGCCGAGCTCTTTGCCCTTCTTTTCGTCCCAAGTGAAATCGAAGTGCAGACTGCCCGGATATTGGCTGCGATAGGTTTCCGCTTTGGCCTCTTCCGATTTCAACTCAGCAGCTTGCGCGGCCTTGGCTGCGAGGGCCTCCTGCTTGGCCTTGTCCAACTCAGCGGCAGGGACGAAGACGGGCATGTCGGTAAGCCTGTCCTTAGCGGCCTTATCACCGGGGACAATGAACACCTTGGAATCGAAGCGTGCGTCCGCATCATCGGAGATCTCCTGAAGTTGCAAGGTGTATTCGTTGCCGTGGTCAGAGACGATGTGAATGTCAGTGGTTGTGTTAGCGAGCTTTGGCTTGACGCTGATGAAGCGGCTGGCTACATGGCCGCCATCAAACACCCAGTCCACCGTGTCTCCACCGAAGACGGTCGCAATCTTCTCCTCGGCGGGTAGAAGAATAAGGGTGGACTGCAGCAGCCCGGCCCGTATGACGGGCGGCGTCTGCGCCTCGGATACGGTGACGGAACGCGGAGCGTTCGGCTCAAGGCGATGCGGCGGAGTCGCAGGCGATGCCTGAGCAACGCCACAGGCGAGGGAGAGAAGAGACGTGACGGTTAGGATCATCGGCGGTTTCATAGTGGCCCTTTGGTTGTGAAATGGTGATGCGGGTTACACAGCCTCGCCCTGGGCAAAGCGGGAGATGCCCTCAGAG
>CAHJWN010000194.1 GCA_903642265.1 Acidobacteriaceae bacterium | reverse complement strand
GCCTGCGTCCACAACGCAGGCCGCTCTCAGATGGCAGCCGCTTTCTTCAACCAGCTCGCCGACCGGACGAAGGCGGAAGCAATCTCCGCAGGGACAGAGCCAGGTTTGCGTGTCCATCCTGAAGTCCTGGCTGTCATGCAAGAGGTTGGAATCGACCTCAGCAACGCCAAACCTCAGAAGCTAACCCAGGAGCTTGCGGAAGATGCAGCGCTGCTCATCACCATGGGTTGCGGCGATAAATGCCCCTACGTTCCCGGCCTGCGTCGTGACGACTGGCCTCTCAAAGACCCTAAAGGACAGCCCCTAGAAGAAGTTCGAACCATCCGGGACGAAATCAAAAACCGAGTTGTTGAACTGCTTAGGAGTGAACGTCCTGGGCTAGAGCTTCAATGATGCGGCAATCGGACATGGGCAAGCTGCCGCTGCAGGAGGCGCTCATTCTTCGAAGCTCTGCGGCGAGCCGTTCCAGGTCAGCAATTTTGTCTTCAATCGACTGCAGATGTCTTGCCGCCAGGCCGCAGACCTCCTCGCACGACGGAGCATCTTCTGACGACAGGCGAAGAAGATCCCGAACCTGATCGAGCGGAAAACCGAGATCACGACATCTTCGGATGAAGCTGAGGCGGTTGGCGTGTTCCCGGTTGTACGTGCGGTAGTTTCCTTCTGTACGCTCTGGAGCTGCGAGCAAGCCGATCTGCTCGTAATAGCGGATTGTGACGACTTTGACGCCCGATTTCTTCGCCAGCTCGCCAATGCTTAGATGTTCATCCATGATCTCTTGACCCTATAGCTACTATAGGCTCTAGAGTTAAAGGCATGAGAGCTGCCTTTGCGACTCTGCTGCTGTGTGCTGTAACAAGCGCCCTCGGGCAATCGGCGCAGCCTACAATCCGCGTCGAGGTAAAGACCGACTCAGGCCCAGTGAGCGATGCCGTGGTTACCGCGAGCGGCAAGAGCATCAGCACAGGGCAGGACGGAACCGCCGTGTTCCCGAGTGCACTTGGACAGATCGTGATCGACGTAAAAAAAGACGGCTTCTTCCCTATCCATACGACCGTCAACGTCACCGCAGATCAGCAAGAAGAAGTAGAAATCGAACTACAGCCCGCCAAAGCGGAGGAAGAAGAAGTTACGGTTTACGCGACCCGCACGAACGCTCGATTGCAGGATTCCCCCTTGCATGTCGAGGTTGTGGGCAGTGACGAAATCAATGAAGAGCTGGCCATGAGGCCGGGCGACATCAGCATGTTGCTGAACGAGATGGGTGGTATACGGGTCCAGACGACCTCTCCCGGTCTTGGAGCTTCGAGCGTCCGCGTACAGGGAATGAGGGGCCGATACACTGCTTTTCTAACCGATGGCCTGCCGTTGTTCGGACAGCAAGGGGCGGGGTTAGGGCTGCTACAGATTCCACCAATGGATTTGGCCCAGGTGGAGATCATCAAAGGCAATGCCTCCGCCCTGTACGGCAGTTCTGCGATGGCTGGCGTCGTCAACTTGATTTCACGCCGACCAACCAAAGAGCCGATACGCGAGTTCTTGTTCAACCGGTCGTCTCTGGGAGCCACTGACGGTTCCATGTTTCTAGGCTCACAGCTCACTCCTCATTGGGGAGCCACCCTGCTTGCTGGAGGTTACGGCCAGGAACACCAGGACCTAAACGGCGATGGCTGGGCAGATGTTGCAGGATACGGTCGTGGTGTATTTCGGCCCCGATTCTTCTGGGATAACAAGAACGGCGGCACGGCTGTCCTCACAACAGGGATCACTTACGAAGACCGCTCAGGCGGCACGATTGCCGGAGGGGTCCTGCCCGCGACAGGCCAGTCGTACACCGAAGCGCTGAAGTCAGCTCGCTACGATCTGGGTGGAAATGCGCAACAGATCCTTGGCGGCCGTTATGTGCTTTCAACTCGCTTCGCCGTCTCCGATCAGGACCATCGGCACCAGTTTGGGGAGGATGTAGAAAAGGATCGTCACGACTTACTCTTTGGCGAGGTATCGCTGCGGGGAACAGCACGCAAGAACACATGGGTTGCGGGCGCTGCGGCTCAAAGGGATGGCTACCGGCCTCACGACGTTCCACGCTTTGCTTATACCTACGTTGCGCCAGGCATTTTCGGCCAGGACGACATCGAAGTAGCCCCGTGGATGAGCGTTTCAGGCAGCGCGAGGATCGATTTCCATAATGTGTACGGCACCTTCTTCAGCCCCCGGCTTTCCGTTCTTCTCCGAAAAGCGGGGTGGACAAGCCGCCTCTCGGCTGGACAGGGTTTCTTTGCGCCAACACCGCTCACCGAAGAGACCGAGGCGGCAGGGCTTGCCAGGCTTCAACTTCCCGCTCCACTTAGAGATGAACGCGGGCGCAACGCCTCCGTCGATCTATCGCGGAGCTTCGGGCCGATCTCGGTCAGCTCTACGTTCTTCGCTTCCAACATTGATCACCCGGTTTATACAGATCGCGGCGCGGTGTACGAACTTCTCAATCTGACCGGACCAACGAGGAATCGAGGCATGGAGTTGCTGGCAACCTACCGAAAAGCACCCTTTTCAGTGACCAGCACGTACACCTACGTCCGGACCAGTGAGCTT
>CAHJWN010000193.1 GCA_903642265.1 Acidobacteriaceae bacterium | reverse complement strand
TCAACACCCGCACGAAATGACCCATCGGCACTGACCATCTCGCGCAATAGCTTTTCAATCGCCAGTCTCAGAACTTCAGATATCTTCTCTTCTCGGGCTCGCTGGCCTTTCGTGCTGTGGGCTGCATTGATCCGATCAGCATCCGGCCCGGCAACTTCAACAAGAGCCTTAAGCTTCTCCCGCAACATCACCAATTCCGATACCTTGGCGTGGGATTCATCCACCTCCCGATCCACATGGCGCAGATCTGCCGTCGACTGCGTTAGCTCGCGCTGGAGTTGCTCCAGTTCGCGTTCAATCGCCTTCGTCTCCTGCTCCTGAAAGCGATCCAAGAGTTCTAACTGAGCCTTCGGGCTGGACGCAATCTCTTCAATTTCGTTCTGGCTGAATACGTCCGCGGAAAAGATCTGGTCGCGGTCCAGGGAGATGGCGACAGGAGTACCTGCTTCATTTAAAACCTGTACGGCTTCGTTGGAACCACGGGTCGCGGTGTACCTCATATCCTTCTTCGTGCAGAGCTCGATATCGAGGCGTCCGCCACCAAGGTTGGACTTGACCAGCGTGTCGATGCCACGGTGCCGTAGGGCGCTGGCCTTGGGGTCAGGCATGAGTCCCAGGCCAAAACGCAAGAATTCGAGAGCGGTTGTCTTACCGGCACCACGACCACCGATGAGACAGTTCAAGCCATCCGCAAATTCGAGTTGCGCACCGCCTAAGAAACCGCCAGTCACGCTGAGGCGACGGATTACATGATGAGGAGCTTTGGTCATAGAAGAATTGATCGGCGAGAAAAGTGTACTCCTGCGAGAGCAGTTTAGTGGCCGAACAGAAGCGGCACGATTGTGCGGCAAAACTTCGGTTGCCAAGCTCGGCCCGGAGTCATTGGGCCTTAGTCCTAAGCAGTTTGCACTTCCAGATACCAGTTGGTGACAAATCGCCAATGTACTCAACGAGCTAGATTGGTAACGGGAAGTGAGCTTCTCGTCAGCGATCCCGCCATCCGCGCTGTCAATCCGTAATCCTGCGCTACACTCGCCACCATGCGATACCTCGTATCAATCTTCTGGCTCACCGTCATAGTTTCCGGCTCCTACTGTCTTTCTTCCCAGACCCAGACTTCACCGCGCTATGAGATCCGTACACTCCACGATCCCAACGGCACGGGCACCTTCTACATGGGCAGAGAAATAGCCCAGGTTATGGGTCCGGGAGGTATCGAGTGGCTGGACCGTGCTCAGCGCGACACCGAAGAGCACCCTGCCCAGGTGCTTGACGCCCTGCAGCTTCACTCAGGCGAGATCGTCGCCGATCTCGGAGCAGGCTCTGGCTATTTCACCTTCCGTATGGCTCCGAAGGTCGGTAAAACCGGCAAGGTGTTGGCTGTCGATGTGCAGGACGAAATGCTGCAGACACTGAGGCAGCGTGCCGCTGCCAAGAAGATCACAAACGTTGAGGTCATCAGGGCGAGTGACACTGATCCCCACTTGCCGACCGGTGCTGTAGACCTTGTGCTGGTAGTGGATGTGTACCACGAACTCGCCCACCCCTACGAAGTCATGCAAAGGGTCCGCGACTCACTGAAACCCGATGGCCGCGTGGCGTTCGTCGAATACCGCAAGGAAGATCCAGACGTCCCGATTAAAGAGGTTCACAAAATGTCGGTGTCTCAGCTCAAAAAAGAGATGGCGGTCGTTGGTCTCGTCCTCGTGAGCAGAGTTGAAACGCTGCCACTACAACACGTCCTCATCTTCGGCAAGAGATAGCGATAGTCAGAGACCAAGATTGTCATTCACTGCTACGGCAATGTCTTGTTCCGATCCAAGATACCGCTCGGTGGTTTGGATTGAGCTATGCCCTAGTAGAAACTTGATCTGTTCCAGATCTCCACCATTCTTGCGACACAGCTTGGCGCATGTCCTCCGCAGGTCATGAGCACCGAAGTTCAGAATGCCGATTTCCTTCGCAGAGGATTCCACCACGCTCCAGATCGCGCCGTCGTTGAGATGGTCCCGTTTAAGTTTTCCCGCTTTGGTTACAGAACGAAGAAGTTTCCCTTCGTCGATGGCCGCAGCGGTCATCCAGGCATTTACTGCTTGTTTCGCCCATAACGGGATAGCGATAGTACGGACTCGGCCGCCCTTACCCCTGAGGTCGGCAATGACCCACCGCCCCTCTCGGAGTTGGATTTCTTCAATATCGAGATTCGCTAGTTCACGACGGCGCAAGGCACAACCGACAAGCAGAGCCAGAATGCAGTAATCGCGCTTACCCTTGAGCGTCGATCGATCAGGTACCGCAAGCAGTTCTTTCGCCTGCTCCCGTGTTAGCCAGTTTCCCATTCTTTGTCCCTGAAGCCGAACGTTTGGCACATCTGCGATTTCAGACGCATCTTCCGCGTTGAGAATGCCATTTCGCCGTGCCTCGCCGACAAGCTTGCGGACGGCCGCAAGCCGAACATTAATCGTAGAAGGGCTCAAGCCCTTCTCAATCATTGAAGCTCGATACTCCATCAATAATGCGCGCGAGATTCCCTGTGAGCGATTCGCGCATAGGTCGAAAATCTCATCCAAAGCCTTCGCATAATTGCGTTTGGAATGTATGGAGCTGACTGATTGCAAGACCCATACTCGGAGTTTTTGGCTTGAGAAGCGAAGATCCTCCAACTCGGGTGTCTTGGCAGGGTGCCTGAGATGGAGCGATGCACTTACAG
>CAHJWN010000192.1 GCA_903642265.1 Acidobacteriaceae bacterium | reverse complement strand
GCGAAATCATTGAAGTTCACAGGTTTGCGAATATAACTGTTCACCCCTAAACGGTAGCTCGCCACAATATCAGGCTCTTCGTCCGATGAGGTCAATACAACTACGGGCAGCAACGCCGTCTTGTCTGAAGCGCGAATGGCACGCAGAACCTCAAGACCCTCCACCTTGGGCAGCTTCAGATCCAGCAGAATCAGCTGGGGCAATCTTTCCGTTCCGTCCAAAATGCCCTTCATGAAATCCAGGGCTTCCGCTCCATCGCGAGCTACCTTGATTTCGTTGGCGACATTGGCCTTGCGCAGCGCGCGAATGGCTAGTGCCTCGTGATCCGGATCATCCTCTACCAACAAAATCATGCGTTCACTCATCTCGATCTTTCATCCGGCCTATGTTTCGCACCCTGCTAACCGCTTAAGGTGAAATAGAACGTCGCTCCTGCCCCGATGACTCCCTCAGCCCAGATGCTGCCGTGATGTCGGCGGATGATGCGCGAAACGGTCGCGAGACCGATGCCGGACCCCTTGAAGTCCCGGTCCCCATGAAGCCGCTGAAACGCGGTAAACAGCCGGTCGACGTACTGCATGTCGAAGCCCGCCCCGTTATCCCGGATAAAGTATACGGTCTGCCCTTCTTTGACCGTCTGCCCAAATTCAATACGGGCCTCCGGGGTTCGCGAGGTAAACTTCAGCGCATTTCCAAACAGATTCTCAAACGCAACCCGCATCAGGCGTGGGTCCGCTTCCGCCACAACTCCCGGTTCGGCGTGGAAGGACACAACACGATCGCCCTCGTTGGCCATCAGCTCCCCAAAGACCAGGGTGGCCAGGTCGGCCATCTGCACGGTCTCGCGCTGCACTTCGGAGCGGGTGACGCGCGAAAGTTGCAGCAGCGCGTCGATCAGCATGCCCATGCGCTGCACACCGCCCCGCACACGCGCGATATAGTCGCGTCCCTCGGCATTCAGGACATCCTCGAAGTCCTCCGCCAGTGCCAGGGAGAAGCCGTCGATGGTCCGCAGCGGCGCACGCAAATCGTGGGAGACGGAGTAGGAGAATGCCTGTAACTCCTGGTTCGAGACCTCGAGCTCTCTTGTGCGCTGCACGACACGCTGCTCCAGCTCTGCGTTTAAGCCGCTCAGCTCACCATTCAGTGCGCCAATCTGCGCCGCGCGCACGGCCAGCTGCTCGCGATCCCGCCTTGCATTGATCAACTGCTGAAAGGCGAGAACGATCAGTACCAGATCCAGCAACGAGGCGGCGGCAAAGCTGAGTACCACGTTGCGGCGCGCCGCTTCGGCCTCCGCATACCGATTCCCCAGCAATCGTTTCTCTTCATTGGAGATCTGGGTCAGCATGTAGCGGACACTGACGCCGCCATCCGGGCTGTCCGCCTTCAGCGCCGGCCGCAACGCTGCGTTTGAAAGCCCGGCCCCATGTGCCCTACGCATGGCGATGGCGGCGTCAAGCACGCTGAAACGCACCGTGAGGCGTTGCCGCAGCGTCGCGATCCGCTCCTGCTGGCTGGCATTATCAATAGCAAGCGTGGCAACCCGGTCCACATCGGCCATCGCCTCCTGTCCTGCTTGACGATAGCGGTCGACGTACTCCTCGGAGCCGGTCAGCAGATAGGCACGAACGGCGTTGTTGGCCGATCCCATTGCCGATGTGGTCGCTTCCGCCTGCGTCAGCACCTCGAGCGTATGCGCGAGCCACCGTTGCGCACTGAACAGCTTGCCCAGGGCATGCGAAGCCACCCAGACATTCAGCAAGATGATCAGGATGGGCCCCACCATGATCAGGCGATAGCGGGTATTCGACGTCATCGTTTCCACGGTAGCAGACGGTCAACGGAAGCTGCGCCTGCCGGCATGCAACTTCAGTTGACCCATTTCGCTGCTGCTGCCCGGAGTATTTCAGGATCAGACAGGCTAGGCCGCCGAATTACTTCGCCACCATGGCCAGCTGTTGCTGGTATTCCTCGTACGGACCCTTGTGATCGGTAATGTGAAAGTTAGACGGGCCACCCTCGAAGTGCCAGATACGCGTGCCGACCTCTTCAATCAGATCCTGATCGTGCGTGACCAGAAACACTGTGCCTTCGTACTTCTGCAGTGCCTGATTCAGCGCGTTGATCGACTCCAGATCGAGATGGTTTGTCGGTTCGTCCAGCACCAGCACGTTGGGTTTCTGCAGCATGAGCTTGCAGAACAGCAGCCGCGCCGCCTCACCGCCCGAGAGCGCCTCGGTCTTCTTCATGCCCTCTTCCCCGCGGAAGAGCATCTGTCCGAGGATGCCGCGGATGTCTTCCTTCGAGGCCTTCGGGTCATAGCTGTGCAGCCATTCCGCCGTGGTCGTCCCTTTAGGGATGGACGCCGTATGATCCTGCGCAAAGTACCCGATCTGTGCCTCGTGACCCCACTTCACCTCGCCGGAATCGATCGAGACATCCGTCTCCTCCACAGCGGGTCCATTGGCCAGCAGGGCTTTGATGAGCGTCGTCTTTCCCTGTCCGTTGCGACCGACCAGCACAACCTTGTCTCCACGCATGACCGCGCCCGAGAAATTGTTGATGACGTGTTCGACCTTGCCATCCGGCTGCGTGTAGTTCTTGTTTACGTCCTTGAACTCCAGCAGATGCTTGCCCGACGGGCGCTCCAGGCGGAAGCTGATGAAAGGGCGCTGGATGTTGGACCGCGCCAGATCGGTCGTCGCCAGGCGCTCGAC
>CAHJWN010000191.1 GCA_903642265.1 Acidobacteriaceae bacterium | reverse complement strand
CCACGGCTCGCTTGTGGCCCTGATGGCCGCGGGGCTGGCCGGCAAGACAATCGCCGTGGAAGGCATCACCTATGGCGGGATCCTGCACCAGGGGAAACTGCTGGGTTGTTCGCTGGCCGCGGTCGAGTTCGACGGCGAAGGAATGACGCCTGAGTCGCTGCGCGCCGTCTGCACGGCTCGGCCCGTGGCTGCAATCTACGTCATGCCGACGGTGCATAATCCGCTGGGATTTACAGCGGGTTTGTCGCGGCGAGAGGCGATCGTCGCGGTCGCGCGGGAGTTCGACTTGATCGTCATCGAGGATGACGCCTACGGCTATATGGATCCATCCGCGCCCGCGAGCTATCGCGTGCTGGCGCCGGAGCGCACGTTCTTTGTGCGCGGCTTGAGCAAGTCCTACGCGCCGGCGACACGGACGGGATTTCTGGTTACGCCTGAGCGCTACCAGGGGATCGAGATGGTGCTGCAGAATACAGCTTCAGGAACTTCGTTGATCCATAACGCCGCGGCTGTCTCGCTGATCGCCGATGGCTCACTGCAGACGGTGATTGAACGAAAGCTCGTGGAGGGGGCGCGGCGAAACGCGGCGGCACGAGAGCTGCTTGGGACGGCTGCTGCCCCTGGGGTGAAGAGTGGTTGGCACCTTTGGCTTGCGCTGCCTGCGGGGATGGACGGGGCACAGGCGCAGAGCCTGTGCGAGCAGCGCGGCGTGCTGGTGAGCGGCAGCCAGAGCTTTGCCGTGCCGGGGGTTGAGGCTCAGGGGTTGCGATTGGCCTTGGGCGGTGAGGTCGATTTGGAGCGGATGCTTGAGGGGGTGCGGATTGTGGCGGATGTGGTGAAGGGTTCAGCCTAGCCTAGCTAAGGTACAAGCTTCCAGGAGATCTCTCGCAAAATGGTCTTCGGAGTTTCAGGACCGCACTCGGTCAGCTCCCGTTCTTTGCAGGTTCGTGTCGTAAGGACGACCGGGTTGTGCATCGTCGCGGAAAGGATATGCCCGTCGCGATTCCGGCTTCAGTGCTTCTGCGTGAAAATCGGGAGCGTCGTACGCGCATCATTGAAGCCATGCGTCGGGGAATAGATCAACGACCACCGGCTTCTCCCTAGAGTGACGGTATACACCCGGCTCGCCGCATCGAACAGCTCCCACTTTCCGGTCTCTCCGGTATTGGTCTTGATGGTGCCGTCCGCCAGGAACTTCGCAATTCCGTGAACATCCGGGTCCTCATTGACGGCATACACCCCCACCACGGACGGAGCCGCACCTTCGACGGCCGAAAAGGAGACTGACCCGGTGGCTTCAAACGTGTAATCCGCCGCCACCCGAACCAGCCCTCCCGGCGGCGGAGTAATGGCGACCGTCAGCTTGGTAGGTTGCGCCGCGCTCCCGGTCCAGGTCGTTCCTCCGGGAAAGTCCACAGGCTTATCCAGCGTCGTGCCGGGTATGGTGCCACGAAAGCCCACGAAGAAGAATGGCTTTCCACCTGAGAAACTCAGCCCTTCATGAGCCTTGGCATAGTGAAATGTGACCTTGAATCTGCCAGGACCGACCATCGTCATCCAATACTGATTGGCACCGAAGTTGTCGATCGTTCCCGTGTTGCTCCCCTCGTGCATGGGAGTTGGCTCTTCCTTGTTCAAAGACTGAGCCAGGGCGGTCGTCGAAAACAGTAGTGAAGCGGCAAGGAGTGATTTCAGGAACAGAAGGCACCTCACGGCACGTCGTTTTCGATTCTAGCCATAAAAACCAGGTTGGAGCACTGCCTGCAGAGTCGTTGTTATAGGAAAGAACGCGGTTCAAGCGCCCGAACGGGTCGAAGTTGCCGCAATCGCCGTTTTCAGGGAGCAGCGGTTTAGTGGCGATATGCCGACCTGGCATTTCCAAAACGGCCAGCATTGGGTCCCGTCCAAGCGTGCAGAGCCGGCGCAAGATCAGCCTGTCACCTTAAAGGTCAAGCTTGTAAGCTGAATCCGATGACAATTTTGCTTCGGCCTGCGGAAGCCTCCGATCTACCAGCTGTTGCTGCCCTGATGAACGACGCCTTCCGAGGCGCGCCAAGCGAACGCAATTGGTGCGTTGAGGCTGGCTACATCACAGGGGAGCGCACGAACGTGTCCTTGCTTGCTGAAGAGCTTGTGGAAGGCGCACGTTTCTTGCTGGCGGAACAGGACAGTAGTCCCCAGCTTCAGGGTTGCGTCAGCTTGCATGCCTCGTCGCCGGAAAGCTGGTACCTGGGGTCACTTACCGTCAACCCTGAGTTGCAGAACGCGGGCTTCGGTAGAAGCCTTCTCAGCGCTGCGGAAGAATATGCCGCTCTTCATGGCGCCCGAACGATCGAAATAACTGTCGTCAATGTGCGCGATACTCTCATCGCCTGGTATGAGCGCAGGGGGTATGTTTTGACCAAGGAGAAGCGTCCCTTTCCATACGGCGATGTTCGCTACGGCACGCCTACCCGGAAGGACCTGCACTTCGTGGTTCTAGAAAAGCATCTACCAAATAGGTCCTTCTAAAAGGCGCCGCAAGCCCCGCGTTCAAATCCTCGAGCAGAGTTGAACCGGCAAAGGCTCCGTTCGTGTTCTTGTTAGTGCCACGCTGCCAGTGGCTCTACGGGGCGAGGATTAGACGTTCACCTTTGTTGCCACGGTGAAGGTCTTGTGTTTGGCCATCTCCAGCCCTCGATCCCAAGTCAGCGAACGCCTCAGCGACGCAGGCAGCAGGCTCACTACGCCGCAGGCGGAGAAGACGAGGCCCAGCAAGATGCGGGAGATCAGGACAGCGATCTTCATGGCGCAGCTCCCAGAAGCGGATGAGATGCGATGAGAATACCCGAGATCTATCGTCCGAGAGTGGCCTTTATCGATGAGAAGGCTTGGCGTTCTCTGCAAGAAATCTGTTGACACCCAAGGATCGTCTGCGTGAGGATTTCT
>CAHJWN010000190.1 GCA_903642265.1 Acidobacteriaceae bacterium | reverse complement strand
GTCTGGACGAACGAGCAGGGCACTTTCTCCATCCACCAGCAATTCGCGGAAGACCGGCAAGTCACTCGCCACGATCGCTTTACCCAAAGCCAGACCGGTGGCGAGCGCGCCGCTGGTGGTGATAGCCCGGTAGGGGTAAACCACAACTGCTGCCGCCCGATAGGCCGCTACCAGTTCAGCGGCCGAGCAAAACCTGAAGTCGAACCGCACGCGCTTCAGGCCAAAATCGCGGGCCTGGTCTTCCAGTGCGGCAAGAAGAGCCGGATCTCCTGTCCCTAAGACAACCAGGGTCGCCCGATCTGTTCGCGCTTCCACCTCTTTCCAGGCTGATAAGAGCAGGTCCACGCCCTTATACGGGAAGAGGATGCCCTGCCAGAGCACGATCTGCTGATCCTCTCCCCCGCCGATCGCAGCCACAGGATTTCCACCCTCCGCTATCGGCAGATCATAGAAAAAGGGGCCATGGGGAATCATATGGATCCGCTTGTCCGGGACGGCGAACTCGTCGCTTAGGCGAACACGCACATGATCCGAGTGACAGATCAGCGCATCCATCTCCTCGTAAAGCTCGCGATACAGGTCGAGAAACTGTTGTCCCGTATCGTGTGGCAGCAGATCATGCACGGTGAGCACCAGCCGCGAGCCGCGCCACCGACAAAATTGCACAAACCATAAGTCCAGCGGCACCCGCGAGCGTAGCAGCGGCAGAAACTGCACATGTACGATTTGCGGCGGTCGCCAGGCAAACCGCAGGGCCAAAGCAAGGAGATTTGCAGAGCCTTCGAGTAGCTTGAGGAGGCGGCGGGCTGTCCTGGGCAGGTTAAGCTGCCCGACAACATCGCTGACCCCTGGTCGAAGAGTTAGTCCGCGAGCCCGGAAACACTCGCGATCAAGGTAGTAGGTGATCGACCCAATTTGGATCTGGACACCACGCCTCATCAGTGCGCGGGATAGATAGGCCGTGTAGTACGGCACGGTGGCCCACAGGTCCATCATGAAGACCTTTGTTCTGGAAGGAGGCGATTTCACCCTCTGCCACCCGGGCTCTGCTGCATATTGGCCAGGTTCCGATTTGATTTCGCCTTCCGGTAGATCGTCATGTAGTCGGTAGCCATGCGATCCGCGGAGAAGAGATCGACAACTCGCTGCCGCCCGGCCGAACCATACTGCTTTCTGAGTTCTATGTCATTCAACAACGTCTCGATCGCTTCAGCGATGGCCGGAGGCGACTCTGGGTTTACAAGAAGCCCCGTGCGCCCATCCTGCACAAGCTGCGGAACTTCGCCCACGGCTGTCGCGATGACAGCGAGTCCGGCGGCCATGCCTTCCAGCAGCGCCATCGGTAACCCCTCCTGCCGGGACGCGGAGACGAGAAGATCCAGCGAGCCATAAAAGGCAGCCATGTCTTCCTGCTGTCCCAGAAGCGTCACTCGGTCCTGTAAACCCAACTCGTGGAGCAGTGCTGTTAACTTGGCCCGCTCCGGACCGTCTCCAGCGACGACAAACTCTGCCTCGGGGTGTCGCTCAATGAGCTGAGCCACTGCCCGCAGAAAAAGATCCACTCCCTTTTCCGGGGCAAGCCGCCCGACCAGACCGACCCGGACCTGCGTGGATGGCTCGTTGCAATCGACCGCTGTACAAGGCAAGGAAGTAGGTACCGTTACCCCGTTCCGGATAAGGTGAACCTTTTCTTTCCTCACGCCCGCCCGCAGCAGTCGATTTCTCACCTCGGCCGAAACGGCGATCACCTCATCGAAGCCCCGCAGCACCCATCGATCCGCGGCACCATAGAAACGAACTGCCAAGTCGTTGTCGTACCAGGTGTGGCACGTCGAGACAAGAGCCGGCCTCTTTCTGCCGCGAAACGCGAGATAAGTGTAGATATCCGCCTTGTATCCGTGGGTGTGCACAACGTCGACGCAAGATCGATCCACCAGAGCGCGGATCGATGCTGGAACAGCAAGGTCGAGCTGGCCACGGCAAAAGATAAGCTCTGAGGGGATGCCAACCCGTACCGCAGCCGTGTGTAGCTCCGGCCCGGGCTGCCCTGCATGGGCAAAGACCCCGAGCAGACTCGTCCCAAGATGAGACTTCATCTGTGCGGAAAGCTGCAGGATGACAGCCTCGGCGCCATACATGCCGCCACTACTGATAAGGTGTAGCACCCTCACAGGCCGGACGCCCCCGAATCAGGGATCTCTGATGCAGTACCGCCGACCTCAGGCGTTTCGGGCTCCTGGCGGTTACCCATGGCCCAGAGGCGCGCATACAGACGATCGCCGAGCATCCCCTTTGCTGCATACTTCAGGCGAGAGACGCGTTCCAGCTTGAGGAGGGCACCTGAGCCAGGATCCAACGCCCGTTCCAACCACTCCACCGACGTCCCACCGAGGAGGTTCAGCCGACCCACAATGGTGGGGTCCTCCCGCATGCTTTCTGCCCTGGGAACCGAGGTGAAGATTTGCTTGTACCCTGCCTCCGCACACGCTCGAAATACACGACTATTCGCTCTGCCGCCTGGCAGGGACATGGTGAGGATTGCAGCACCCAGCCCATCCTCCAGGCGTTTTCTGGCACCCTGCAACTCTACCTCGAGCTCCGCGGCAGAACACCCCGTGAGGAGTTTATGCGTCATGCCATGTGCCCCGATGCGATGTCCCGCTGCGTGTAAGTCCCGCAACTGCGGCCACGTCATGAAGCCGGTGCGCTGCCCTGTCCATCCGGCGGTGATGAAGAACGTCGCACTTAGTCCGTGCCGTTCCAGGATGGATCGTGCAAAGGTGAAGTCGGACGCGTGGCCATCATCGAAGGTGACCTCCGGACGGAATGCATTCTCTGTCCCTCCGCCCCTCAGGCGGGCAAAGAGTTCGCAATGTGTGCCGAACTCCTCACAGGGCGTCACGTACGAGTAGCGACTCTTCGCAGGTCGCAGCTCGTGATAGAGAAAATGCAGGCTTCTCATGGGTCCTGTCCAAGATCATACTGAGTCGACCCGCAAGGGCCCATGTCACGTG
>CAHJWN010000189.1 GCA_903642265.1 Acidobacteriaceae bacterium | reverse complement strand
CCTCCGGAGTCAGAAACGCCGTCAACGGCCACCCGCCCTGCCCGCTGATTGCCGCAACCGCCGCCTGGTACCGCGCATCCACATCCGGCCGCTCGTCCCGATCCACCTTCACCGCCACAAAATGCTCGTTGATCACCCGCGCCGTTTCCACATCCTCATAGCTCTCGCGATCCATCACATGGCACCAGTGGCACCACACCGCCCCAATGTCCAGCAGCACCGGCTTATCCTCACGCACCGCCCGCGCAAACGCCTCCGCCCCCCACTCCATCCACTGCACCGGCTGCCCCATCGCACTGCGCAAATACGCCGACCGCGCTCCACCCAACCCATTCCAGGCCGCATCGCCCATCGCTACCATCCTTTTGAAAAGCACTCACCAGGAAATCAAAACGGATGAGCACGGAATCGAATCCGTGCCCATCCGTTCTCATCCGCAGCCGTTTTACCGTCGTCTTATTGTGGAACCGGTGGAGGCGTCGCCGAAAGCGGCTTCGGCGCAGCCGGAGCCTTCGGAGCCGTCAGCCCGGGTATGTTCGGCTTCTGGTTCACCACCCCCGAAGCCGCATCCACCAGCGAGATCCCGTACCGATCAAGCGTATTCGAAAGCACCTGGTCAAACGCCGACCGGTCCTTCGCATACGCCGCCGTCGCCGAAATCAGGTTATTCTCCCCGATCGCCAGCGTCCGTTCCTGGCCCAGCACGTTGGCCGTCGTCGAGGCCCCCAGCTTGTACTTCTTCTGTTCGGCGTCAAGTGATTGCGCATTGAAGTCACGCGCCGTCTGCGCCGCAAGCACCAGCGCCCGATCGTTCGTAATCGCATACTGCGCGTTGATCACTTGAATCCGCAACTGCGTATACAGCTGCTGCAAGCGCATCTGCGTCTGCCGGTATTCCATCTGCGAGCGAGCCTGGTCGGCCTGCGCCACCCGGTTCCGCAGCGGAATGTTCACGTTCACCCCAACCCCGTAGTTCGGGTTCACCCCGGTAAACAGATTCTGCAACGCCCCGGAGTAGCCCGTCGGCACCGTGCTCGTCGTCGTCCCGGTTCCCGTCCCTGTTCCTGTGCCCGTTCCCGTACCCCCCAGGTTGGTAAACCCCGGGTTTGGCGCACCCGCAAGCGCCGTCGTGCCAAAGAACGCAAACGCATCCACAATCGGCAGCAGACCATTCTTCTCGCCGCGAATCGTAATTTCGTTATTCTTCAGCTCGATCACCGCCTGCTCCACCTGCGGGTTCAGCGTAAAAGCCTCTTTTACCAGGTCTTCCACCTTCATATCTTCCTCAGGCAGCCGGTCCAGGCCCACCCGGTCGGTCGGCACCACCGGCGCGTTGGCCAGTTGCGGATCATTCAGGTTGCGCGCAATCGCCTGCTTCATCAGCAGCTGCTGGTACTCAAGGTTACTTTGCGACGTCACCAACGCCTGCTTGTCCGTGGCCACCGCGGAGTCCGAGTTCACCACGTCCAGCGGCGCCAGCGTCCCAATCTCCAGCTGCTTGCGGTTATCCGCCGTCAGCTGCGTCGATTGCTGCAGCGCCCGTTCCTTCGCCTGCTCGTCCTCGTACGCGCTCACCAGCGACCAGTAAATGCTCTCCACCTGCGTCACCGTGTAGATCACCTGCTGCCGAAACGACGAGTCCGTAATCCGCCGGTCGTTCTCCGCTTCCACAATAAACCGCCGGTTGATTTTCGGCCCAAATCCCTGCAGCAGATGCTGGGTCACCGTCGCCGTCAGCGCCGTGTTCAACGTGCTCGAAAGCGCGCTGAACACACTCGGGTTGCTCGTCGCCACATTGTTGTTCGTAAACCCCACATTCAGCAGCGTGCCCGTGCTGAACCCTTGCTGATAGCTCAGGTTGCCGGTGGTCGTGTTGTTGGTCGTCGTCGGCGAAATAGAGCTCGCACTTTGCGTCGTCGCCCGCTCGAACTCGAAGTTGCTCGTAATCGCCGGGTCGAAGCTATACGGCAGCGGCCCTCCGCCATTCGTGCTCAACACCAGCCCGTTCGCACCGGTCCCCGCGCCGCCTGAAGAAGTCGACGTGCCACCCGGTCCGCCGCCGCCCGTAATCGTCGAGGTCGTCCCGCCAAGCGTGCCCGTCACCAGCCCCGTCGAAACACCACGAAAGATCGCGCCCGCACGCGTCCGCAAAATATCCGTGTCGGCAATATCCAGGTTGATCCGCGCAATCGCAATATCGTAATTATTCTCAAGCGCCAGCGTCACCGCGTCGCTCAGGCTCAGGTAGAGTTTCCCGTCGCGCAGCAGGTCTCCCAGCCCTGGCGTATTGGTCAGCCGCGGCAGCGGAAAATCGGTCGCCGTAAAGGGCGCAAACGGATCCTTGAACGTATGCCGCTTCAAATGCCGGTAATCGATCGCCGTATCCCGCATAAACAGCGGCTCGGTCAGCATCGGCTGCGGCGCCTGCGGCAAAGCCGGGTTGCCGGTCGTGTCGTTCTCGACAGCCTGCGGCGCGGCGGCCTGCGTCGGATTGGTCTGGCTCTGGGTCTGACCCTGTGCCTGTGCCTGGGGCTGACCCTGGCCCTGGCCCTGTGCCTGGCCCGCAACCGGCGGCTGTCCCTGCGCCCCTGCCTGCCCAACCGTACCCAGCAAAATCAGCGCCACTGCCGCCCCGGCCTTTAGTTCCTCTAATCTCACGTGTTTCCTCTCCAGCGTTCCACATTCCTTGGGGTCAATCGAATAGACGACTCAGCCCGGCCCTAAGACTCTAAATTCGAGTCCCTTCCAAGGCACCCATACGCACACCTCCGCGTTGCGGTTCCCTGAATCCGGTCAGCCCCTCGCCATCTCCTGAGTCTCCATCATACCTTCGCTCGCCATCCCTTCCTTCTTCTCTTCCTCGTCTCCTGTCTTATCGGCTCCTGCCCGTGATACCGTCTGAAAATTGATGTCGAGCTGGAAACTTACCCTCGCCTATGACGGCACAGCCTTCCACGGCTGGCAGGTCCAGCCCCATCTCCCCACCATCCAGGGCACCCTCGCCCGCGCCCTCCACCAACTCACCGGCGAGCACATTCTCCCCCAGGGCTCCGGCCGCACCGACGCCGGCGTCCACGCCCTCGCCCAGGTCGCCAGCTTCAC
>CAHJWN010000188.1 GCA_903642265.1 Acidobacteriaceae bacterium | reverse complement strand
ACAAAGTCGGGACGTGGCTCAGCCTGGTAGAGCGCACCCTTGGGGTGGGTGAGGTCGCTAGTTCGAATCTAGTCGTCCCGACCATTTCTTGTTTTACTCTCTCCATTTGCCCTTTTGAAGATGCAGTCAGAGGGACTCTGCATGTGGATGTACCCCTTACCGCCTCCGCACATTGGAGCGATCAATCACTTATCTTGCGTCCCAAGAAGTCGTCTGTAACCGTTGCCTCCACTAATCAACGTAGGCCGCATCCGGCCTTCTCCTGACGGTGGCGACTCCAACCGCACAGTTCCCCGTTGACTCTATCCGCTGCGTTCTCCTGGTCTTTTCCCATCCTGGTAAGTCGGTCGGTGAGGAGCAGTCTTGGGTAAGAGCGTAGCGATGAAGGGGTGGCGCTTGTAGGAAATTAAGGTAATGATGAGTGGAACGGATCAAGTCGCAATTCTGAAGCAAATTCGAGCGCTGGCAGTAAGTATTACGTCTTTTACGTCACTGCAGGAGCAAATCGTCCAGGCGCTTGCAGGAAGCATTTCGCATTATTCGTGGACGGGCTTCTACATGCTCGATCCGCACGACCCCAAAACCCTTGTAGTGGGCCCGTATGTCGGCGAGCCAACGCCGCACGTTCGCATACCGGTGTCTCAGGGCATCTGCGGAGCCGCTGTCGCGACTGGAGAAACGGTGATCGTGGACGATGTCACCTCCGATCCGCGTTACCTTTCCTGTTCGATCAATACAAAGTCTGAGATTGTGGTCCCGATCTACGCCCATGGCAGGGTAGTCGGTGAAATCGACATTGATAGCCATGATCCGGCGGCGTTCACCGACCAGGACAGGCAATTGCTCGAAGAGGTTGCCGGCATTGTGGGTAAGTATGCCGAAGAGCACAATCTGCTTTGACACTTTGGCCCTGCGGATACAAAACTAAACAGCCATGAAGTTCGTACCTTCTATGCACGGCGCGTTGTCCGGCGATCGGGCAATGCGGACTGATGGCAGCTGAAAGAGTTGGAAGCCTATGTTGTTGCTCATCCTGGCATACGTTGGTGGCGTATTTACCATCCTTAGCCCGTGCATCCTGCCGGTCCTGCCGTTTGTCTTTGCACGGTCCGATCAGCCCTTTCGCAAAAGCGGGCTGCCTTTGCTGGCGGGCATGGCGGTCACCTTCGCGGTGGTTGCAAGCCTGGCGACCATCGGCGGAGGCTGGGCGGTTCGCGCGAACCAGTATGGGCGATTCGCAGCCCTGGTCCTCTTCGGGATCTTTGGACTTACTTTATTGCTGCCCTCGCTGGCTGACCGATTGTCGCGCCCATTTGTTCAGCTCGGAAATCGGCTCTCAAATAAGCCCAACTCTCCCGAGGGTTCTGGTTCCGGGCCCGGTGTATCGAACTCCTTTCTGCTTGGGATTGGAACCGGACTGTTGTGGGCTCCGTGCGCTGGGCCGATTCTGGGCCTGATTCTTACGGGTGCCGCGTTGAGCGGGGCCAGTGCTCGTACCACGATTCTCCTGCTCGCCTACGCGGCAGGTGCGGCTACCTCATTGGCAATTGCTCTTTTGGCGGGTGGCCGCGTATTTGCCGCAATGAAGCGTTCCCTGGGAGCCGAGGAGTGGACGCGGCGCGTGCTGGGCGTGGCAGTGCTAGCTGGGGTGGTTGCCGTCGCCTTTGGTCTTGATCGGGGCATTCTCACGCAACTTTCCCTTTCCAGCACGGCAAATCTTGAGCAACGGCTGGTCGACCGCTTCCATCCGCAGACGGCGGAGAGTGCTTCGAAAGACCAGGCGATGGTTCCCAATAACGCCATGATGGCCGGCAACGCGCCTGCCATGTCGGCCTCAAGCGCGATGATGGCTGGGGGCCAGCCCGCGATGGCAGCCAATAGTGCCATGATGGCGGCAGGCGGCGCGCCCGCGGGTAACCCTTCTCGTGCCGTTGATCTCTCGGGTGCGACAGACTGGATCAACTCGCAGCCGCTTGCGCTCCAATCGCTACGGGGCAAGGTTGTACTGATTGACTTCTGGACATACTCCTGCATCAACTGCTTGCGCACGCTGCCATATATCAAGGCCTGGAATGACAAGTACAAGGGCAGCGGGCTCGTGATTATAGGCGTGCACACACCCGAGTTTCCCTTCGAAAAGGATGGATCAAACGTCCGCAAGGCCGTCCGGGATCTTGGCGTGACCTATCCCGTCGCAATGGATAACAATTACGGCGTTTGGCGCAGCTTCAACAACGAATACTGGCCCGCGCATTACTTTATCGACGCAACCGGCAAGGTCCGGTATCACCATTTCGGTGAGGGCGGCTATGCGGAGTCGGAGAGCTGGATCCGCAGCCTGCTCGAAGAGGCGAACCACAAGCCATCTCCCGGCAGCCCTACCCAGATTGCCGCGTCCGGCGCCCAGGCAGCCGCTGACTCAGCCGATATCCAATCCCCGGAGACCTACATCGGTTATCACCGGGCTGAAAACTTTGCTTCTCCGGGTGGCTTTAATCAGAACGAGGCGCAAGTCTATGAAGCGCCTGTCAACCTGAAGCTGAACACATGGGCGCTTGCCGGGAAATGGCAAGATGAGCGCCAGATTGCCACGTCGCTCGCGCCCGCCAGCGCCGTCGTGTACCGCTTTCACGCCCGCGATCTCCATCTGGTTCTCGGTCCGTCAGTCGCCGGCAAACCGATACGTTTCCGAGTTACGCTCGACGGCAGAGCCCCCGGCACAGATCATGGAACAGATACGGATGCGGACGGCTATGGTACGGTCACGGAAGATCGGCTCTATCAACTGGTCCGGCAGCACGGCGCGGTTCAGGACCGCACGTTCCGTATAGAATTCCTGGTTCCAGGGGTTCAGGCGTACTCCTTCACCTTCGGTTGAAACATCCGTCCAATCATCGTGAACGTATTTATAGGGGAAGCATAATGACGATCAAGCAGCGCAGCCAATCGAAGTTCGTGAACACAGATTCCTCGCCCACCGAGGGTCTCAACCGCCGTACCTTCCTGATAGGTGCAGCGAGTGTGGCGGGCCTTGCCGGTCTTTCGGTGTGGCGGCCATCTCTCGCGGCTGCTGCAGGCGTAGGTGCCGGCGTTTCCGGAACCGTCACCATCGTTCAGTTTTCCGATGCGGCAAAACCAACGGGCAAAGTCACGGTTCCGAAGGTGGTCCGGCCTGATGCTGAATGGAAGCAGAAGCTTGTGCCGATCTCCTTCGAGGTGACCAGGCGTGC
>CAHJWN010000187.1 GCA_903642265.1 Acidobacteriaceae bacterium | reverse complement strand
CAGGTATCGATCCAGGCCGCTGGATTTGGCACACAGACAGTGCCGCCGTTCCAGTTGGAAGCGCTGCAGACGCCCACATTTAACGTGAAATTGACTCCCGGCGGCGGCACGGAGACGGTCGATGTCTCTACCGCTGCGCCGATCCTGAACACCAGCGACCCTACGCTGAGCGGCACCTTCACCGCGAACACGATTCAGAACTTTCCGTTGAACGGCCTGGATTTCTCCGCACTGACGCTCTACATCCCAGGCTCGGTGAGCACTGCCGGCACCTCCGGCACAACCAACACG
Source organism: Acidobacteriaceae bacterium (assembly GCA_903642265.1). GTDB lineage: Bacteria > Acidobacteriota > Terriglobia > Terriglobales > Acidobacteriaceae > Edaphobacter. The sequence continues at coordinate 2,954 of CAHJWN010000187.1, read as the reverse complement.
GAGCGCAGCACATACTACACTGACTCCGTGAACGTGAACGGCAACCGTGCCCAGGCGAACAACTACACTCTGGACGGCATCGACATCAACGAGACGTTCAACAACCTGATCTCCTATAGCCCCGCCCCGGAGTCGCTGCAGGAGGTCAAGGTGCTCACCGCAAACTCGCCCGCCGACTACGGCAACGTGAATGGCGGGGGTGTGGTGGCCGTATTGAAGAGCGGCACCAACGCATTTCACGGCTCAGCGTACGGGTATTTGCAGGATTATCGCATCAACGCAAACACCTACAGCAACAAGCAGACGACCCCCGTGACGCCCATCAATCCGTTCTCGCAGGCGCAGTTTGGCGGATCCTTCGGCGGCCCGATCAAGCGCAACAAACTCTTTTTCTTTGTAGACTACCTTGGATCGCGGTACCACCGGGGTGGCACCACCTCCACAAGCGTGCTTACAGAGGCGATGCGCAACGGCGACTTCTCTGCCCTGTTGAACCCCGCTCTCGCGCAAACCATCCAGCTCTACGACACGGAAAATGGCTTCAAGAAGTATGCCGATAACAAGGGCATTCCAGTTCTCAACCCAGTAGCGAAATACCTGTTTGCGCATCCCGAGTTATACCCATTGCCGAATGCGACGCCCACAGACGGCATCACTGCAAATGACTACCAGGGAAACTCGCGTTCTTTCCACGCGAACAATCAGGGTGACGTGAAGATTGAGTACGATCCCGGCGCGAAGGACAAGGTCACCGGCTTCTATTCGATGTCGACCGCGTACGACGGCCAGACTGCCCTGCTGAACATTAGCTTTCCCTCCGTAAATATCTTTCCGACCAAGGTTTTTGGGGTGAACTGGGTCCACATCTTTTCGCCGTCCGTGGTCAACTCAGGCCGCGTAGGCTTTACCCGTACTGTATGGAATGAGGGCCTGCCCCAAGACTTCACCGGAGATTTCGGCACTGATGGAAACGCCGTGGTCGGGATCAGCTTCCCGAATCAGTCGTACGAGGGCTTCACCTACCAGAACATTGCAGGCGCTGGCGGCGTCGGAACACCCGCACAATTTGGTGGTCTGACCGACAATACATATAGCTATATCGATAATCTGACCTGGCAAAAGGGCAAGCATACCTTCAGCTTCGGCGTTCAGGCGCTGCGCTATCAGAACAACTACCCCACGAGCAACAATGACGGCTTTCTAGGAAGCCTTGTCTACGACGGTACTTTCACGAGTAACCCAAACATAGGCCTCCAGAATTCCTTTGGCGGTGCCGACTTCCTCTTAGACCGAGTCAATCAAGCCCAGGTAACGCTGGGCAGCGTCAATGTCGGACAGCGACAGTGGCGTGCGGCCGGCTTTGCCGCGGACGACTTCAAGGCAACAGAGCACCTGACCCTGAACTACGGCGTGCGCTATGAGTTCGATCAGCCGTGGCTTGAGGTCAACAACAAGACCGGCAATATCGACCTAACGACCGGACAGGTCATCTACGCCGATCACGTTCCCACGGGCGCTCCGGCGGGCTCGGGTGTCTGCAGCAATCGTGCCTGCTATCAGCCGAACTACAAGCAGATCATGCCCCGATTGGGCTTCGCCTATCAAGCGACGAGCCGCTTCGTAGTCCGTGGTGGTTACGGTGCAACCAGCTTCTATGAGGGCAACTCGTCCAATCAGCGACTGACGTCTATTACGCCCTTCATTCAGGCTGTAAACGTTAAGGCTCCTCAGCCAACCGCCGCAGTCGGCGGCGCTCAGCCCGTGCCTGCCACTGGCGGTACCCCCCGCACGGCAGAGCAGGGCTTCACGGGCGGTACCACCACGTACGGTGGAACCTTCAACGTTTACCCGCAGAACATTCAGCCAGCCTACGTGCAGGAGTGGAGCCTGACGACAGAAACAGCGCTTTCCCGAACGCTGTCGCTGCAGATTGGCTACCTGGGTGAGCAGGGGCAGCACATCGAAGACTACGGCAACGTCAATCAGTGGCGCGTGGCCAACGATCCAACCTCGGCTCCGTTCTATAACAATCAGTACATCGGAGTGAACGCGCTTGATCCGTCGGAGAGCATCGGTCAAAATATCCTGCTGATTACCGAGTCCCGGGCGGCCATGAACTATAACGCGCTGCAGGCCGTGCTACGGCAGCGACTGAGCCATGGACTGGAGTTCACGGCCAACTATACCTACAGCAAGTCACTCACGAACAGCCTGGGTAATTATGGCCTGAACACCTCGGGCTTCTCCGGCGCCTTCCAGAACTACTACAACAGCGCCGCGGACTGGGGTCCAGCTGGCTACGACGTGCGGCATAACTTCAGTGGCACAGGAGTCTATCTCCTGCCCGTCGGTCATGGCCAGCAGTACCTCTCCAACGTCAATCACCTGGTCGACGAACTGATTAGTGGTTGGAAGGTCTCTGTCGCGGCTGTTTCGTACAGCGGCTTTGCCCAGACTGCCACAGGTGGTTCGAGCGGTACGGGCGCGGTTAACTCCTACGGCCAAAACCGGCCAAACCAGTACCGCAGCCTGAAGATCGTCAACCGGAGCTTAAGAAACTATTTCGGCACCGATCCTTCTGCGACGCCCTGCGGCCTCGACCCGAACACCAACCTCGCTACCGACAACGGTGTGTGCGCCTTTGGGATCGCCAGCCCCGGTACCTTTGGCACCGCGACCAATGGCAGCCTTCGCGGGCCGGGATTCCTGAACGTCGATATGTCCGCCTTCAAAGAATTCCACACCTTCCGTGAGGAAAGCCTTGGTTTCCGCTTCGATGCATTCAACACCTTCAACATCGTGAGCTACGGCAACCCGGACACGGGCGTGCAGGATAGCAATTTCGGCAGGGTCGATAACCAGGGCCCGCGCTCTACAGAACGGCGTCTCCAGTTCTCCGCAAACTACCGCTTTTAACTTCACCTCCCCTTCGTTGGGTTTTACACGCCGAGCCA
>CAHJWN010000186.1 GCA_903642265.1 Acidobacteriaceae bacterium | reverse complement strand
GAGGCGCCGCATAGATGTGCAGCCCTCCGGCATAGCAAGGACAATATATGGCACCGAAGAAGATTAATGGCTACGTTAAGCTCCAGGTGATGGCCGCCAAGGCCACACCGGCTCCCCCGATTGGCCCTGCGCTCGGTCAGGCGCAGGTCAACATCATGGAGTTTTGCAAGCAGTTCAACGATCGCACCAAGGATCCAGGGCTCGTCGGCATGACGATCCCCGTTGTGATCACGGTGTATGCGGACCGGACTTTTACCTTCATCACGAAGACCCCGCCCGCACCTGTGCTGCTGATGAAGGCTGCCGGCGTGGCAAAGGGTTCCGGCACGCCGAACAAGGATAAGATCGGCAAGGTTACTGAGGCGCAGATCATGGACATCGCCAAGCAAAAGATGCCGGACATGAACGCTGCCTCGGTGGAAGCAGCGGCAAAGACGATTCGCGGTACTGCACGGTCCATGGGCCTGGACGTCGTCGCCTAACCTAGACGACAAAGCTGAACTAAGCGCAGGGGCGCACATTTCGCAGATTGCTGCGGAGTGTGTGCCCTTGCTGCGTAGTGTGTGCCCTTGCTGCGTTTCGCAAAAGTGGGTTGATGTTGTAGAGGCAGGAGATCGACGACCTGATCTGCCAAGGCCTTCAACTCGTCCCTGGTAGAAGTATGCGTAACGGCTAGAGCTGATTTCTTGCAGCTATAGTCCAGGGATGAAGTAATTCCTCCGCTTCGCTCAGAATGACAAAGGTTGGAGTCGTTTTTATTGTCATCCCGTAGCGCAGCAAAGGGATCCCCTGTCCGAGCGCCACTACATCTCAAGGCAAACAGCTCTAAGCAAATAGGAGAGTTTGACGAGACGCCGCAGCCGTTGCGGCGGGCTGCGTGGGTCGTCGGCCGGCTACACCGATATCGCGAGTCACCAGGGCATCGGTAGAGCGGGTTTGGAGCTCGTGCCGCGTACATACACGCTGCAGAATAGCCGCCATCTGTCGACGATACGGGCCGTCTGCGAAATCGGCATTCGCAAAGCGGCGGTCGTAATCGTCGACGAGATGGGGGAAGTGCTCGCGAACAAAGCTCAGCCAGGTCGGACGCGAGCACGACTTCAAGAAAAGCGAATGTGCGGCCAGGAAACTGGCGTTAGCCGCGGCAGCCTTAACGGCCACTCCTTCGATCGAGGCCTCCGCATCGTTGATCCCCGGCAGTAGAGGAGAGCAAAGTATGCCTGCCGTGACTCCCGCATCACGTAACCGGCGGACGGCAGCGAAGCGCAGATCGGGCCTGGGCGCCCGAGGTTCAAGCTTTCGCGCGAGCACGGCATCGGTTGTGGTGATCGTTACGTGGACGACAAGGGTGTTTTGCTTTGCGATCCTGGACAGCAGATCGAGATCGCGCACGATCAGGTTTGACTTCGTTATGATGCCGAGCCGGTGACCGGAGCGGCGGCTGAAGACCTCCAGGATGCTGCGCGTCAATCCGGCGCGGCGCTCGATGGGTTGGTAGGGGTCGGTCGCCGTCCCAAGGGCAATCTCCTGGTCCGGCGGGATACGCCCGAGCTCCTGCTCCAGGAGCCATGCCGCATTTTCCTTAAGGTAAATCTCACGCTCAAAGGCCGTAGCCCAGTCCTGCTCCGGGCCTTCGAAGCGTCCTGTGGGGATCTGCACGATCTTTTCAGGCTGCAGGAACTCATGCGTATAGCGGGCATAGCAGTACTTGCAGCCGAACTCGCAACCACGATACGGATTGATGGACCACTCGAGCGATAGATTGCGCTTGCTGATGGAGCGATTCAGCAGAGAATTGGCCCGCATGGCGCGGAACTCAATAAGGTGCCCATCGTCGGCGTGGATCGCCTGGGCAGCGAGCCTGGCCATACCGACGGGCTGGGAGGGAAGGATGGGGAAAAGGGTGGTGCTGGCCGGTGCTGCCGTATTCGCCATTTGTTCGCCTCACTAAGGATGAAGGTAACGTGCTGTCCCGAAATGCGTCAACAACTCTTTTAGAGTGACGTTTACACTGATGCCATGCAGTTTGATCTCCATGAGCTTCAGCTTCCGGTGCGACTGCGGACCGGGCGTCCCATGACGGATTACGAGCTCATGCGCTTCTCGCGTGTAAACGAGCCGCTGCGGATTGAGCAAGAAGGAAACGGGGATCTTGTCATCATGTCGCCGACGGGCCTTGAAGGAAGCGGTGCGAATGCAGAGTTGACGGCTGACTTGATGATTTGGGCACGAGGGGACGGGCGGGGTAAGGTGTTCGACTCGAATGCGGGATTTCGACTACCCGATGGGTCAGTGCGGGCGCCTGATGGTGCGTGGGTCTCGTGGGGACGTTGGAATGCGTTGACACGGGAGCAGCAGAAGCGATTCGCTCCGCTGTGCCCTGAGTTTGTGATCGAGCTGCGGTCAGAGAATGATGGGCTGCGGGATCTCCGGGCGAAGATGGACATGTGGCTCAGCCAGGGGGCCGAGCTGGCATGGCTCATCGACCCGGAGCGGAAGGTGGTCGAGATCTACCGACCTGGTCGGAAGACCGAACTGATCGAGGGAGCAAGCGCGATTTATGGGGATGGTCCGTTAGGGGGCTTTGTACTGGAATTGGGTCGGATCTGGGGCTAACCGTTGGCGATGGCGGAGCGTGTAGACACAACGCGAGAGCTGTTGCAGGCGCTCCTGGACCATTTCTGGGAGGCCCGGCGGAAGCGGACCGCGCGCGAGCCGAAGCTGTACCCGGCGGGCTACCTGATCAGCTACACTGCGCTGATTCAGCGGGCGGGGTTGGCTTTGGAGGCGCGCCGGCTCGGGAGCCAGCTGGCCGAAATCTCCCATCTCTGCAATCTGAAAGGCTGGCCACCGCTTGCTGCCCTGGTGGTGCGGCAGGATGTCGGCCAGCCTGGGGTGGGGTATTTTCGGCGTCCTGGTAGCCCCAAGATCGATCTGGTAATGGACGAACACCTGCGAGGGTGGGAGACAGATGCAAGGGCCTGCATCGATTTCGATCAGCTGCCCCGCCGGGCACCGGCCCTGACCGTGCGAACGGGAACAGTCCCGTCTTTACGATCTTGACGAATCCTTGACGCGACTGTGCCCTCGTCGCATAATAGAAGGGTTGTCCGGACTCCCGTCCGTAGCAATCGTCGAGACCACGCCCATGCAAAACATCGCATGTCCCTCAGTCGTATGACTGACAAGATGGGGTGGCAGACAAGGAAACCTATGGCTCGCAAAATTTCAAAGAACCTGACCAAGGCTCGTTCGCTTGTGGAAAAGCGTCCCTACGCCATCGTCGA
>CAHJWN010000185.1 GCA_903642265.1 Acidobacteriaceae bacterium | reverse complement strand
CATGTGTGATGAAGGGTAGAGAGCACCCGGGTCTAATGGTGACTCGTGGCGGTGCTTTAGCTGGCGGTGGCCTGGGCGAAGGATGGGGCCGCGGAGTAGGCGGGAGTGACGGTCTTCTTGGGGCCGCGCTTGCGGGCTACGAGGACGCGGATGCGCTCGAGCATCTCGGAGGCGGAAGAGGCTCCTTTGGGGAGGAAGACATCGGCGGCGCAGGCACGGTCGAATGAGGTGACGGTGCCGGAGACGATCATTGCGGGCAGGCCGGGTTGAAGCTGCTTGGCGCGGCGGACGAGCTCGTTGCCGTCCATCTGGGGCATGATGAGGTCGCAGAGCAGAAGGTCGATCGATCCGGGGGCGGTTGACCGGATCAGATCGAGGGCGTCGTGTGAGGTGCTGGCGGTCAGGACACGGTAGCCACGAGTTTCGAGCAGGAATTTACGAACAGAGAGGAGCTGTTCGTTGTCGTCGACACAGAGGATGGACTTCTTGGGGCGCATTCGGGCTCACGTAATCTGCCGGGCACGGCTGGTAGGGCCGGGTGGCGGAGAGGGCGACGGCGAGACGCTCGTGGGTTCGAGGCGCTTCGGCGAAGCATGGTGAAGGGTGAACCCGTGAGCGCTTCATCCTCGATTTTGCGAGGATTTGAGCGAGAAGAGGCCGCTGCTTCCGGGAGGTGAAGACAAGCGAGACTCAATGAAACGAGGCTCTCCTGTCTGCTCCTGTGGGAACAGTGCCCCCGGCTGGAGGGCCTGTGACGTGAAACAGTCACAGGTCCGCCGAGCCGCGGGTGCGAGAGATGCTTGCCGACGCAGCCGGGCGCAGAGCAGGTTGCCACGCGGAGCTTCCGAAGCGCAAAGGGTCGGCTGCCGGAGGAGCGGGCCCTCGACTGAAAGCGAGAGCGTCCGCCCGGATGGGCAGGGGGCGCGATGCGTTGGAAGACGAGCGACTGCTGTGCGTGTCTGTCGCTTTTGAAATCCCTAACGGAATCTAAAAGGCAAGACGGACAAGCGGCGAAGCTTCTCTCAACTCAAGTTGTCGTAGTACAGGCGAAAGACTAAGCGCGGCTGAAGAATTGTTAGAGGAATCCATTTTGGTGGCGTTCTCTGTGTCTTCAGCGCTTCCCCACATTACGAATGGCTAAGGGTCCGCGCAAGTAGCGATGAAAAAGAGAACACCCGAAATATTTTGCTGTTGCAATTCACGGGAATGATCGAAGCGCTTGTGAATGCAGGGTTACGCAGCTAACAGAGCTGTGGGAATCGCGTGTATCAGGGCAGGAAAAAGCGTCCCGTTGCAACGGGTATGGTGCGTCCGCCGACGAACACCAAATCGGGAACTACATCCTGCGGAGGATTGCCCTGCAACTGTGGAGGGCTAAGAAAGCCTAACGTGGCCTGAACGTGGATGCGGCTGGGGCGGTTGATCTCGATTCCTTGCTCGAAGAGGATGGGCTCACCGCTGGCCGCGCGACGATGCCGGACGAGGTAGGAGATGGCGCAACCGGAGGCCGAGCCTGTGGCGGGATCTTCGCCGTTGTAGAAAGGCATGCGGTTATGCCAGTGCGCCCCTGAGAGCGGCGTTGCGGGAGCGATGCAGTAAAAGAACTTCGCGTCGCTGCTGTCGAGATAAACCTGGGAGGCTTGCTGCGAGATGTTGAGCCTGCCTGCAACTTCGATTGAACGCAGGGGGACGATACAGAAGGCCATGCCAGTAGAGACGGTCTGGATGGGCAGGTCGGGGTCGAGATCGTCTACGGAGAGGTTGAGGGCGGCTGCGATAGCTGCAGGCTGGTGGATGGCGCCGAAGACAGGCGGGTTCTGCTGCATGGTGGCAAAGACGCCGGGCTTTGCGGGATCCTGGCGATCAAACCGGACGCTGATTGGGCCGACGGGGAGTTCGAGAGTGATCCTGTCAGCGCCGCGAAAGACGGGGTGGTTCCAATACAGCCAGCTTGCAGTGCCAAGGGTGGGATGGCCGGCGAAGCGGAGTTCTTCCTGCACGGTAAAGATCCGGACCTGAATGCCCTGCTCGCGCTCGATCAAAGGATCGCGGGGCAGGATGAAGGAAGTTTCGGCGAGGTTGGTCTCCCGAGCGAGAGCTTGCATCTCGATGCTGGTGAGGCCGGCGGCGTTGGTGAAGATGCCCAGCATGTTGCCCTGGAGCGGGGCTTCTGCAAAGACGTCAACCTGGGCGTAGTCAAAGGCGCGGGGGCCGAGTGGCATTGACATGAAAGCTCCTTCGTCGTAACTTCGAGAAACCGCAAGAGGAGAAACCGCCTCTTGTGGCTCATGATGCTGTTAGATAGCAGACGTGGGTCGCGGTACAAATCTGAGTTTAGAGCGTATGACGATCACTTCCATTCCGACCATGACCTGCTGCCGCTGCTGTTGCTGCGGATGTGCCGGGTTTTGGGAATGAGCGAATCGCATTCATAGGCTGGATGAATCGAAGAGCATCAGAAACCCACCCGGAAGGTACAAGCCGGGTGGGTTTTTCATTTGTGCCGAGGAGGACCAGTATGAGCGAAGGACGTATTCCACGGATACTTGAGGCGGCGCCGGATTTTGAGGCAAAGAGCACGCATGGCGTGATTCGGCTGAGCGACTACACGGCGCAGGGTAAGTGGGTGATGCTGTTCTCGCACCCGTCGGATTTTACGCCGGTGTGCTCGACGGAGTTCATTGAGTTTGCGAAGCATGCTGCAGAGTTCGATCGGCTGAATGTGCAGTTGATCGGCGTTTCGATTGACTCTGTGTATTCACATATCGCGTGGGTGCGGGACATCGAATCGATGGCGGGCGTGCAGATCAAGTTTCCGGTGATTGCTGACCTGGATCAGAAGGTGTCGCAGGCATACGGCCTGGTGCACGAGGTGGCGAGCGATACGGCCACGGTGCGGGCAGTGTTTGCGATTGATCCGAAGGGCACGGTGCGGGCGCTGATGTATTACCCGATGCAGCTTGGGCGGAATGTAGACGAGCTGCTGCGGCTCTTCAAGGGTCTGCAGACGGTGGATGCGAGTGGCGTCAGCCTGCCGGCGAACTGGGTGCCCGGGCAGCAGGTGATCGTGCCGGCTCCGGCGACCCTGGCTGATGCGGCGAAGCGTACCAATGGCGGCGGTGCAGGGCTGGATGTGTCCACGTGGTATCTGTCGACGAAAGATCTGGCAGTGGCGGCGCGGTAGGCTGGTGGCTGCCCGTACGGCGTGTGGGTGGGTTAGAGTTTAGAAGTGGATTTGCGGGTCGCGGACTGGATGTGACCTGATGAGCACCGATGGCGAAGTGGCTAACGCGCTGGTCTGCAAAACCAGTAT
>CAHJWN010000184.1 GCA_903642265.1 Acidobacteriaceae bacterium | reverse complement strand
AGACCTGTAGACCCAAAGACCTGTAGACCCAAGATTGTGACCGCAAACCTGGACCGATACTGCAGGCTGTTGCGCTCAGGCTGAGGCGGTTTGCAGGACAGGTAAGGCTGACGGTGCGAGGTGCATTTCTTCGGTGAGGACGTGGCGAAGGACCGTGAGGTCGACCTGAAAGTCGTCGTCTTCCGTACGATCATCCTTCGTACAGAAATGTTCGAGACCGACGCCGCGGGCAAGCGTGAAGAAGTAGCCGGCCGGGCGTTGTTCTGGATAGAGGACGCAGACTTTCGCGTGATCGCTGTAGATGATGCCGCCAAGGGCTGCTCCATGAGGCGAGACGATCGCTTCAGCGTTGCGGAAGAGTTCGACCTGCTCGGCGAAGGTGTAGTCCTCGACGAAGATCATTTGAAAGCCGAGAGGCTCGAGGAGTGCGAGCAGTTCGGGCTCGTTCAGGACTCGCCGGTGTTTGGCACGACCGCGGGAGATGTAAAAGCGACCGCACGGTAGATCGAGCTTTCGTGTGTGAAGTCGGTTGAACGTGTTGTTGCGGATGAAGTCGTAATATTCCGCAGGAAAGCAGCCATTTGCCACGGATGAGACGTGCGAAGGGACGACAAAGGTTTCGAGGTCAAACCATTCATGCGGGTTGACATATTCAACCGTGAAGTTGGCAGGGAGAATGGCCTGGAGAGAGTCGCGGTGAACGCGGCCAAGAGCATTTGACATGAGCAAGGTGAGCGGCCGCCCTTGCATATGCAGGGCAAGCGAATGAATCTGCGGGAGACTGTCGACGGTCCAGTGCCAGTTGTTGAAGTGCCACGGATGCTGAACGGAGGAGAAGACGCCGGCGCGGCGGGTGAGCGAGCGTGGGCGAAAGGTCTTGCGAAAGATGTAGAAGCGGCCGTCGTTGAGGATGGCTTCGACGATGTTGCGCCAGCGTGAGTCGTACACCAGGCCGTTTTCCGGCGAGAACTTGGCGTTCGCGAACTCGCAGGTAAAGATGCTGCGGCGTTCGAAATGGCCCTGGCTTATGGTTTGACAGCAGCGAAGGAAGATATCGTCTGTATAAGGGCGACCAGGAGGGCTGAGATCGACAAGTTCGGCGGGGTGGAGGAGATGAAAGTTGGAGCTGGCCTCGCGCTCCTCGTACGCGCTGAAGGGCTGGCCGAGGAGGAGATCGCCAAGGCCGAGCAGGTGCAGCGAACGGATGATGAAGCGGTATCGCTTGTAGAGGACCTTATCGCGAAGACCGGTGACACCGGGCAGGCGCTTCTTGATGGAAGCGACGAGAGACGTCATGAACGGGGTCCGGAAAGTACAACGAGGATAGCGGAGAACGACGTCATCCGGAGCATGCCTTGACGAGCGGAATGAGGATAGGTTGCCTGAGACACATTATCGACCAGCGAGGGGATGACGGCTACGATTCTTTGTGGGGTGGAACAAACTTTCGTGGGAGTGGAGATCTCTGCCTGGTTGTAGGCACAAACGGAGCTTGAGATAGAGCCCTGCCCGCGGTGTTTCGCTTGCCTGAGATCGTCGCGCTGATTGTGGTGTCGCGCTTGCCTTCGGTTTTCCGCTTGTCTAGATTGTCGCGCTGATGGTGTAGGTCGTGGTCGTTCCGGATGAAGGGACCTTGATTGAGCCTGCGCCGGGGACGTACTGGTAGCTGGTGCGGGCCACGCCGAGTTCGTTGACTGCTGTCGAGCTGACGATGGACAGCTGGTAGTTCAAAGACACGGTGTCCGTGCTGGGGCTGGAGAGATACCAGGAGTACGGCAATGACACGGTGCAGGTCGCGGTTGAGCCGCTGACTGTCGCCTTCATGCTTTTGGATTCTTCAATTTCGTTGTTCACGGTGAACGTCGTGTGGTTCTCGTCTATTAGGCCGGCACCCAGGGTGCAGAGCACACTATCGCCGCTCGGAACTGCCGTCGCCAGCTTGATGGTGAACTTGGCCACAAACGTTCCCGTGACCGGAGCGGAGGCTGCAGCAGTTGCGGCAGCGGTTTCGTCGTTGACAGTTCGCTTGATAGGAGAAGTCGGGATTGTGGAGGGAAGCCCCCCGGGTGCTGCGGGAATTACTGACTGAGAAATGGCCGGAAGGGCGAACGCAAATGCGAGCGATGAGCAGGCGAAGAGGTTGAGTGCACGGTGGGACATAGGACTCCTAAGGTGAGTTGTGGAGGCATTGGTGCGGAGAGAGGTTCGCTGCGGGTGATTCTGGAGGACTCCAAATGGAGTGTCAATCGGAAAGAGCGGCTGGCCGGAGGAAGTCGGTCAGAGGCGACAGAAGGCGGGGATAGGCGCTGGAGCTTGCAGCATTCGCTGGTAGAGCGGTCAGAGGCGAAGAGGTTAATCTGAGGAGCTTGATGTGCAACCTGGTCAGGTGAGCGGGAGTCGATGATTTACTCAATGGAGCGCATTGAGGGGATCGCGCGTGTCCTGGCTTGGGAGTAAGCGGGGCTTTGATCGGGGGTGAAGATGGAGCCGGATCATGGTGTGTGCGGACAGGCCCTTAGTTGTTGCGGCCAGCCATCGCGCGGGGTACCACGCAGCGGATGGCGATCATTCACATTTCAGAAACAGATGCGACGCACGACTTCGCCGGCCTAATGGCTTGGGTTCGGTTGGGTGCTGAGGTCGTCATCGAGAATGGTTCGCTGGCTGTGGCTATGCTGCATCCGGCTGCGCCTGTTCGGCGGTCCATCGAGGAGTGCATTGCACTGTTGCCAACGAACTCGGAGGCAACGATTGATGAAGACTTCGCAAAGGACGTTGCTGTAGCGATTGAAGCGCATCGCGAACCGCTGAACGTCCCGGCATGGGACTGATCCTAGATTCGACGGTGCTGATCGCGGCGGAACGCAAGGGAATGACCGCCCGCAATGCGTTTTAGACCTTGCCGCCTTCATGCGAACTCTTTCGCGCGGTGGCGAAGCTGCTACTCGAACGAATTCTTAGCTGAGCCAAGTACGCCGCGATGATAGGCGTGCTACGACAGGTTGCTCGTCGGCATTCTGCTGCTCTTGGCATGTCTACCCCGATGAGGAGCCTCACCGGCCAAATTTTTGTTTTCCTTGCATCTGGCTCATCATTCTTTGCTGGGCCTTGATGCCGCCACCGCCACCCATGGTTTTGAACATCTTTCGCATCTGGGCGTACTGGCGGAGGAGGTTGTTGACGTCCTGGACCGTGGTGCCGGAGCCGCGGGCGATGCGTTTGCGGCGGCTTCCGGAGATCAGTTCGTGGTCTTTGCGTTCCTGGTTGGTCATCGAGTTGATGATGGATTCGACGCGGGTGAACTGCTTCTCGTCGACGTTCTCGGCGGCCTGGGCCATGCCGGCGAAGGGGCCGACCGA
>CAHJWN010000183.1 GCA_903642265.1 Acidobacteriaceae bacterium | reverse complement strand
CCTGCTCCCGTCAGAGCGTCAGCCTTTGCAGGAACAGGAGCAGGCACATGGGCCTTTTCATAATCGCCAGCCGCATCGATCGTGTACGTGCGAAGCGCCGGGCTCGCCCATAACTTCGTCCCCACTGAGATCGAATCGACGTTAATCAGAATTGCAGCAGTCAGCCCGATCACGAACAGGATGTACTGCGTCTTCCTCCTGTACCAGCCCGCCGCGCGATCCATGCCATCGTCGTACCACTCTTCAAACGCCGTGCGAGTCTGCTCGATGTCCCCCTGCGCCTGCACCACCAGCGTAAGAATCGCCTCCTTGCCCTTTCCGTCTGGAAGACTCTTCATCTTCGCAAGCATCGCCTGAAGATCTTTGGGTAATCCGGTCGGATTCAACTTGTCATCCGGAAACACAATGTCTAGCAATGCGCTGGCGAAGATGCGTGACGGAATGTAAGACGGCAGCGTCTTCACATCCTTTGCAAGAACATTCCTCGCGATCCCGGCACCGCTTCGGTAAAGGCTTTGCACCAGTCCATGCTGGTAGATCGCGTCGGCCAGCGAAAGTGCCGGCACCTCTCTTCCATCAACAATCGCCGCTTCGCTCTTGACTCCCTCGGTGAAAAGACTTCTAAGTCCCTGCTCGAGGTTCTTTGCACGCGAGCTGAAGATGCTCGCAATCACTTCATTGATGGCGCTGCAAAAGAAGCTGAGCAGCAGGTAGATAAATGCCATGCCGATGGCGACTTCAAGAATCGTTGAGTTGAACATGCATGCTCCGGTGACCCAGCGTGACACAGACTGGCAAGTTGCCGAAGTCTAAAAGCCCTCGAGACAGGAGTCAACGTATATCAATCTTTACGAGCGTATTCAATCTGTGGCCGTCAGGATGCTGCTTCAGCGTCCGCCAGCATCACCGGTTGCAACGCCCTTACGAGATCCACTTCAGCAGCCGGATGATCCCCATCGGCGCCGCCTTCGAGTGCGCCGAAACGTCCTTGCGCGCATGGATCTCCGCCCGCTGCGCCGCATAGTAGTTGTACGCCTCGATCATCATCTGTTCATTGGTCAGGGTCGGCTTCCAGCCCAGCTTTTCGCGAATCCGCTCCGTCGAAAAGATGAAGTCCTCGGCAATCATCCGGTAGTGGTAAGGCCCCAGCGGAGATATCCTCAGCATGTGCGCCAGCTTCATCGCCGCAATCGTCGGAGCTTTGGGCAGACGCGCAACCCGCGCCCGCGTCCCCGCCGCATCAATCACTGACTGATACACCTGCCCGAGTGACACCACGTTCTCCGAACCGATATGAAACAAGTCCGACGCCGCATAGTCGAGCGCTTGAAGACAAGCCGTCGCAAGGTCCTGCGCGTAGATGAACTGGTACCGGTTCCCGCCGTCGCCCACCACCCAGACCTTGCGATCATCCTGGATAAACTCGAACAGGATCGCCAGCAATCCCAGCCGTCCGCTGTCGATGATCGTAGGGCAGCGGATCGTCACGATCTGCAGCGCGTCGCTCTCGTACTCTTTCAGCAACTCCTCAGCCGCCAGCTTTGATTTGCCATAGAGCTCAACCGGATTCGGCGGCTCGCCCTCAACCACCTCGTGCCCAAGGTTCGACGCCCACAGACAATTCGTGGAAATGTTGACCAGCTTCGTGACACGATAGTCACGGCAAGCCTCAGCGACGTTCCGTGTGCCATCCACATTCGATGTCCACAGCATCGTCGAATCGATCGTGTCATGCGCCAGTTGCGCCGCGCAGTGAAACACCGCGTCAAACCTGCCCGCTTCGTACAGCTTCGCAAGCAGCGCCGTATCGCGAATATCACCCTGTGTACTTCCCAGGTTCGCGTGCCTGTCAGGATCGAGCACCAGGTCGATGTTGTGAACGGTGTGACCTTCGCTTAGAAGACGGCGTATCAGTATGCCTCCAAAGAAGCCCGAGCCGCCCGTAACCAGGATGTTTTTCGTCATTGCGTCATCCTCATTCTATCCGGTGACGCTCCATGGTCCTCCCCGCAAGCCCGGTACACTTGCCATATGGATGCAGCAGTATCGATCAAGACCAGGCGCCTCAGCCCAACCGCCATGCTGCCGAAATACGCGCACACCGGCGCATGGGGCGATCTCGCCGCAGACCTCTACGCCTCCGCCGATGTCACCCTCGCACCCGGCCAGACACTCGCTGTCAGTACTGGCATCGCTCTCGAACTTCCATCTGAATATGGAGCTTTGGTGGAAGACCGTTCCGGCCTCGCCATCCGCGGCATCACCACACTCGCAGGCGTTATCGACCCCGGCTATCGTGGCGAGCTGCGCGTGGTTCTCACAAACCTCGGCACCGCCGCGGTAGAGATCACAGCCGGTGATCGCATCGCTCAACTGCGCCTGGTCCGCCGTATCGAAGCGACCTTCGAAGAAGTTGAAGAGTTGGAAGACGCACCCCGCGGCGTTGGCGGATTCGGCAGCACCGGCGTCTAGCCTCTCGGCCCAACCGCCCGGCGCCGATCAAACACAAAGCACTCCCCCCGCCAGGCGCTCTCTACCTTCGGTACCTCTTCGAGATACTTCAGAATCCCGCCATGCAGGTGATACACCTCGCTAAATCCCTCCTGCAGCATGAACGCCGAAGCTTTTTCGCATCGGATCCCGCCCGTACAAAACATCGCGACCTTGCGATGTTTCGCCGGATCCAGCTTCTCCCGCACATACGTCGCAAACTCCGAAAACGTCTCGATCCCCGGATCGATCGCTCCCGCAAATGTGCCAATCTCCGTCTCGTACCCATTGCGTGTGTCGAGCACCAGCACCTCGGGGTCCTCGATCAAGGCATTCCAATCCTTCGCAGCCACATACGTTCCAGCCCGCGTCGGATCCACTACGGCCCTGCGAAACGCCAGGATCTCGCCCTTGACCTTGAACTTGAGCCGTCCAAAAGGCTTCTCAGTTGCGAACGAAAACTTCACATCGTCCCGATCCAGTCCCACCGCCTCCGCCAGCATCGCCAGCAGTCGCTCGATCGTTTCCGCCGACCCCGCAAGCGTCCCATTCACGCCCTCTGTCGCAATCAGCATCGTCCCGCAAAGCTGTTCAGGGTCAAAGACCTCGCGAAATCGATCTTGCAGTGCGGACGTGTCGGCTACTCTCACAAAACGATAAAAAGCCGCGATCGTGTAAGTCATACAAAAGCTATTTTAGCGTGCATGAAGCCGTCCGCGATCGACAGCTGTACGGCCTAGGTCATCACGACAATCTTTCCGCCGGCGCCGTTCTCTTCCATCAGCCGATGCGCTTCAACAATTCCATCAAGTTGGAAGACTTTCCCAACTTGCACGCGCATCGTCTTATTCGCGATCTGGTCGAGAAACTGTTGCAGCGGCATCTTCATG
>CAHJWN010000182.1 GCA_903642265.1 Acidobacteriaceae bacterium | reverse complement strand
GAACAATCGCGATGGTACCTTCACCGATGTCACGCAAGGCTCCGGTCTCGGAGTAGCCGGCTGGCAGACCGGAGTCTGCGTGGGTGACTACAACAATGATGGCTGGGATGACCTGTTCTGCTGCTTTTGGGGTCACAACATCCTATTCCGAAACAACGGCAACGGCACTTTCACGGATGTTACGAGCAAGGCTGGTCTAGTGCAGACGCAGGTTCGCTGGGGCGCAGGCTGCAGCTTTCTTGACTACGACCGGGATGGTCACCTTGACCTGTTCGTCTGCAACTATCTCCGCCTAGACCCGGACAAGATTCCTCCGGCCAGCGACACACACTTCTGCCAGTGGAAGGGGGTGCCGGTCATGTGCGGTCCGCGCGGGCTTCCCGGCGACACCAATATCCTTTACCACAACAACGGGGACGGAACCTTCACCGATGTGTCTGAGCGCGCGGGCATCCTAAAGCCCGGGCCGCGGTACTCCATCACCTCCGTCTCCTATGATTTTGACAACGACGGCTGGCCGGATATCTACGTGGCCGTAGACTCGCAGCCGAGCATCCTCTTTCAGAACAATCACGACGGGACCTTCACGGACGTCGCCCTCGAAGCCGGCTGCGCCTACAGTGACGGAGGTCATGAACAGGCAGGCATGGGCGTCGCGGTAGCGGATTACGACTGCGATGGGTATTTCGACATCTTCAAGACCAACTTCGCCGACGACACCTCCAACCTCTACCACAACAACGGCGATGGGACCTTTAGCGACGTATCCTTTCGCGCCGGCGTCGCCTTGAACAACCAGTATGTGGCGTGGGGTTGCGGCTTCCTCGACTATGACAATGACGGCTGGCCGGACCTGATGCAAATCAATGGGCACGTCTACCCCGAGATCGACAGCTATGGCTTCGGGCAGAAGTTTAAGAATCCCAGGCTCGTCTACAAAAATCTCGGCAATGGCCGCTTCAAAGACGTTTCTCTTGAGATGGGACCCGGCATCAACGAGCACTTCTCCAGCCGCGGTGCCGCCTTCGGGGACTATGACAATGATGGCGGCATGGATGCACTGATCCTGAACATGAATGAGGCTCCTTCACTCCTCCACAACAACGGCGGAAACCAGGAGAACTGGATCAAGATCAAACTTATAGGCAAGCAGTGCAATCGGACCGCGATCGGTGCGCGCGTCCGGGTCAGTACGGGCACTCACCAGCAGATGAACGAGGTGCACAGCGGTTCCAGCGTCATGTCTCAGAGCGATCTGCGCCTTCACTTCGGCCTCGGTAAAAATGAGCTCGTCGACAAAATCGAAGTGAAGTGGCCAACGACGCAGAAGATCGAGATTTTTACGCGGATCAAGGCCAACCAAATCCTGACGATCCGTGAGGGAGATGGGATCATTTTTTCCATCAAGCCGGGGCCATCGCCTCGAGCGTAGCCCTTCTTATCGATGTTCTGCGGCGGGCGGCTGATCCTGCAATTGAACGAGGAACTGCTTTACCTGTCGTCGCTGTTGCTCCACAGCGTCGGCCTGTTGCTCTTCAAGCGTGTCGTGCAACTGAAGTTCTTGACGAGCCTTCGCTTTCTCCCCCACTCGGTCATAGGCGATGCCCAACCGGTAGTGCGCCTCCCCCTGCAAAGGATCGGCTCGCACCGCTTTCTCATAAAACGAGATCGCCTCCGGAAATCTGCCTTCGTCAGATGAGAGAATTCCCAGCTCCAGATATGCCTCTGCATACTGAGGGTTCAGCACCACCGCCCTTGTGAGCAGCTCTTTGACCCGCCCATTTGCAGCTGAATGATCCTGCCGCTGAAGCTCCATCGCATACAGGTAGTGCGCAACCGCGTCGTCTGGTTTCAGCTGGACGAATCGCGCTAGCTTCTGTTCCACGCAGGGCAACGCTGCAGGGGCGGCCAGGTTCACCTTGCCGAGGAAGAGGTACGGCTGGGAATCGAAAGGGTTTAGATCGGAGGCCGCACAAATCTCTTGCGCTGCGTCACGGTAGCGAGCTCCGGCAAAGAGAGCGGTTCCCCACGCCATCTTCAATCTGGCTGAATTCGGAAACGCCTTGCTACCGCGAGCGAAGACCTCCTCGGCCTGCCACACGGCCCTGTGCAGGAGCAGCTCCGATCCCCAGTGGAAGAGGTTCTCCTCGCTGGGTTCCAGCTGTGCGGCGCGCTCTGCCTCCCCGACTGCCTTCAACGGATCGCCGAGTTGCTCTTCGAGCTCGCTCGAAAGTTGGTGATAGGCCGCCCGATCCCCTTTAGCAAGCGCACGCTGTACGTGGCGTCGCGCCTGGGCCGCATCACCCACACCCCGGCAAGCCAATGCCAAGTCATATTCCTCCTCTGGCCTGTCCCCTCCGGCGGTCGCCGCGGCCTCGAGCAGTGGAACCGCTTGTTGATACCGCGCAGACCTCAGGTAGTATTCACCCAGATTACGGTTCGCCGCGTAGCTCTTTGGGTTGGTCGCAAGAGCAGCCCGCAGCTGACTTTCTTCAGCTTGATTGCGCTTCTCATTTGGTTCGGCAATCCCGTCACGACCCCCGTCCGACATTTTGAGTATCAGTGTCTGCCGTGCTAAATCCTCACTTGCCCGCAAGGTCGAATCAGATCCGTGCCCCCCCACCGCTGTCCAGTCGGTCACGCCGGCCACGGTGAAATTCGGTTGATCTGAAAATTCGATCTCCTGGTGGGTTGCGCCCGAGGAGCCGGGGTCCGCAGTGCCACTCCGCTTCGCGCGAAGTGTCAGTCGGGGACTTGCTGACCCACCTTTGGACAAATCCACCATCGCCTGCGCACTCATCCCGGGGGCCACCGCACGGACTATATAGAACCCCGGCCCCAACCCTGTAAACGTGTAGCTTCCGGAGGTATCGGTGACCCCATGCACCCGACCCAGTGCCGGTGACCCTGTCAGATGTGAAAACTCCAGCGTGATGGCTGCGCCACGCACCGGCTTTTGCAATCCATCGACAACTTCGGCCGAGATGGAGCTCGTCGCTTGACGCCCAGGCTCACGGGGTACGGCAGTTTCTTGAGTGGCTCTCGCGCTCGGCAGCGCTGCTACGGTCGGCTGCTGCGCTGAAACGTAAGGCAGCAACCCGATCGCACATGTCAGAAGCGACGTGACTGGCCACGAGGAATGATTTGGGAATCCTTGCTTTGGTTTTCGTTCTGTCAAGCGACACCGAGCGACAGTATACGTCCCGGCGTTCTGTCCTTGTGTTGCCCGCAGCTGCCCATATTCGGGCACTCCTCCCCGCAAAGCTCAACGGCTTGTATAAGATGGTGCGGCCGTCATACAGACACGTATTTTCGCGCCCCAATTTAGTTCCAGGAGGCCTCCTTGCACATTCGCGCTGAACGTTTTGCCGCCCAGCTGAGGTGTTTTGTTCAACCCGTCGCACAGCTGGCCCTGGCCGCGTCAGTGCTCGCCGTAGCTGCAGGGCTGACACCCGCG
>CAHJWN010000181.1 GCA_903642265.1 Acidobacteriaceae bacterium | reverse complement strand
CGCACAGATCAATGCCGAGCAATCGGAGAAGGCCATTTTGCTGCTGCAACCGCTGGCCCTGCAGAAGTCCGGCGATGCAACGATTCTGAGTTTTCTTGGATCGGCGTATGAGGCCACGAACCAACTTCCGCAGGCGCTTGATGCCTACCAGAAGGCTGTGCAAGCTGACCCGGACAATGCTGATCGCTACCTGGATTACACACGGCTGTTGATGGACCTCGACCGCAATGATGAGGCGGCGAAGGTGATCGAACAGAGCATGAACGGTGCGCAATCAACGCAGGACCCATACGCGCTCGATCTCCGGCTGGGTGTGCTTCGGCTGAAGCAGGCTCGATATGACGAGGCCCGCACGGCGATCAACGAGGCGATTGCAATTCATCCTGAACTGGTGGTCGGGTATGTTGCGCTTGCGCAATCGTTCATGCAACAGGGCAGCGATGAGAAGGCACTTGAGCCGTTGCTAAAAGCTCGTGCTTCCCTGCCCCAGGATGCAACGCTCGAATATTATGTGGGGCTGCTTATGCTGCGGCTTGGCAAATATAAAGAGGCTGAAGGTGCCTTGAGGAATTCCATCGTGCTTCGGCCGGATGTGGTGGAGTCGCACTACCAACTTGGAAAGCTTTATACGCAGACCGACCGGCTGCCGCAGGCACGTGGTGAATTTGAGCGAGTGATAGCGCTTGCCCCTGCAAATAGCAATGCTCATTACCAGTTGAGCAAGCTTTACGCGAAGCTGGGTGAGACGCAGAAGGCGGCTGAGATGGCAGACGAAACGAGACGGCTCATGCAATCGCAACGTGAGACTGCTCTTGCAAAACAGAAGGCAAGAATATCCGCGTTCCAAGCGCCTGAATAACGGAGCTCATTGCTGGAAACCTTCTCCGAGTTTGACTACGCGGATGAAATGGTCCGTGAACTCGCCGTGCATGCTTGCGACCTTGACCTTCTGCATGTGGCAACTGATGCACTGCGTCCTCGCGCCGGTGGGGCAGACATTTCCTGCGTGGTCTGCGGCGACTGCGCTGCGATGACAGGTAAGACAACGCTTGTCGTAGGAGGCATCCTCGCGTACGAGGGAAAGGTGCGGGTCATGACAGGCGACGCAGGTGAGCCGGGCGTCTTCGGTCTCGCGCCAGCATCTACTCTTCTCCAGGCGATATGGCTGAAAACGGACCACTGAAGAATCGTTTGCAGGGTTGGCGGACTGTGTGACATCGCCAAAGGTTCGATGGCATGCACCGCAGAAATCGATCGAGTCTGCAGGTGTGAGTTTGGCGGGATTGAAGATTGATTTCCCTGCACTTGCGATTGACTTGGCGCTGGCGGTGTTCGCATGCTCCGCTCCGGGGCCGTGACATGCTTCACATCCCAACCCTGCCTCGGCGTGTGCTGGATTGAAACCTTTAGAGCTTGTGGCGTGAACGGTGTGACAGCTGAAGCAGTGTCGAATCTCATCGGTAGTGAGAGCCTTACCGAGGGCCGATGAAAGGTCGTAGCTGGCATCTACTTTTGCGGGAATTTTGAGGCCCGTGGTTACGTCGAGCGTGGGGCTAAGCTGATACACGCTTAGCCTGCTTTGATACCAGCGGCCTTCTCGTTGGTAGATGAAGGTTTCCCCGAGCTCTCCTGAACCCATCACCCAATCGAGCTTCTGCGAGGCTGTGTCGTTGCCGCGAGAGACGGTTAGCTCCGGAACGTCCAGATTGTTGTGAAGGAAATACTTTAGCTCGCCAGCTGCAAAGTTGTGCTCGGTCAAGCCAGGTGAAGATCCCATCCTGGATGCTGCGCGTGCCATTGCTGTTCCAGGTGTGGAGGAAGTGCCACTCACATCTGCGTGGCATGTGACACAGCCTATGGTGCCTGCATAGCTCTCAAGGGGAGATGTTGACTTTGTGGGCCACCAAGGCTCGCTTTCGAGCCGCTGCTGAGTCGTTACGCCGGGACTGTTGATGAGGGCGAGGTGCTGCGCGAAGATCGGGGGGGGTGCGACTATCAGGGATACGAGGACCGTGAGAGACCGCCCAATAATCGTGCCTCTATATCCCACCATATAGGCCTCTAATCCATTCGAAGTCTTGCACTCATTCAATCGCCAGCCCAATGCTCCTCGACTTTACCATTCATCGGATGCGAGTGACGCAGCGAGCCATGCGGCCACTCTGTTACCGTTGCATGACTTGTGCGCTCTGCATTTTCTGCGTCATAGAGTGCAGCGTAATTAGAACGAGCAACCAGCTTCTGCTTCAGTGGAGAATAGCGTCTGTCGAAGCTATCAATATTGATTGTCGAACGTTCATCACGACCTCAACCGCAGCCATGGCTACATCGATGATGCCTTGTGCATACTCTCAGGGTTCAGGTAAGCGCATGTCGTTGCGAGTTGAAGGCAGCTCGAGCGACGGCTATTCAACGGCCGTTCTGTACGATCATGAGCCGGCTGTGCGTAAGCGATCGGAGCTGTCAGCGGTCTTCCACAACGGGGAGCGAAGTCTCGAAGATCGGATAGATAGCTGGAGAGCAAGTACGTGGAGTGGCGATGAGACACCCATCCATTTGGCGAGCACTGCTTATCTTCAGAACACGATTGCGACTGTCCATATAGACATTCTGTACGAGGTCATCGCCTCAGACACCTGCAGTGGCGGAAAGCAAGAGTTCTTCTCTCCGTGTAAGAACAGAAGGACGAGTCAAGAGGTGTACCCAGAAGGACGAGTCAAGAGGTGTACCTTTCTGGAGAGGCCGAGCTATGTCTTCGGCTTCAACTACCAAATCAACTTCGCTCTGACACCTGAACACGGTGAAGACGGATGCTTTGGGTGTCGCGACCTTGGTAGTCGATGTTGGAACCATCAAGCGGATGCAAGTATGGGTAGATTTTCAGCATCTTTGCCAGTCAATACCCAATTCTCAGAGCTTCGACTTGGATGAGATCGCTTCAACTGGCCTTCAAACCCCGAACGATTGCGGCTCAGCCACCGAGTCTCGGACACCGGGTCTACTGGTGATCTACGCGCGGCCAAGGACGCCGCGTGAGATCAGAGATCAGTAGAGGTGGGCACGTCTGCAAAGTCGGTTTCGGCAACTTAATCGTTGTTGCCGAAAACGCCGTTTCTAAGGAATGGTGACTCCGAGCCTCTCGATAAGTTCCTTGGCCTGTTTTCAACAACTGCCATTGCTCTGCCTGAAGCATGATGTATCCACGCGACGGGTTGAGCAATGCGTTCGCACATTGCTGCCATCGCCGTGGGCATTACGCATAATCGGATAGACAGAAACCTCAGGAGAGATCTGGGGTATGCCAGGCTTACCAAACCGCCAAACGCATAAGGAAAAAAGATCTCAGTGATGCGTCAGATCGGGCGATTAAGAAAATTCATGAGGAGAATTGATGGGCGTCGGGTCGCCCACCGTATGAGCTAGTCAAAGTTGTGGACAACCCCGTTCCTTTTGCAGGGACTCTCAAGTGCCATTGCGCTCCTG
>CAHJWN010000180.1 GCA_903642265.1 Acidobacteriaceae bacterium | reverse complement strand
CCACTTCTCCGGCGCTCCCGCGCCTTTGCGCTCCTTTGCTTCTGCATCCCCGGCGTTCTCAGTTGCGACGGCCAGCACCGGGCAGCCGGATCGGCCACGCATGCTTCGGGTTCCCGTCCGGCAACGGCCGCCGGAGCTTCCCATGCCGCTACAACAAGCTTCAAGGGCCCGGGAACGCCGACGGTCGATCACACCCTGATGGACGCTGGCTGGGGTATGCCCTATGGCACGGTCAAGCTGCCGGCAGGCTGGGCCTTCAATGGCGGTGTCGTTCATGGGGACGCCGGCTGCTTCTCTATGGGCGATGCCCCCATGTGGTCTGGCGAATCCGCAGACAAGAGTTACGGCATTGTTGTCCTGCCCGCGCTGAAGACAGGCTTTACCAGCGACCCGAACCTCCTGCGGCAGATGCATCAGTTTCATTGCCCGACCCTGCGCTCCACCTCGGCGGTCGACTACCTGACGCAGTATGTGCTGCCGCATCTGCATGCTGCGGGCAGCATGCGCATTCTCGCAACAGGTTCCGAACCGCAGCTTGCCCCGATGGCGGAGCAGTTCCGGCAGATGTCGGCGCAGATGGAACAGATGAGCAACAACCAGTACTCGCGGATGCACGCCACGGTGGAAACCGCCCGCGTGCTGGTGCAGTTTCAGCAGGGTGGCAAGACCCTGAATGAGGTCGCCAGCGCGCTGTTTGCCTGCACCGACACGCAGATGGCCATGCCCATGACGGGCCGCTCCGAAACGCTGGACTGCAGCGCACCGCTCACGATCATCGGCCATGGCCCGGATGACGGCACAGCGTTCACGAACGAGAGCGTCGACGCCCATAGCAAGGATCCGGCGTTCTTTACGATGACGCAGAGCGACGCGTGGCAGCAGCGATTTAACCAGAAGATGGCGCAGGCGCGTCAGCAGCAACAGCAGCAGACGCAGCAGATCCTCGCGCAGGGCCAGCAGAACATGCGCAACCAGCAGGCGCAGTTCGACGCCGGCCAGGCCCGCTACCACGCGCAGCAGAAGAGCTATGACCAGTACAACGCCAACTGGAAGGCCAAGCAACAGGCGCAGGATGAATCGCACCAGGCCTTTAACCACTACCTGTCCGACACCAACGTTTACACGAATGCGCAGACCGGGCAGCAGTATGAGATGAGCAATCAGTACAACAACACGTACATCAACAACGGGACTGGACAGGTGGGATTACAGACGAACTCCGCCACGTCACCGGGCGTGGACTGGACGCTTCTGCAGCCCAAGTATTGAGGCACGAATGCTGTCTAAAGCGCCGGGCGGTCCACGGAGCCCCTGCCCGGCAACATTGCGGAAGCCATCGAGCAGCTGCAAAAGATTGAGGTCCAGGCATCCGACGGAACGCTCTCCGAAGGAGCCTTGCAGGTACAGCTGCTCCATGCTTACCACCACCTCAATTTCGCCTGGAACGTCCGACGCGTGTCGTCGTCCACGTATGCACGGCTAACGGAAAACCAGTTCCAGCAATGGGGAATGTACCCCAAGGAAATCGAGGAACTCTAGTGATCTCCAGAACCCAGAGGCTCTGAGCATTACTGACGACAATGCGACTTCTCGTTACCAACCCGACTGGCACATGCCATCAGCTCGTCCCGCAACCGATCGTTGCGGAGAACGTGAGTTCCTGAGAACATCTCGAAATGTTTCGTCCTTTGGCAGTTTCCAGAACATTCTGGCTCCTTTCGGCTCTATGCACCCCTTTTGGAACCGCAATCGCGCAAACCGCACCTGGCAAACTCACCTTCTCTCTTCCAGAACACCCGGGGCGTATGTCGCTTCAACAGGGATCGTGGCAAGTGGTGGAGCTTTCAGCCAAGCCGAACGGAAACGAGTGGGGAGAGAGGGCTGAGCAAGGCAAGCAGCACATGCTCGCGTTCTTGTTCGCCGCGCCTGACAAGGCTCCGCTCACTGCGGTTTCATGCCGTGATGGCATGCTCGCAGACGAGCATGCCGAAGCTGCTATTCAGAGCCGCACCACCATCCGCTCAGCGAGTGGTGTAGTGGTTGCATTGGCGGTGCTTCTCGCGCCCAAGAATGCACGGATGTCACTTCGTGCCTTTGTCGCTTCAGGAGATCTTTGCGGTGACATTGCCTTCAGTGCAGCCGACGTGAAGCCCGGAGACGAAGATGCGTACCGAGAAACGATGGAGCTGGCTAAGCAGACCCTACTGACCCTCACATTCGAACCTGGTGTCAAGCCGACGTTTAACGATGCATTCGCCTATGCAGAGGTGGAGTTCCGAAAACATCAGTATGCCGGTGCTGCCGTCGCGTATCGTTCCGCTTTGGCTAAGGTCGACCAGAGCGTCGATCCAGACAGATTTCGCCGTGTCGTGACTGACCAGCTTGCGATGTCACTGGGCCTTTCAGGCGAACTGAACGGCTCGCGTGAGGTGAACGAAGCGGCTATCAAGAAGGACCCAGACTATCCGCTTTACTACTACAATCTCGCTTGTGCTGATGCCGAGGCGGGAAACGCTCGGGCCGCGCAACAGCATTTACAACAAGCCTTCGATCGTCGAACGCACGTCATGTCGGGCGAGTCTTTTCCTGACCCGACGGCCGACGATTCGTTAGAGAAGCTCCGGGGTGATGCAGCCTTCTGGAGCCTAGCTCAACGGATCGGCGAAGAGCTTAGAGCAGGGAAACGATAAGTCCTCATAACGCCGCTGGCGGAAGTTGCACGACGCCGAGCGAGCCTCGATTCGCGATCCTCGCCCATCTCCGTCGGGGGAAGGACATGTCTCTCAACCGCTGCGACGGTGCACCTATTGCGCACCGAGCTGGTGCTGGAGAGGGATTGCTACCAGCGCTGCCAACTATAGGATCAAGCTGTGCTTATACGAACGGCAGAGTTGAGGGAAGCGTGACGATCACCATTCGCTATCAGCGCGACGCTGATGGACGCTGGATAGCTGACATCCCGGAGTTTCCCGGTGCTATTGCCTGCGGAGCGACAAAGGCCCACGCGAAGGCTGCTGTGACGGCCGTTGCACGGGAGATTGCGCTCGCAGAGAGCACTGACCCCGAGCCGTATGCGGACTTGGTGACCACCTGAAGAACGCGTAGGCGCCACCACGGCGAGACTTCAACGGCAGTACCGACAACGCCGCTGTGGCGAGTGGACCCGGGTCGGCCTCGGGAAGAATCTGGCCTGTCGCATTGGTCAATACTGTGCGACTTGGCGGCCCTCAGTCGCAGATTGTGCTGTGCGGGCTGGTCGCGGCCGGCATCCGGATCCAAACGAAGCTTCAGGACTATCCTCGCCAGTCTCTTTCTCCCATTTGTCTGGTTTGTCACACATGCGATTACGTACGCAGTGTAGGTTAGGCGATCGCGCTTGTGTGCCTTTCTGCCTCTAAAGTCGGCTTTTCGGCAATCGTCAGAGCTCATGAAAGTTAGTTGCCGATGAGGATGCTCCAAACGTCTTTGCCTGAAGCCTGCAGTTCAACTCTCGTGAGAGTTCTCTGGCCTCCCCCGTTTTCCGGTTGCCCGGCC
>CAHJWN010000179.1 GCA_903642265.1 Acidobacteriaceae bacterium | reverse complement strand
GTTGTGTCCTATGAGGACACAGGCCAATGCTAGACAAGATACATTACGGAGCTTCATTGTGAGACCTCTCAAGCTGCCTTTAGAAGCGTAGTTGCCAACGAGAAGGTTGCCATCTTCTTTATCTGACGACCATCGGAACAAAGCAATTCTCCACGCTTTGCTTTCCGAGGGGAGTTGTCTGTTCTGCGACGACTCGCGGGACAGCAGACATCCGATGGTCACGCTCCACTCATTTGCGGCTTTCGTGCAATGCACAATAAATTCTTTTTCAATAGTTTTGTCATTCCCGCATTAGGACCTTAGGATCATCCACTTGGCTGATCCGCTTCCCGGCTCCGAAAAGCTTCTAAGCGCGCCCCCTACCCAGCGGCGCAACGGCATGGGATTACATCCTTCTCGAACGACAGCGAGACAGAAGGAGCGTGCAGCCACACACATTGCACCCAGTCGGCAGTCACTCACAACGGACCTGATCCGACGCTACACGGTCAGCCCGCTCGATCTTGCGGTCATCCGGCAACGCCGGGGAGCGGCGAACCGGCTCGGCTTCGCGGCCCAGTTCTCCTATCTCCACTATCCCGGGTTTGTGCTCGGCGTGGATCAGCTATCGTTTCCTCCACTTCTGCATGTGTTCGCTGAACATTTGGAGATCCCGGTCGAAGAGTGGGCGGATGCGGCGACCGAGCTCAGATGAGGCGAGAGCACCTTGTGGGACTTCACACAGGTCTTCGGCTCTGTGCCCTTTACGACTCCTCACCACAAGCTCGCCGTCCAACAACTGAAAGAGAAGGTCATGCAGACGGACAAAGGCGTCGTGCTTGCGACCGCCCTGATGAGAAGCTGCGGGAGCGGGCGGTCCTTCTTCCCCGATTGAACGCAATTGGTCGATTGGTTCTGTATCTGAGCCTGCTACTCCGGCTGCTGTTGTACGAGTTGCTGTTGCTGTACGACCAGATCTTGGGCGTGAAGAGGCAAGAGTGGAAGAAGAGACAACGCGAGTCGCATAGCGTTACTCGGGTGTTGAGAGATTGTGGTAAACCTCGAGACGACGGTCTCAGAAGGTACATAGCCTACTGACGAATCTTGACTGGGAGGTGTGCGTTCTCGCCGCAAAAGACGGATGGAGCGGGCCCGACTGCAACCTCATTCCGGATCCGGTGCGGGCAGCCGTCTTACCGTCATTCCGGCTGCCCGCACCGCCCGATCAGGAAAATGCGCCCGTGCGCAAGCACGCCCCCTAAAAGAGCTGCAAGACTTGAGCCCGGTTCATTCCGACAGCAGGAAAGCTTTGTGCCGCTGCTTCCGCAGAACAATGGTTGTGAGCAAACTCGCAAGGGCTAGAGAGCGACGGATCTTCCGTTGCTGTTCTTCGGAGATCATTTCCATATAATGCCAGATTAGTCCCTGTAAACGCGCCTCACGCCAGTCAGGAGCCGACCACGGTTCGCGGGGGATCGCAAACTTCTGCAAGCGCTTTTTGCTACAGATCCTGAACAGAATCATAAAGCTGTTCTCCAACTTCTTGAGACCCTCGCCACGCTGCGTTTTAGCATTACTACCCGAGTTCATGCCTGATTGGTGTACTTCCCTGTCGACGATGAAGTTCTCCACGCAGAGACGTTACGGCGCGGCGGGCAGCCGAACGTGCGGCCATACTCCCGGCTGAACTGAGAAACACTTTGGGTAGCCGGCGAAGAGCCTCGGTCCAAGCGCAGCGTCGTCCATCATCCGTTTCTCGGATACGTCTCCTGTAACAAAACTGAGGGCGTTTAGACTGGCATCGGGTAAAACGATGAACATTGCCTTTTTTCACTCGCTGCTTCTCTTCCTGCTAGGTACGGGTGACGGACAATTACCCAAGAAGATCCCGGAGGCTGTGAGGATCACAGTCTCAGATGTAACCGGGGCGGTTATCCCTGGCGCGGTCGTGGTGATGAAGTCTGCTGCCGATCTTGTGGTTGGCGAGGGCACGACTGATCGTCTAGGCAGAGTCGAAACCCCTTTGCAGCAGGGCAACTATCATTTCTCCGTTATTGGCTTTGGTTTTGAAGTGCTTCGTGGGGATGTCGAGGTAAAAGGCCCAGGTGAGCAGCTTGTTGCTCTCACATTGCAAGGGGCAAGCCTTGGCTACTCGGGCCCTTGCTGCTTTGATCCTCGCAACCTACCGCTTATCGGCTCTGGGCCGCTGACTCAGCTGATAACCGAAGAGCCATCCAAGCCACTAATCGGTGGGATAATAGATCGGGGCGGAGCGCCGATCCCAAAAGCGCAAATCCTTCTGAAGTCCCGAACTGGACAGCGGACCTACAAAACTGCCGACGCAGAAGGTAGATACCGGTTTATGGCAAAGCCCGCTGAGTACACCATTTCAGCCAAAGCCCAAGGATTCAGAACTGGCTCAACCCACGTCCACCTTGTCTCAAACGGTCAGGGAAGCGTGGATATTAAGTTGGATGTAGGCGGCTGTACAGAATGTGTTGAAGTCCAAGGCATGGCGAGTTTTATGCCCTGTGTCACCGACGAGATGAACACGCCCATGGTGACGGCAGAGGTCGCGTTGTCCTCTGTACACCCAACAAACGGTCTCGAACACAAAGCAGTACGCCTTGACGATTGGGGCTGTGGGTGGGCTCAGGTCACCCCGGGTGCATATCAGGTCTCAGTAAGAGCTTCAGGCTTCCGCACAATCCGAGAGCATCTTGCTATCGCCCAGGAACCAATAACATCCACTTTCGTATTGAAGGCGGTGCACTAATGGCTCTCTTCCGTATGGTCAGATTTCCTGAACAGTGTTGTGGCCTTCTAGGCCAAGCGCCCGCCTACGGATCTGAGACAGGTGCTGGGAAAAGCGCGCATCCCGGCAACATGTTCTCCCCTCTGCTTTTCACGCATGCTAACTGACATTCTCATGCGTAAGAAGCACAACTGGCGAGATCGGCGTTTAGTAGTACCGATGTGTCAAAGCGACCGAGGTGAACAGCATGTAATTGACAACTGACCATGCGTCATTTATAACTGACGCATGGTCAGCAAGCCTTCCGCTACCGCAATACGCCACCGAGCTGTTACGGATTCCTTGAAGGATGCACGGCGGGATGTCATTCTGGCAGCTGCCCAGGATCTCTTTTGTAAGGAGACGTTTGAAAGCATCTCCATGAGCACGATCGCGGCCAGTGTTGGCCTGGCAAAAGGAACGCTGTATCTGTACTTTCGTACACGCGAAGAGATATTCCTTGCGCTTCTGGCTCGCGAACTTCGGGCTTGGCTGATGTCCCTTAGCGCCGCTGCGCAGGAGTTCCCGGCACCAGAAGACGCTCTGGATTGGATGGTGGATTCGCTCGCTAGCCGCAACGAACTCCTTCGGCTTGCGGCACTCCTGCATAGCGTGCTGGAACGGAACCTTTCTGTAGAAACCGCCCGAGAATTCAAGCTGAGCTTCGATGCTGGGCTGTCCGCAACCGCGAAACATCTCGCCCCTGCTCTGCAGCTCGCAGACGATGAAGACGCGAGACGCTTCCTGCGCTGGCTCCAGGTCTGCATTCTTGGGTTGTGTCAGATGGCATATCCCTCACCGGTTGTAGAAGCGGCGATGGCGCAGGAACCGCGTCTCGCTCACATGGTGATCGATTT
>CAHJWN010000178.1 GCA_903642265.1 Acidobacteriaceae bacterium | reverse complement strand
TGCCCTATCCACCTACCGGGACCGACCGTGTGTCCATCCGACACCGATCGGATACCCCATCCAGCACCGACCGGGTACCCCATCCAGCACCGACCGGGTGCCCCATCTTCGGCGCAGCAACACCGCGCCTAAGGTGGGCAGCGAGCGAAGCTCGCCCGCCTTCCCGCCTGCCTCACGAATCAATCCAGCACGGGAATCTTAATCTCTTCCCCTACCTTCACCTTGTTCGCGTCGGCCATACTATTCGCCTTGGCAATCTCCTCATACTTGTTCGGATTGCCATAGAAAAGCTTGCTCACCTTACTCAGGTTGTCGCCGGCCTGGATCGTGTAGGACCCGTCCTGCCCACCCGTGTTGGTAATCTCATGCTTCAAGTCCGCGTACTGGGGATCGACCTTCTTGATGGCGTCCCATACCCGGTTCAACACCACTTGCGAAGGAACCTGCGCGACCAGGTGATACTGCTCGCCTGCAAGTTCCGATCCAACAAACTTCGCACCGTACGGCTCAAATTCCTTTACCGTGTCGACCACCGGTGCGTACTTCTGTTCCAACGTCTGAAAATCTGCCATTTCAAACTCCTGTTGTTTGCCACTGGTTAGAACTAGATAAACCGCCCAAGGATCTGCGACGCCATCCCGCCAAATCCACTCTGCGGGGGTGCTGCCTGACCGCCCTGCGTAAAGTGCGAAATGACCATCGGCAAAATCGTAGCCATCGCCATCTCCGCAACCTGGGGCGACACGCCAGCCTTTGCAGCCACGCTCTCCACCAGGCCGCTCCCGGCCAGACCCTGGTTCATCTGCTGCGGCGTGGCCGTCGGCTGCGACCCGTTTGCCCAGCCCTGGACCTGGTCGCCCATGCCGTTATTCTGAAAATGCTGCAAAACGCCCGCAAGCCCACCCGGATGCTCATCAAGCGCCTGCATCAGGCCACCCGCGACCTGTGCATTGGGCGCCGTACCTTGCTCGCCACCCTGCTGGGCACCCATACCATCCCGGGCCATGCCCTCGATTGAATCCAAAAGTCCCATACCTCACCTCCTCCGCTACGATGCCACGTCGCATGAAGGAGGTGCTAAAGGTAGGAAAAATTCACGAGCTCTACTGCGAATGTGTTTTAGTGCCCGTTGTACTCCTTGAACAAGTCAGGAAATTGCACCTTCAACGCCGCCATCTTCGGCACGTCGCACACCTGTATATACGGATTGTTCGGGTTCTTGTCCGCATAATCCTGGTGATAGCTTTCGCCGTTATAGAACGCCTTCAACGGCACCACCTGGGTCACGATCTTTGAAGGAAACACATGTGCCGCATCCAGCTGCGCGATGTAATCCTCCGCAATTCGCTTCTGCTCTTCATTGGCATAGAAGATCGCAGACCGGTACGAGGTACCGACATCCGGCCCCTGCCGGTTCAACTGCGTTGGGTCATGCACCACGCTGAAGAAGATGCGCAGGATCGTCCCATAGCTCAGCTTCGACGGGTCAAAGTGGATCTCAAGCGACTCGGCATGCCCCGTCGTCTCGGTCGTCACCTGGTCATAGGTCGCCGTATTGGCCGCGCCGCCAGCATAACCGGCCGTCGTATGTTCAACGCCCTTGACGCGGTTGTACACCGACTGCACGCCCCAGAAACATCCTCCAGCCAGCACGGCCGTCTCATTATGCCCTGTCGTATGCCGCTCATCCATGTTGGGTGCCGGAATCGGCTCTCTGCGTGTCGCTTGTCCAATCGCCATCTGTCTTACTCCTATAAAGATTGCGCCAATCACTACGACGCCGATCAACAACTTGATTCCACTCGCAACCATACGTTTCACCTGGACCTCGGAAAACATGCGTCACATCTTAGACGCAGTAGCTTACATGGCAGATTCGGCCTTCGTTGACCGGTGGCCCGTGCGCATGTTCCATGTGCTTTCTGAGACTTGCAACCGGACAAACGCACACGCAATGCAAGCGCCCTCTAAGCCGTCTTCTGCTCAAGCGCCCGCCGTCCACGCCCCTGAATTTCGATATACACATTCACCAGCGTCACCGCCGCCGGCGTCACTCCCATAATTCGGCTTGCCTGTCCCAACGTCATCGGCCGCACCCGCTCCAGCGTCTGCTGCATCTCACGCGACAGCCCACTCACGCTCCGGTAGTCGAACCACTCTGGAATACGCCGGTCTTCCGCCTTCTTCATCTTCTCAATCGACCGCCGCTGCTTCTCCAGGTACCCGGCATACTTGATCTCCGTCTCGACGCCCTTCATCTCGTTCCGCACCCACGCCGGAAGCCTTGCAGCCGAACGCATGGCCGCCACCCACTCCGCAAACACCGCGCCTGCATCTGCCATCCGGGCAACCAGCACCGGCGCAAGCTCGGCGATCTCTATCTCCGGCCGCTTCAGCACCTGCGCAAAGCTCTGCCCGCTGACTGTTGCGCTCTCGCCTTCAAGCCTCTCCACCAGTGCCGCCGGCAACTCCGCCACATGCACCTGCGCCATCTCCAGCAACCGTTGGAATGCCACAGCCCGGGCCTGCTTCCGCTCAAACTCCGCCCAATCCTCGTCTGAAATCAACCCCAGTCTCCGGCCATGAGGCGTCAGCCTGCGGTCCGCATTGTCGATCCGCAGATGCAGCCGGAACTCTGCCCGCGACGTAAACATCCGATACGGCTCATTGGTCCCCTTCGAGATCAGATCATCAATCAGAATGCCCGTATACGCCTCTGTCCGATCCAACGTGAACGGAACCAGCGACTCTCCGCTCAACGCTGCCTTTACCGCAAGCGCCGCATTGATGCCTGCCATCAGCCCCTGGCATGCCGCCTCTTCGTAGCCGCTCGTCCCATTGATCTGCCCCGCCAGGTAAAGTCCTTCAAATCGCTTCACCTTTAACGTCCGGTCGAGCTCCGTCGGGTCGATCGCGTCATACTCGATCGCATACCCCGGCCGCAGCATCTCTGCATCTTCAAGCCCCGGGATCGACCTCACCATCGCCGCCTGCACCTCCATCGGCAGGCTCGTGCTCATGCCATTGATGTAGACCTCGTGCGTGTTCAACCCCTCCGGCTCAAGAAAGAACTGGTGCCCTGTCTTCTCCGGAAACCGCACGACCTTGTCCTCAATCGACGGGCAATACCTCGGCCCAATCGCCTCGATCTGCCCCGTGTACATCGGCGAACGATGCACGTTCTCGCGAATCAACCGCAGCGTCTCGTCCGTTGTCCGCGCAACATAGCACTTGATCTGCCGCAGCGGAGGCACGCCCGTCTTCATGAACCCTGCATTCGCTCCAGCCCTGAAGCTGAACGGCGTCGGATCGTCGTCTCCCGGCTGCTCCTGAAAGCGGCTCCAATCGATCGTCCGGCCGTCCAGCCGTGGAGGTGTGCCGGTCTTCAATCGGCACTCCCGCAAACCCAGCCGCTTCAGAGCCTCACCCAGCAGGACGCTTGCCGGCTCCCCGCTTCGACCTGCCGTGTACTGCTGCTCCCCACAGTGAATCAGCCCGTTCAAGAATGTTCCGGTGGTTACGATCGTCGCCCTCGCGAACACCGTTCGCCCATCCCGCAGCCTCACCCCGGCCACTCTTGGCATTGAAGCAGTCTGCAGCGGCACTAAACCGGGTGCCCCATCTTCGCGCAGCTTCATCGCGCTAAAGTGGGCATCGTGCAAAGCACGACCACCTTCTATTCCCTCGTCCCTTGTCCCT
>CAHJWN010000177.1 GCA_903642265.1 Acidobacteriaceae bacterium | reverse complement strand
CGACGCCCTTGGGAGGCTTCCACTAGACCCCGATGGAGTCGATGCCTTCTCGTCGCTTCTCTCTCATACATTTTCTTCCCTCCCAGCGTGGTTGCTGTTGCCTGTTCCTGGGCGGCGAAGCCGACCCTCAAAGGGTCCGAAGGACGATGGCCGGGGCGTTGCGGGGTGTCCCCGCGGAGGGGGTGACGGAAGAGGTGGGCCGGTCTTCTCGCCGGCGCACCTCTGGAGGCCAGGGGGAGACTTCCCCCCTTCAGTTCTTGGTAGAAACTAGCTTTAGTGCGGCGTCGAGCTGATTGTCGCGCCCTGCCGTGGCGTCCGTGAAAGACCAGGGAACTTCAACATCGGGCTTGATGCCCTTTCCTTCGATCTGCGTTCCCTTTGCGCTGATGTAGGCTGCCACCGGAACAACCAGACGATAGCCGAATCCAAGTTTGGTCGCTTTTCGGGACACGAGTCGTCCTGGCGTTTTGCTGCCAATGATCTTCGCTAGGCCGTTCTCCTGAGCGAACTGCACCACCATCTCGGCCGCCCCGGTAGTGTGTTCATTGACGAGAATGACAATGTTCCCTTTGTAAGCCTCGCCGCCCAATCCTTCTGTGTAGAGGTACACGGAGGTCTTGCCCATAAACTTCAGAGCTAGGCCGGGAATCGCGAGCCGCGAACGGGGAACTTTGGTGAACTTCGGAAAGGAGGAGGGATCGATTCCCTTCTCTGCCATTTGCCGATTCTTGCTGTATCCGACAGGAAGACGGTTAGGCGTCAAATAGCTCATCAACGCAAGCCCTCCGATCCCGCCGCCCGGATTGCCTCGCAGGTCGATAATCAAGTTTCTTGATGATGCGAAAGAGCCGCGGAAGAGGCGGTCCAGCTCGTTAGCGAAGTCGATGCCGACCTTGCCCTGAAAGAGGCTGATCCTGAGGTACGCGACACCGTTGATCTCGCGACTCGTCACGGCTGTGAGGTCGGAATATGGGTTGTCTTTGTACTTTGGATTGCTTGTGCTGAGTGAAAGGGTGGCAACTTCTGAAGGATTGCCACGGGACACAGTGATTGGAATGGTGTGGCCCATCTCGAAGGGCGGTTCGAGAGCCTTGTCTGAGGAAGGAACCATCTCCTTCTCGCCTGCGGTGAGGAGAACGTCTCCGGTTTGCACTCCAGCTTTTTTGGCGACTCCCCCAGGAAGCACGTCCTGGAAAGCCCATCGCAAGCCGCCCTCGATGGACTGGACCGAGAAACTTGCATTGATCGCGTTGCGCGGATTGATCTTCGTCTTCTCTGAGAGAAGGCCAAGCGTCCTGGGTGAGAGTTCGGCGAGCATCTCTGTGACGGCCTTCTCGAAAGCTTCTGCGTTCGACGCATCCACAACGGCGGGCCGGTGCCGCTGGACGATCCTGTCCCATGCGTGCCTATCGAACGCTGGATCGAAATACTTGTCTGACACCTGGGCCTGAATCTTTCCCAGTAGTGTTTCCCGTTGCTCTTTGGTGAGATCCATTTCGTTCCTTTACAGGGTGCCGTTGGGGTCGCCAACGATTTGGAAGCTGGCCCAGAAGTAGGGCGCAAGCCCCTGGTTTAGCATCTCCAGCTGAGCCGTACGTAGGGCATCAACCTTCCGCTTATGAGCAGCCAATTCCGCGTAGAAAGTCTCCATGACGTGCGGTGCGGCATGGTCATCCACCTCCCAAAGGGTGGATACAACCGAGTCGGCTCCTGCTTCGATGAAAGCATTCACTAGGTTTGTCACGCCTGTCTCACCAACAGGACCAACTCCTGTGTTGCAAGCAGAAAGGGTGACCAGCCTTGCGTTGAGATGCAGGCCGCGAATCTCACGGACCTGGAGCAAACCATCGTCCTCGCCCCCTGCACTATCAGGAGCGAAAACGAGTGATGACCGGTCTGGATAATCCAGATCCACATAGCCATGTAGAGCGAGGTGCACAACCTCTGTGCTCGCGAGGTCAAGGTGTTTGAAGTGGCTCTCAGTGGCGTCCGATCCCAGCAGAATCGTGCTTGGATGAGGGAGGTCTTGCGCAATTGTCTCCACTTCGGCCTGGCTCTCCGGTAGAGGAACCAGTTGGCTTCTCTGCGGTCCTGAGATCGCACGGACTATGGGGTTTCGGTCGTCTGTGTGCTGGGTCCAGGCTGCGACACCCACGTATGGAAGTGAATCCAGCGATTGCCCCTCCACGCGCTTATGGAGCAGATCGAAGACGGTTGCCGAAGGCGTCACATCGATTGTGTGTGTAGAAAGCACGTAGGAAGATCCGTCTTTCAGGGCAGCGAACGGCAGCAGATGCAGGGCTCCATCCGGCACGATGATGAGGTCGTTCATCGCGCTGTACTGCTTCACCGGCTGAAGCAGCTCCCCGAAAAGTTTCCCTGCTAGTGCTGGGTCCTGCTTCTTCGTTGCGATCTCCCTCCGGTAGCGGTTGGCATCTGCCTCGATGACGGCTTTGGATGGCAGGCTGTAGGGGGTCACCGAGTCGCGTGTGATCGCAAAAGCATATGAAGCGGGTTCGGCAAGAACGTACTCGATTAGGACGGTGCTGGGGGAAAGCGCCTTTTGTAAGGTTGCGAGCCGCACTGGATGGGTAATCGTCTGTTGGGCAAGCGCGCTCGGGCTGATCTGCAGCTCAGTGCTGTAGATGGCATTTAGAAGACGGGTCCTCTCCTCCGGGTCCTCGGCCTGGATCAGAGCCACGTTCAGAGCGTTCAACTTCCGCTCAGCTGGTGTCGTAGCGTGGACCGGCTGAGTCTCGTGATGCTCGATCGCATCGGTTTCGATGCGCCCTCTGACCTTTTCCAACGTTTGCAGTGCTTCGTCATACCGTTTTTGTCCAGCTAAAGAGGCAAAATAGCCGGAATATACATCGCTCATCTCGGCCAGGAGCTGACGTTGGTTGCCTGCGGTGGCGGCGTGCTGAAGCATGTTGTCAACGAGTGCCATGCTCTTCCGGTACAGCACGTCGGACTGTTTAGCGTCCCCCATCTTCAATGCAATCTCGGCCTTGATTGCGAGGTTTCGCGGAACGATGTACAGCTCGTCGGGAATCTCCGTGTTGGCCTGGATTGCGTCGTTGATCGAGGCCAGTGCGCCTGACAGATTGCCCTCGTGTTCGTAGGCCTGGGCAAGCAGTCCCGCTGCATCGGCAACTCCTCGCGGGTTGGTGATGCGGCGGGAGATGTTTATGGCTTCAGAGTAGTCGGATACTGAAGCTTTCCAGTTTCCAAGATCGCCATAGATGGAACCTCTAGAAATGTAAATCTGGGTCTTGTGGCCGTCATACGCGGTTCCCTGGAGACGAGCCATGGACTCATTTGCGAGCCTGAGAGCAGCGTCATACTCGTGTAAACCCTCTAGCGCGTCGATCTTGCCGTAGAGGGCGATGGTGGGCGAAGCAATCTCAGGGTGCAGAGCGGCAAGTCTGATGGCCTCGTTCAGAGGTGTCAGAGCTTCTTTGTACCGATGAACCTGAACCAATCCAACACCGAAGACGCTGGCATATCGCACTGTGGCCGCAGGGTCACGCTCTACTTTGGAGAGGCCCCATGCTTTCGTGACCTGATCTTTGGCCGTTTCCGTATCTCCTAGAATGAACGCGGCTATTCCCTGGTTTCCAACGGCGCGGGTTGCCTGAGCTAGATGACCTTGCTTCAAAGCAAGCCGTTCAACCTCCTGCCAAGTCGCCCGTGCCTGAGCTGCGTCATAGTCGATCTCGAAGCCTCCAAGAACTGTCAAAAGTCGAAGCCTTGT
>CAHJWN010000176.1 GCA_903642265.1 Acidobacteriaceae bacterium | reverse complement strand
GGCCGGGCAACCGGAAAACGGGGGAGGCCAGAGAACTCTCACGAGAGTTGAACTGCAGGCTTCAGGCAAAGACGTTTTGAAGCATCCTCATCGGCAACTAACTTTCATGAGCTCTGACGATTGCCGAAAACCGACTTTGCGGGATTTGTCGTAGGCGTCTGAGAGCAACTTTGAAGTGCTCTCTCCAGTCGCTCTGCGTGTCTGTCCTTGTCATCGATCCAAGATTCTTTCAGTAGAAGCAAGGGGAGTAAGAGTCGGGAATCGGCCGCCTCCTCAGCAGCCTCCAGAGCCAAGAGCCCAACATTCTTGGAAGTCAACTCATCGATTAGAGGCTCGATGACCCCGACATCCTTGCGCCGAGCCAGACCGAGCAGCGCCTCTCCTCTTGCTTCGTCATTGGCGTCAGTGATTCGATCCATGAGCGCGGCGCGAAGTTCGGCCGAGTCGAAGTCAGTCATAGAGCCGAGGCCGAAAGTGGCCCAATCGCGCACAGCATCATCTTCGTCCCGCGATAATTGGATCAACAGTTTGACGGCCTTTTGGCTCTCTAGTCCGGAGATCCCGTAAACCACGCCCATACGGACATCGGCTGACGAGTGGTTCGACAACGTAGCGAGCAACTCAGGAGCGCGACGGTCTTTCAAGTGTCCAAGAGCAATCCCAATGGCTTCTAGGACCAGCGGATCAGCCTCAACAACGAGGGTCTTGCTCAGTATCCGAAAGCATTCCTCAGGGAAGGCTCGGTCTGGAATCCCGAGTTGCCCAAGAACGTCAACTCCGAGCTTGCGTTCTTGAGCCCTAGAACTAAGACACAGGGCTCTCGCCGTCTCCAAGACCTCTTTGTCAGCGCGAAAGTGGAGGATGGTGACCGGCACCCAAGCGGCATCTTCATCTGCTTCGGTCAACGCAAGCTGGACCAGATCCTTCGTGGAGCGTGGGTCATCACGTTTCTGAGATCCGATTTCCCGCTTTGCCATGGTGAGATCAGGGTACAACTGGATACATAGGTCGATACGCTGCTGTGCCCATTCTATGAAAACGGTGTTTTCGGAAAGGGCCGCCAAGTCGCACAGTGTTAACCAATGCGACCGGCCAGACTCTTTCCCAAGCCGACCCGGGTCCACTCGCCACAGCGGCGTTGTCGGTACTGCCGTTGAAGTCTCGCCGTGGTGGCGCCTACGCGTTCTTCAGGTGGTCACCAAGTCCGCATACGGCTCGGGGTCAGTGCTCTCGGCAAGCGCAATCTCCCGTGCAACGGCCGTCACAGCAGCCTTCGCGTGGGCCTTTGTCGCTCCGCAGGCGATTGCACCGGGAAACTCCGGGATGTCAGCTATCCAGCGTCCATCAGCGTCGCGCTGATAGCGAATGGTGATCGTCACACTTCCCTCAACTCTGCCGTTCGTATAAGCACAGCTCGATCCTACAGTTGGCAGCGCTGGTAGCAATCCCTCTCCGGCACCAGCTCGGTGCGCAATAGGTGCACCGTCGCAGCGGTTGAGAGGCATGTCCTTCCCCCGACGAAGATGGGCGAGGATCGCGAATCGAGGCTCGCTCGGTGTCGTGCAACTTCCGCTAAATGCGTTTGTGGGGACTTATCGCGTTCCGAACGCGAGATTGTAGAATCTCCGTAACAACGCAGATCAGCCTATCTTCCGGGAGCGTAGAGATGAACCGACGCATAGCAGTCGCCACTCTTTTTCTACTGTCCGATTTATGTAACGCGCAGGTAGTGACCGCGCCGACGGTGCCCGGCGGCCAATCCTGGATTCAGCGGTCAAACGCATTCACTCAGGAGGTCCTGGACCTTGAGATGAAATACGCTCCGGAGGAAGGCACGCGTAACGGACTGGCTCAGTACGACACAGATGTCTCCGTGCCCACGCTTGCGAACCTCCTCGCCGAGGATAAAGAGGCCGCACTTCTCGCCGACCAGTTTGAAGCGCAGCTCAAGAAGGAGAAAGACGCAAACGTCGCCGAAGACCTTCAGATCCTTGCTCACAACGAGAGGTTGAGCATTCAGATAGACAACTATAGCCAGAATCATCGGGTCGAGTACCGCAACCCCACGTCATGGACCTTCTCAGGGCTCAGGGCTTTACTGGATGCCCAGATGCCAGCCGAGAGGAGACAGTCTGCAGTGATCCGCTTACAGAAGTACGCGGGTCTTGCTTCTGGGTACCGTCCGCTCGCCACCGTCATGAGAGAGCGTACAGAAGCGCAAATGGCCAAACCCGGAATGGCGTATCCATCACGTCGCGAACTGGAAACACAGCTGGCACGAAACGCCACGATCATCAAGGGCATTGCCGACCTCTTCAGAAAGTATGACCTCACCGCCTGGGAGGAACCTTTCGAAACGCTGAAGAAGCAATTAGTTGACTACGACGCATGGCAGCGCGCTATTCTGTTGCCCAAAGCTGCCGCCGGCGCCGGTCTACAGCCCGAGGAATACGCGTTGCGGCTTGAAGATGACGGCGTTGATATTCCTCCGGATCAGTTGGCGACCATGGCTCACAAGGCCTTCGCCCAAATTCAATCTGAAATGGTTCCGCTCGCGGCAAAGATAGCTAAGACGCACGATTGGCCATCTGCCGACTATCGCGACGTTATCGCGCAGCTGAAGAAGAACCAGATTGCGGGTGCAGCTATCCTCCCCCTGTACACCGACCACTTGCACGCCATCGAAGGGATCATCCGCGACCACAACCTCGTCACCCTTCCGGATCGACCCGCGATCATTGAGATAGCTACAGCTGCCGAAAGCGTGCAACAGCCCGCACCGCACATGCGACAGCCACCACTCGTGCACAACTCCGGCCAGCGTGGGGTTTTTGTACTGCCGCTGAACATCCCGGCGGGAGCAGGCCAGGCGGCCTCAACGAAACTGGATGATTTCTCCTACGAAGCCGCGAGCTGGGCTCTGATCGCGCACGAGGCCCGTCCGGGTCACGAACTCCAGTTCGATTCCATGGTGGAACGTGGGGTCTCATTAGCACGGGCCATCTATGCCGAGAACGCAACCAATGTGGAGGGCTGGGGTCTGTATTCGGAGTATCTCGTACAGCCCTACGTGCCTATAGAAGGCCAACTGATCACGCTGCAAGGCCGTCTGGCACGTGCCGCTCGAGCATTCCTTGATCCTGAACTTCAAAGCGGGAAAATCCAGCCTGACCAGGCTATGGCCATACTGACTCACGAAGTCTGCCTCAGCGCGCCACTTGCAAACGAAGAGGTAGAGCGTTTTACCTTCCGGAATCCGGGACAGGCCACCAGCTACTTCTATGGCTACACACGCTTACTGGACCTTCGCCGCAAGACTGAGGGAACACTCGGATCAAAGTTTAATCTGATGCGATTCCATGACTTCATCCTTGCCCAGGGTCTTCTGCCTCCTAGCGTTATGGAGAAAGCGGTAATAGAAGAGTTCGTACCTCAGGAGGAGTCCCACCCATAGGGCCGAAGGCGGGACGGGCTTGAGTATGCCGATACAGGATAACTACTCAGAAGTCGCTTGAGCGGAAGTAATCCGAGCTTCGACGCCGTCCAAAGCGCCGGGCGGTCCGCGGAGCTCCTGCCCGGCAACATTCGTGCCTCAATACTTGGGCTGCAGAAGCGTCCAGTCCACGCCCGGCGACGTGGCGGAGTTCGTCTGTAATCCCACCTGCCCATTCCCGTTGTTGATGTACGTGTTGTTGTACTGATTGCTCATCTCATACTGCTGCCCCGTCTGGGCGTTCGTGTAAACGTTGGTGTCGGACAGGTAGTGGTTAAAGGCCTGGTGCGATTCATCCTGCGCCTGTTGCTTGGCCTT
>CAHJWN010000175.1 GCA_903642265.1 Acidobacteriaceae bacterium | reverse complement strand
AATGGCAAGCCGGCGGCCGGGGATGACGTTGTTCTCATCCAGTTGCAGCAGGGAATGCAGGAGTCGACCCGAACCACCACAGACGCTCGCGGTCACTTCAAATTAGAGGTGCCGGATGAGGGCATGCACCTGGTGCGGGTAACCCATCAAAAAGCTGCTTACTTCACTCCCGTGCAGCCCGGCACTACCACCGCCGATGTGACCGTGTACGACGCCGCGGCCCAGGTCGCGGGCGTAAGTACCGGCGTTCAGGAG
Organism: Acidobacteriaceae bacterium; assembly: GCA_903642265.1. GTDB lineage: Bacteria > Acidobacteriota > Terriglobia > Terriglobales > Acidobacteriaceae > Edaphobacter. Next base: position 3,693 of record CAHJWN010000175.1, on the reverse strand, counting down.
TTGCATATCGAGGCCACGCCCAGCGAGATGCACGTCGTGGAAGTGCTGCAAGTGCTGAACAACTCCGCTCCGGCAGTCACCCAATTCGGTCCGAATGGCTACGAGTTTTACCTGCCCAAGGGCGCACTGATTGGCCGGACAGGAGCGATCACCCAGGGTGGTATGCCCGTCCAGACCCCTGCCGTTCCCCGGACCGATCCCGGCCACTTCAGCTTTCTCTTTCCCCTTCGTCCTGGTGAGACCCAGTTCGGCATCGGGTACAGCCTTCCCTACACCGGCAAATTCACCTTCACACCGCACCTGACCGCGCCGGTGAAGACCTTCGCTGTCCTTGTGCCGCAGTCCATCACGCTGACGCCCACTGGCCATGTCGCGTTGACCCTGCAGGCCGGCAAGCCCGGCGTGAAAACCTATATCGCCCAGGACGTCACCCCGGAGAACCCTCCGGAGTTTTCGATCTCGGGTACGGGCAATCTGCCGGAGAATGCAGCCGGGGCGGACACAGGCGCAGGCGGTGGGGCCCCGAATGCAACTACAGCAAATCCGGGATCCAACTCCGATGCGACAGCACCCAATATCAGCAATTCTGACCTCGCTGGCGGCCGTGGCTTGAACAACCCGCTGAACGAGGGCGGCGACCGCGATCCCTGGTCCAAGTACAAATGGTGGATCCTTGCCGGGCTGGCCCTTCTGCTGGCAGGTGCAGCCGGAATCCTGCTCCGCAAACCCGCAGGAGATCATGGGACGACTCAGCTTGAACGGCCTGCAAAGCCAAGCTGGCCTCCAGCCCCTGCTGCCGTGCAGGAGAGCGCTGTCAAGCAGAGCCACCACGGAGATTCGTTGTTGCAGGCCTTGAAAGAGGAACTATTCGCCCTGGAAACGGAGCGATTGCAACGTCGTATCTCTGAATCCGACTACCGGGAAGCAAGGGCGGCATTTGAGCTGATTCTTGCCCGAACGCTGTCCCGTACCGAGACATCCCGAAACGAGCCGGCCACCGCAGTTAGGGCGCGCGAGCCCGCCTTTACCGGTCGACAACAGGCATGAAGCTGACCTTCCGTGCCGTTCGTCTGATCGCGCTCGCCCTTTGGGTCGGTGGCATTGTCTTCTTTCTGGCGGTGGCGAGTGTGGCCTTCAAGACCATGCCCGACGCGCATTTTGCCGGGATCATCGTTCGGGGCTCCCTGCTTGCCCTTCATCGGATCGGACTTTTTGCCGGCACGGCCTACCTCTTTTTCACACTTGCGCTGCTGGCGACTCACGATTCACATCCCGTGCGTGCGGTGGAGATCGTCCTGGTCGTCTCCATGATCGCGCTCACCCTGTACCTGCAGCAGTCTGTGCTGCCGCGCATGGAGACGGACCGCCTTACGCTCGGCGGCAACGTCCAGGGCACATCGCCGGAGCTGCCGGCCCATCAGAACTTCGATCGGCTGCATGCCTTGTCCACCCGCCTCGAAGGGACCATTCTGTTCGAGGGTCTGGCTCTGCTCTGCCTCGCCCCCATCCAGAATCCTGAGTTGCACCGCCTGAGCTAAGATCGGCAACCTATCCAGGCCTGCTACTCGACAGGAAGCTTCGCTTTGTACCCATCGCGCGCCACGATGGAGTATTTCAGCGGCTTTCCCTTCTCATCGGCCATCTTGAGCGGCTTGCCCTCGTTGTCGACCAGGTAGATCTTCACCTTGCGATACGACCCGTCGTTCTTTGCATTCGTCGGCCGGTAGGTCAGCACGTATTTATTCCGGATCGAATCACTGATCCGTGAAAAAACATCCGGCAGCTCACCCTGAAAGACCGGCTTGAAATACATGCCCCCCGTCATCTGTGCAAAGGTGCGCATCTCGTTGTCGGCCTGCAGGTAAGTGAGTTCGCGTGGTCCGCCGCCACTGCGCATCTGCGCCAGCATGCCACCGGTGCTGATGCTGAAAATCGTGGTGTTCTGGCTGGACTTCACCTTGGCCAGGATCTGGTCCAGGGTGAGCTTGGACATGGTGTCGACGCCGCTGGAGATGAGAACGATGTATTTCTGACCCTCAACCCTCGAAAGCCGATCAATCGTCTCATAAAGCGCGTCGAACTCGTTGGTTTCACGCCACGTCGGCAGCATGAGGCTGCTGATGGCCTGTGCCACGACATCACGATTGTTCGTGAAGTCACAAAGAATATGTGGCCGTATATCGAATGTCTCGACCGCGACATAGTCGTCCGGCTGCAACGTCCGAAAAAACGCCACGGACGCGTTCTGCATGTCGTTGATCATCCAATAGGAGTTCGCGGCGAACTCCAGCAGCATGACTGCTGTAATAGGGGCCTTGGTCGTGCGGACCGTTTGCACCCGTTGCTCCACGCCGTCCTCCACGACGAGAAAATTGTCAGGCTTCAGCCCTGGAACGAACTGGTGTGTCTTGTCCAGCAGCACGCCCACATCCAAATTCACAATTGGCACATCCACACGCAGCGAGTAGATGTCCCCATTTGGATTTTTTGGCTTTTCTTCCGCGGGTGCGGGTGGTGGCGGCGGTTCTGCGTCGTCCTTCTTTTTGGGCAGCACGATACTATCGTTCGGGTCTGCTGGCCCGCTATCGTCTGTCGTCGTCGGCGGTTTCGTCGGCTGGGGAGGCCTACTACCTGGAACCTGCTGCGCACACGCAGTTCCAGCCAGAGCGAACCCGAATGCTGCGCCCCTCATCCATTGGCCCATCTTCATCGCTTACTCCATCCCATGCCCGGACGCACGGCCGCTCCGGCTTACGTCATACCGGTGCCACCTTTATAGACGACGGGGGCCTGCTTTTCGCTTACGCACGCATGAGCGCAGGCGAACTGGATGCATGGCACGCAAAGACACTATAACGCTCGTGTGATCCAAGGATCGTCAGCCGGTGCGATAATTGCCCATGTACGTTTGGCTTCGCTACAGCCTTCTCGCCACGGCCTTGGTAGCCGGTTCGGCGCACTGGGTGGCTGGAACCGACACGATCCCCGCCTACTACACTATCGCTCCTCACCGTCCCGATGCTCCCCTGCTCTCGGGTGACCAGCTGACTGGCCAGTACTTTTCCCACCCGTTTCAGGTCACGGCGTACCAGATGGCGGCCAGAATTGAAAAAGTGCTGTACGCGCAGCCCTGTTATTGCCGCTGCGACCGTGCCATGAGGCACAAATCGCTGCACTCCTGTTTTGAGGGAACGCACGGGGCCATCTGCGGAACCTGCATGCGGCAGGCCGTTTATGCCTATCAGCAGACCAAGCTGGGCAAGACGCCCGAACAGATTCGGCAGGGCGTCGAGCAGGGCGACTGGCAGGCGATCCGCCTGGAAGACGCTGCCCTTTAGAGCTGTTCTCCTATAGCTATGGCTTCCATTGACATCTTCAGGTCAGTTTTCTTGGCGAAAACTGACGCGAACTGCCTCCACTTAGCACCCCGCCTGCAGGAGAACGGCGCTAGCCCTCAGACGCGCAGTACGCTCTCGTATACCTCTGTGGTGGCTTCGGCAATGTCCTCCCACGCTTGATCTCCGAAGCGCATCTCCGCCACAGCCTGGCTCAAGCGCGCCCTCAAGGTCGGTTCCTCGATCATACGCAGCAGCGCCGAGGCGAGCTGTTGGGAATTGTCTGGACGAACGAGCAGGGCACTTTCTCCATCCACCAGCAATTCGCGGAAGACCGGCAAGTCACTCGCCACGATCG
>CAHJWN010000174.1 GCA_903642265.1 Acidobacteriaceae bacterium | reverse complement strand
AAGCAGGTCGAAAGCTAAACACGGGCGTCAGGAAGACAGCGGCGACGTCCCGTAGCCGCCGATGAAGACAGATCGACGTCGTGTCGGGCACGCAGGACATGACGCGCATCAAACGTGACAAGGGGACAAAAGATGGCTGATACAAATGCATTGCTAAAGACGGTAGTTCAAGTGTTGAACGACGGCGACAAAGGTTTTTCCGACATCGGAGAACATTTGCAGAGCCCCGAGCTAAAGACCTTTTTTCTCCAGGAAGCGCAAAAGCGGGGCCAGTTTGCCCGTGAACTGCAAGCTGCAGCAGGAATCAGTGAAGATGTTGGCGGCACCGCCGTTGCGCCCATCCATCGCGCATGGGGTGACCTGAAGGCGAAGCTGGGCGGGGGTGATCACACGCTTCTGGAGACAGCGGAGCAAGGTGAGGATGCCGCGAAGAAGGCCTACAAGGAAGCGCTTGAAGATTCGGGTCTGGACAGCGATGTTCGTTCCCTACTTACCCGGCAGCAAGTCCATGTTCTGGCGTCACACGACAAAGTCAAGGGATACCGCGACAGCCTCGCCTCGTAGGCTGTCCTAGCCGTAAAAGCCGCGCTCTCTGCGCGGCTTTTTCACGTTAGTGCTTTGTCAAGTTGGTCATCTGCCAAGCTGGCTCACGAAGAAGCGGGCCATCAACTCGTTGACCTCCTTCGTCTCCGGCAAAGAGGGATTATTCCAGAAGGCATGTGGCAGTGCCTCAAAGACGACCAGCCGCGCATCGACACCGGCCCTCAAGAACGCCCGGTGCAGAATCGTGGTCCCGCTTAGCAACAGATCTCTTCCGCTGGTGAGGAACAGGGTCGGCGGCATCCCTCGCAGGTCAGCAAACAGCGGGGACAACACAGGATCTTGCAGCTTTGTACTGCCGGTATATTCGCCAATGCCTTCCCCCGGGCGTTTTGGGGGCTCGAGATGACCTGAAAGCCCGTTCAGTGCATACAGCGCCTCGGAGTCTCCCTTGCGACTGAAATCGCCGGTCCCGGAGAAGATGCCCAGAGCGGCTGGCAGAGGCAGCCTCAACCGTCGTAGCTCCACGGCAACCTCCGCGGTCAAAACGGCCCCGGCCGAGGTTCCAAAGATGCCGATGTCCTGCGGCCGATGTGTCTTGAGCAGCTCGCGGTACACCGCGACCGCGTCGTCCACTGCTGCCGGAAACTTGTGCTCCGGCGCCAGGCGGTAGAGCACCGCGATCACGACAGTATGGGAGAGGGCCGCGACAGGAATGGATTCCGATAGTGATCCCGAGTCCGAGTTAAAGCCACCCCCGTGCAGGTTGATGAGCACCAGCTTCCGTCTCTCAGCTGCAACGTTTGATGGAGTAATCGTGCGGACAGGTATGCCCGCAAGCGTGCCCGTCTGCACCGTGACGGGGTACAAGGCCCGAAACGCCTCGGCTACTCCTGCCTGCCATGTATCGGTTCCCTTGCGTCGATCGGCTAGGCTCGAGTGTACGAGGGCGTCCGAAGCTGGCCGCGCCAGCATGCGTTGTGCTTCGGCACTGATCGTTGTGGGTACAGGCACGACCCGTGTAATGTGCGCTGTGCCGTCGGGGGCGATCACGCTAGAGTCTGTGAGCGGCGGCGATACGGCCGCGTGGTCCTGGCTCAAACTTTGCTTAGCGCCCATAAGAAGCAGCCCGGTGCCGAAGACCATCTTAAGGACAAACCCGTCTGCGCAACGCCACATTTTCATGCCCACACCTTTAGTTTATTAAACCTATGGAAGCCGGAACGCGATCGTAGCACGCGGCCCACACGTCGGGCAGTTCTGCTGGAAACCTCCAGCCCAAAGCAGCGGAAAACATAACTTACGGGCCAATATAATACTTGGACCCAAATACCACGGCGTTGGCTGAGCCTTCCTTGTTGGAGGTCAACGAAGCCGCTGGTTACTGTCGATCCACTCTCGCCTAAAGCCAAGCGCCATCCTGACAGGTAGGTCCGCCTTCAAAACCAACGATCGGGAGGACAAGGGTAAACCGAACGACATCATGAAACGAAAGCCTGTGATTGACCCGTAACTGTCAAAGTCAAAGGTCAGCCCCTTGCTGCACGCAAGCTTGATCGCTTCCCAAACCAGCAAGCTCTTGGCACCGCGTTCGCTACCTTCATGATCTCTGGTGGCCAACCAAAAGTACAAGTTGCGGTCATCCCAGAGCAGGATAGCGCTGCAAAGATCCTTCTTATTGCAATCCTGAGCGGTAAGTATGCCAACACACTCACGCGACAAGGATTCGGCAAAGAGCTTGTGAAGCGTATCGTAATTATAGGTACTTACACGACTGGAGTATTCTTTCTTTGCGAGCGATTCAAATCGCTGTAAGTCTGAATGAAAATCAACACTCAGATCGCGCTGGCGAGCCTTGATATTCTTCCTTCGCTTCGGGTCCATACTCTCCCAGAGGAGATCGAGACAGGAGTCCGGGGCTACTCGGCATGTGTAGGAGTGCGCCACCGAAAAGCCTTCCATGGCAAACAATGCCGCGGTCTCATCCTCCGGATCGAAGATTTGCTTAAAACTATGGAACTTTGGCAGCAAGGCAATAAGTTCCTTGGTCGCGCGGCGTACATTCTTTCTTCTTTCACCGTTACTTCCCTGCGGCAAAGAGATGCGCGGTCCTGCAACCCGCGTGAAAGGCGGCATCATAAGGCACGTCAAGCCAAGTCGCTTCTCTTTAATAAAATGCAGGGCCGCGACTTCCCTACCGTCCCAAACAACCTGCACTTTCCTGAGCGCCTGCCCCCCGGCCGCTTGTAACCACCAGTCTTGCTGAAAGATCGGAGGTAAGCCTGTGACAGCTTCTACAACCGAATCGATCTGGGGAGAAGACTGCACGTGTCATTAGTAGCACGTACCTCAGGAAGAAGGAAGAAATCCCTGGAGAGAAGTAGCAGTATATTGTGGACATTTCCTGCCGCCAGTAACTCCCCCTGGTGACGAAAGATAATCTCGGATCGAGCCCTTGAAGGTTATGCTGACAACAACGAGTGCTTTGAGTGACAATAGCACGTACCGCTGACAAAGAAGAGCACATACGTAACCAAGACGCATATTTCAGGTAAGCAGACTACTGTACAATAGTTAGTTACTCAAGTCTCTATTGCCAACTTTGGTAAGCTCGGCTATGGTGAAGTCACTCCTTGTTGCAGAGCATAATTCACGATTGAAAGTATAAGGTGGGGGCCTTTTTCTCTCTTCATGACTAACTCTCTACAGGAATCCAAGGCTGTTTTGAGGAACCCTCGCCGCTCTTTGGCGACGGAACCACAAGCGGCGCAAATCTACTGGTTGGATCTTCTCATTCTGACCTCGGCGATGCTGGCAACCGTCTTCGCGCCTGCCATCAAGGCGGACCAAATGGGATGGGCGTCCATATTAGTGATGCGCATCTCGCTGATGAACTGCTTTTACGCCGTGGTCTGCATCGTTTTATGGCAACTCTGTCTGATGGCTACCAGCTACCGGTCGGACCATGGCCGTGCCTCCCTGCTCTCTCACGCGATGCGCTTGGGACTTCGTGCGGCTGCCTGCACCGCGGTGACGCTGCTGGTCTTTCGAATCGGACATCCCGAGAGGTTCTCTTTCAGAACCATGCTTGTCTTCTGGGTCTGCACGTTTTTGGTCTTTCTCGCAGCCCGGCTTTTGTTTCTGGTTCACGCCGAGCATGTTGCTCCCTCCTTTCGCCGTGATCGCAAGGTTATCGTGGTCGGTACCGGTTGGCGAGCGCGCCAAATAGCGGATGAAATTACAAGCCACGCCAAGTGGCACTATGAATTGCTGGGATTCGTCGACAACGACCCTCAGAGTGAAAGCGATCTCATCCTGGGTGGTATCAGCTGTCTTGACTCCATTCTGATGCAAACCCCGGTCGACGAAGTCATTATCGCCCTCCCCGTCAAGTCTTGCTATGACGACATCCAGGCGGCCATCCGGGCATGCGAGCGCTCCGGCGTCCAATCGAGTTACTCGACCGATATCTTTGAGACAAC
>CAHJWN010000173.1 GCA_903642265.1 Acidobacteriaceae bacterium | reverse complement strand
ATGGGCATTCCCCTGCAGGGTATCTACGCCTGCGGCGACATCCAGGATCGCCGCTACCGCCAGGCCATCACGGCCGCGGGGACGGGCTGCATGGCAGCCCTGGAAGTGGAGCGTTACCTCGAAGAACAGGGACGGTAAATCCGTTTGTCACTGAAGGCGGCGGCCGATCTGGCCGCCGCTTCTCTTTGTCACTACAAGCGCACTTACCGGGATTGTGTGTTGCATGCCATGCACTCATTGCTTCCCTCTGAGATCGACAGGTGGGTGCTCTGATTGAAAGACCACTACGCCGTCGAGAAACGTGGACCACGAGAGACTCTCATAGGAGTGCTGAAAGAAGGCTCCTGGAATGGCTGCCATTGCCGTGAGCTGCGCCGACCCGACATAGCTGGCTGTCGCATCGCTACCGCGCAACGCGCGCACCTCTACTGAATCGACAGGTGCAATGGGCATCTCTCGAATCTGACGACCACCCTGCCGATACGACCCGGTAATTGCAGAAAAACCCATTGAGATTGCGTTCACGCCATAGCTTTTGTGAATGAAGGAGCCAAAGTTTGTCCCTTCGTGGTCACCCCAGGTTGGGTCAGCTCGCTTTGCGAGGTGCACCGTCGCTGCCCAGACAATTACTTTGTGGCTTTTAGGCTCATGGTCTTGCAGCCATTCGAAATCCTGAAACATGGAGCGGTCTCGATTGACGATGGAGTCCGCCCCAGACGTAAAATCACGGCTGATCCAACGCTGGATAGCAGAGATCATCTCCTGCCGGTCCTGCATGTCTTCGTCGACGGTGGCCTTATCTGCCGCCGCTGCACTGTTGATTTCCGAGAGGCAGGCAACGAGCCGAGCGCGGTCTGACTTTGCGTAAGGCGCGGCGTCCGTGTAGTCACTGTAGATACGTTTATGCAGCGCCACGCTGCACTCCTGGCGTTCTGGTTGAGGCAGAAGCTTTGTCAGATCAGAGATCAATTCGATGTTCGCGTAATCTTGCCCGTACTGACCCAGCTGATCGTCGAGACCACCAAGAAACACCTGTCCAGGCTGGGTCTTTGATAGGAGGAAGGAGGCGAGGGGCTGAAACTCCTGATCGAACTCCCAAAGACCGCCTACAGCGGAAAGCAAGTCTTTTGTCGTGGCAGCCTGCCCGGTTCGCAGCACCTGGTTCAGGTGGATGAACTGGTAGTGACTGGCTTCGAAGTAAACACCATCAAACCCACACTGATCGATCAGACGCTCGACAAGAGCACCTTTGAAGGCGACCGTTCGACCGTCCCCGTGCGTCGAGCTTTCACCGAGCATCGCCACCTGAGCATGACAAAGATCTTTCGTAGCTGCCTTGAGTGCTGCTTCATCTCCAGACGATATGGGCGCCGACTGGGCAGTAACAGGCAAGCAGACAAACAGGAGCAGAAGGACGGCGGTCCAAAGGGCAACTTTGTGCATATGGACAAGACGCATCCGAAGAAGAAAGGCCACTGCTCTCTCACTCAGGTCGTCAGTCCCCACCCCTGATGTCGAAGCCACGACAGGCCCCGTATAGTTGCTTCCACGATGACATTGACATCGCCCGGCGTGCCGAAATCGGCATACTACGTCGCATTGGATGGCCTGCGCGCCGTCGCTGTCATCATGGTGTTCTTGCAGCACTACGGTGCTGGTCACGCCTTTCTCTTCGGTTGGGGGTGGACCGGAGTCGATATCTTCTTCGTTTTATCCGGCTTTCTCATCACCGGACTTCTCTATGACAGCCAGAACAAAGTTCACCGATACAGGGACTTCTATGTACGGCGTACCCTTCGAATCTTTCCGTTGTACTACTTCATCTGGGCCGTCATCCTGCTCTTGGCTCCGTTCGCCGATTGGCAATGGAACATTCGCTGGGCGCTCTGGCCTGCTTACCTGGGCAACTATGCGCGCTTCTTTTTTTTTCATCAGCCCGGCGATCCATACCGCTTCGACAAGCTCACGTTCGGTGCGCCGGTCAGCGCATGGTTCGGATATCCATTTCACCTATATGTCGGCCATTTCTGGTCGCTTTGCGTTGAGGAGCAGTTCTATCTGGTCTGGCCGTTGGTCGTGTTCAGGTACGAAAGCGAGAGACTCTGATCAAGATTTGTCTCACTGTCGTTGTCCTGAGTCCAATGGCGAGAGCTGTGCTAAGCATGACGCTCTCACCGCAGCTTCTCCGTATGGAGCTGCTTTATCGGAGCCTTCCCACTTGGCTCGACGCTCTGCTCATTGGCGGCCTCCTCGCCTTGAGGCTGAGAGGTCCCGAGGAGGCTACGTGCGTCGGTTTCGCCGTCCTGTGCTTTTCTTAGCCACCGCCGTCTTCGTTGCGCTCTATTGGGTCTCCACAAAAACACTAGCTCTGCCCCTTGAAGAATCAGCTTCTAGCTGGATGGCGTGTTCGGATTCACCGTGATTGATGTTTTCGCCGCCGCTCTGATTCTCTCGAATGTATTCACCCTGGCAGCTTTCTTGAGACTTGTCTCAGCTGTAAGCCGCTTCGTGCGCTCGGGATCATCAGCTATGGGTTCTACGTCTACCACGACCTTTTCCATGACTTCTACTCGGACCTGGCCCATCGGATCTCCTCGGAACATGCCTACCCATTGACCCTGCTGATTGCATTCACGGCCACTCTGTTCCTTGCGACGCTCACTTATCGTTTGTTGGAGAAACCCCTGCTGAAACTCAAAGACCGTTTTGCTGGGCAGGTGCATACGGCTCCTATAGCGTGAGAGTGCCGGCTGGGTCTATGTCGGCCCGATCCCGCATGGTGAAGTTGCGCGTCTCCGCGTGCTTGTCGGCATATAGTTAAAGGGTGCGTCGTCTAGCCAGTTTCGTTGCGATCCTGTTGTTGCTGATAACAGCAGCCCCGGTGCTCGCATGTACGAACGGAGGCGCGAGGACGCAGCAAGGGCGCGCTTGCTGCCGCTCCATGCATGGCAACTGCAGGGAGATGGCGAAGACGGGTTGCTGCCGGACCCAGTTTCATGCTGACGTGCATCTGCAGATTGCCGCTTCCGCACCGCATCTCCAGTTGGCTATTCTTCTTGTGGGCTGGATCGCGACGGGTTTCAGTCCGGCACCCAAGATTGATGTCTCCCTTTTACGTTTTCCCGATGAGCACTCCCCGCCTGGTCTGCTCATCGCCAGGACGACCGTCCTTCGCATCTGATCGCTCCGTTTAGACCAATGACCTGCGCACCGGACGTGTGCCTGCGTTCCATTCGGTTCAAACTTGGGAGCACCTATGAAAGCAATTCTGCTGCTTATCGGTACGCTTGTGCTGACAAGCTCAGCGTCTGCCTCTGACCACGGGCCGGTCTTCGGCTATGCAACACCGGTCAATGCGCAGGGCGAAGTGAGCTGCGACACCGGCATCTTCGGACGCAATGGAACTAAAGGAACGTCAAAGGGAACGCAGTTCTCGACGGGCACCTTCTGCGGCTATGGCGTAACTCCACACCTCACCCTCAACGCTCTCGTGCCGGCAACATTCGGCAGTGGCTCTCTACCGGAGAGCCGTGTCATGCCGAGCAGTGAGTGGACAGCCGGTGCCTCCTGGCGATTCCTCCATTCGGTCACGAGCGTAGGCAAACGTATTGAATCGACTGCCTCACTCGGCGTAGTCGTTCCAGGCCCCCAACAAGACACCGGCGTTCTTGCCGGTCTTTCTCGGGAGCCGGGCGTCGCAGGCTCTGTTGCAACCGGGTATGCCTCTCGAAGTCAGTACCTCTGGGTTGGGGGCGGTTATTCAACCTTCGCGGCAAGCTCACGCGACCGGCGCCCTGACACGATTTCCTGGAGCGGCGTCTATGGCTATCGGCCTGCCAAACTGCGGCGGGGCTATGACCAATGGGACTACCGGGGCTTTGCGGAATTGACTGGAGAGCACACCGGACATGTGCAATCGGCAGGTGCGGTGCTGCCGAACAGCAGCACGACAAGCCTCTGGCTCGGTCCTTCCGTCCTCGCCATCTTCAAGAATGTTGCTCTTGAGGGTGGGGCGCAGACCCCTGTCTACCGCGACTCATCCGAGTCGCTTTATGGCCGTGAAC
>CAHJWN010000172.1 GCA_903642265.1 Acidobacteriaceae bacterium | reverse complement strand
GAGCGCTATGGCGTGGTGGAGTTTGATGCCAACATGAAGGTGCTCTCCCTTGAGGAGAAGCCGCTTGCGCCCAAGTCGCGATACGCCGTCACCGGCATCTACTTCTATGACAACCAGGTCGTGTCGATTGCTGAAGGACTGAAGCCCTCACCTCGTGGCGAGCTGGAGATCACCGATGTAAACCGGTGGTATCTGGAGCAGGAACAACTCCGAACCGAGATCATTGGCCGGGGTACCGCGTGGCTCGACACGGGAACACACGAAACACTGCTGGCGGCCTCCAATTTCATTCAAACGATTGAGCATCGCCAGGGCTTGAAGGTGGCGTGTCCTGAAGAAATTGCATTTCGGCAGGGGTACATCTCACGAGAGGATCTGGAAGCCTTGGCAGCCAAAATCGGCAAGAGCTCGTACGGCAACTATCTCAAGCTGCTACTCACCGAAACGGTGTACTAGCGCTTACTTGCCGCGGAGGCGCTTAAGGGCAGAAATAGCATCCCCGTCTGAGGGGCAATCAACCGAAACCTGGCGATGCTCGTCCGGACCTCTCCCAAAAAGGGTGCACTGGGAGCAATGGGGGGTAACAGTTTGACCGCTGCGGTATACTAGGAATTCACCTTAAGCGGTTGCTACAGTGGACGTGAACGCAACCATCACTGCAGACAATAAGCTGAACGGTTCAGCTACAGAACAAGATTTGCGCTGAAACTGGGCCCGCGTCTTGCCATCACATCGCGGAATACACCTTTCGTGCTGTGCAGTGGTCTGGACAGGTTTCGAGCAGTTGCCCGAACATCAATAGGGGATCGCGTTATGCCGCGAGAGAAGCGACTGCAGTGCTGCTCGATGGAGACCTGCACAGAGGGAAATGCAAATGAGTCACGCACGAGGCTTCACGAAATGCGAAGTCCATCGCTGGAGAGCAAAGCCCCTCCAGGCACTCTTACTGGGAGGTTGGTGCAGGTCTGCTACCTTGCAGGAGAAGCAAGGTAGAAGCCCTCTTGGGGGCCGCTTCACCACCTCTCCGTACAGCGCCTTCCACGACGTCCTCACTTTCCTCTAAGTTCGATTCCCAACACTCACCCTGGAAGGAAGTCGGTGTCCTCTGATCAAGCCAAGGTCAAATCATTTCAGCTTTTACGCGCTGGATGGGGTGTTTGCTTTAGGCATCACCATCATTGGCCTGATGCCGCACATCTTCTCAGGGACATTGGGGCAGCTTACCGCGGCCCGAGTCACGCTGGTTGATGCGGTCGCGGGCCTTGTGTTTGTTTTTGTTTGGCAGTACTGCTTCTCTTTGCTGAGCCTGTACGACAAGTTCGCGACGATCCCGAGCCGGACCGCGGCCATGCTACAGGGCATCTCCATCCTCATGATCCTGGTCATGACCTATTGCCGGTTCATGCACCCCAGTGTGCTTACATGGCGGGCTTTGGGCAACACCATGCTGGCCCTGATCTGCTATGAGACGCTGCGGATCACCTTAAGCGCGTACCTGCTGGATTGGATCGCAGCCCGTGATCCACGTCGGGCGGTCATTCTGGGCAGTGGGCGCCGGGCAGGAAAGGCGTGGCGTGCTATCCGCATCCGCTATCGCTCCTCCATCCAGCTTCTTGGCTTCGTCGACGATCGTGAACCCGGAGAGATGTCGCCGGACGTTGCGAGTCGGTATCTGGGTGGTCTTGATGATCTGAGCAGCCTCTTGTTGCGAGAGGTCGTTGACCTCATCCTGATTGCCATGCCGATAAAGTCCTGTTATCCGCTGATGCAGCGTGCCGTGCACATCGCCGAGAGCGCCGGCGTGCGGGTGCTGTACCTGGACGACATCTACGCTACCCGCAAACAGAACGTCGATCCGCAGCTCACCATCTTTCGCGAACTTGCCCCCGACCAGGAACGCTATCTGACCTTTTTGGCAGCTAAGCGCGTGGTGGACGTCGTGGGCGCTGCGATCGGGCTGGTCATTCTGTCGCCGCTGTTTCTGTGCCTCGCAATCGGGGTGAAAGCCACCAGCAGCGGCCCAGTCTTTTTCTGCCAGGAGCGGTATGGCTATCGGCGCAGGCGCTTCAAGATGATCAAGTTCCGCAGCATGGTCCATAACGCCGAGATGTTGCTGCCGGATCTTGAGCATGCCAATGAGGCGACTGGACCGATCTTCAAGATGAGGAACGATCCCCGAGTCACCCGGTTCGGTAGGCTCATCCGATCGACCTCCCTCGACGAGCTGCCGCAGCTATGGAACGTGCTTACCGGGGATATGTCTCTGGTGGGTCCTCGTCCGATGAGTGTGCGCGATGTCTCCTTGTTTGACGAAGCTGCTCTGATGCGACGATTCAGCGTCAGGCCCGGTATGACGGGGCTCTGGCAGGTGAGTGGGCGCAGCGAGGTGGGATTCGACGAGTGGGTTCGCATGGACAATCGCTATATCGACGGCTGGTCTCTCGGTCTCGATCTCAAGATCCTCGCGAGAACTGTCGGAACCGTCATCAAGCGATCCGGAGCCATCTAACCGCATGCCTGAGAGCCCACGGAGAGCCTGTTGAGAATCGCCCTTGTGCATGATTACTTCACGCAGCTCGGCGGGGCCGAGAGAGTAGCCGAGGCGCTTTATAAGATCTTGCCGAATGCCCAGCTATTCGCAACCGTTGCGCTGAAAGATAAAATGCCCGATGCGTTGCGAGACGTGTCAATCAACACGTCCTGGATGCAGCATCTGCCCAAGCTGGATCAGTATTACAGGTTGTACTTTCCTCTCTACCCTTTCGCTGTGAGTTCGCTGGACTTCTCCGGATATGACCTGGTGGTCTCCAGCTCCTCCGGCTACGTTAAGGGTGTGCAGACGAACCTGAATGCGATTCACGTCTGCTATTGTCACACTCCAATGCGCTGGGCCTGGAGTTTTGATAGTTACTCTTCACGGGAGTCGTTTGGCGGTGGCCTGCGGGCCGTGCTGCCTGCTTTCATCCAGGGCCTTCGCCGCTGGGATGAAGGTGCGGCACGGCAGCCCGACCACTTTGTCGCCAACTCCCAGGCTGTGGCCGATCGCATCCAGCGGGTGTATGGACGCTCTTCCGAGGTCATCGTGCCTCCCATCGATATAGAACGTTTCAAGCCCTCGTCGGAGCAGGAAGATTACTACCTGGTACTGGCGCGTCTGGTCTCCTATAAGCGGCTGGACCTTGCCGTGAGTGCCTTTACACGCTTGGGTAAGCGTCTCGTCGTGATCGGTACAGGACCGGCCCTGGAACGACTGAAGGCAGACGCCGGGCCGACGATCGAGTTCCTCGGAAGGGCACCCGACGAAGTCGTGGAAGAACGCGTCTCCAAGTGCCGCGCCCTCATCTTTCCCGGCGAAGAGGACTTTGGTATGGCTCCTGTCGAAGTTGCGGCCGCAGGCCGCCCCACCATTGCCTATCGTGCCGGGGGCGCCGTCGAAACCGTGGTCGACGGCGTCACGGGCGTATTCTTCAACGAGCAGACGACCGAATCACTCATGGACGCTGTCGATCGCTTTGAACGGCAGAGCTGGAATACGGAGGTCATCCGTCGGCACGCGGAAGGCTTTGGCAGCGATGTGTTTCGTGATCGCTTCACAGACTTCTTACGCCGCATCGGGGCTCCAGTAAACGGCGGCTGATACGGCTCTTCCGATATCGAGCACCACGAGAAGCAGCAGACCAGGAGGGTAACGGATGGCACATCCCATGCGTGTGCTGTACATCGATCACACAGCGAAGATTGGTGGCGGGGAGATGGCGCTGCTCAATCTCGTCCGTTACGTTGACCCGAACCAGGTAAAGCCGATCGTGCTTCTCTTCGAAGAGGGGCCGCTGGCGGATCGGCTAAGGCTAGCCGGAGTAGAAATTCATGTGCTGCCGCTCGATGCAGCGGTGGCCCATGCGTCGAAGGGCTCTCTCGGGTTTGGCTCTCTCCGACAGATAAAAGCTCTATGGCTCACGATGCGTCATGTGACCAGGGTGGCCAGCTTCGCACGCCACAGGCAGGTTGACCTTTTTCACACCAACTCGTTGAAGGCTGACATCATCGGCGGTCTGGCAGGCCGCATGGCGCGTATCCCGGTGATCTGGCATGTGCGGGATCGCAT
>CAHJWN010000171.1 GCA_903642265.1 Acidobacteriaceae bacterium | reverse complement strand
AGTCCGGAAGATAAAAAGTGGCTCAACGAAGACGTGCGCTGGATCATCACCGACGAAGAGGGTCGCGCATTCAAGAATTTAACGAACGAGGAAGAACGGCAGCAGTTTATCGAGATGTTCTGGCAGCGGCGTAATCCGAATCCGGATAGCCCCGAAAATGAGTTCCGCGATGAGCACTATGCCCGTATCGCATATGCGAATGAGCATTACGCTGCCGGCAAGCCGGGTTGGATGACCGATCGCGGCCACATCTATATCGCATTCGGCAAGCCCGACAGCATTGATTCGCATCCGTCGGGTGGATCGTACGAGCGTCCCATGGAAGAGGGTGGCGGCAACACATCGACCTTCCCCTTCGAGGTCTGGCATTACCGGTACCTCGCCAGTGTCGGTGACAACATTGATATCGAGTTCGTCGACAGCTGCATGTGTGGTGACTACCATGCGACGATTGATCGCTCAGAGAAAGATGCCCTGAAACACACGCCGGGAGCTGGGCAGACCATGTACGAGCAGATGGGCAAGGCCAAGCAGGCGGATCGCTTCAGTGGCGGATTAGAACAGCTTGGTCCGGGACCGATGTCTGCGTCCCAGAACAGCAAGCAATTCGATCGCCTGGATACTTTCGCCAAGCTGATGGCGCCGCCCGCCGTGAAATTTGCTGATCTGGATCAGTTCCTGGCGTCCGGTAAAGTGCTGAGCGGGCCGCCGTTCCTGTTTGATGTCCGGACAGATTACGTAAAGCTGACCAACAATACAGTTCTTGTCCCCGTGACCCTTCAGGTCCATAACGGCGATGTCACCTATAAAACCAAGGACGGCGATTCTACGGGCGTCATCAATATCCTGGCCCGGGTCAGCAACATCAATCACCATGTAGTGCAGACATTTGAGGACACCGTGAAGGTCGAAACACCGTCCGACCTTCTGGACCGTACGAAAGGTGCCAACTCCGTCTACTGGAAGGCTTTGGCACTGGCGCCCGGCCGCTACAAGGTGGAGATTGCCATTAAAGATGTGAATAGTCCTGACCACGTCGGCACTTGGCGGCGGAGTGTGGACGTGCCCAAATTTGACGATGATCGCCTGGGACATTCGTCCTTAATTCTTGCGGACCACATGGAGCGTGTCGCTTCCAAGGATGTCGGAACCGGCAATTTTGTGATCGGCAACACGAAGGTCGTGCCCAGGGTTCCGGCCACGATCACGACACCCATCGTCTTCCATCGGGCGCAGAACCTGAGCTTCTGGATGCAGGTTTACAACCTGGGGATCGCCGAGAACAAGCGCAACGACGCCACCATCGAGTACCAGGTGCTGGATCAGGCCACAAACAAAGAGGTTCTAAATGCGCAGGAGAGCGCGGCAAAACTGAACCCGAACGCCGATCAGCTGACGCTTGAGAAGACCATGCCGCTTGGTAGCCTTGAGCCGGGACGGTACCAGGTTGTAATTAAGGTGAACGACGGTGTTACGAAGCAGTCCTTGCTGGAAAGCGCGCCGTTCATCGTAGAGCAATAAACAGTGGAGCAATAGCCAGTTGAGGTATTTTTAGTAGATGGTGTGCCGGCCGGGACAGGACACGGTCGCAACCATTCGAAGCACGAGAAGCACCACTTTGGAGAGCCTTGGCGCGCGAAAGAGGGTACCGAGCGCGGTGAAGTACGTAGTGCCAACCCTTGCCTTGTCCATGCTCCTGCTCTGCGGAGAGTCGGTTTCCGCGCGTGCCGCCGGTGAGACCGCCATTACAGGGGTCATCCGGGACGCCCATGGCACGCCCCAGCTTGGGGCACTGGTGGAGTTGCTCGGCCCGGACGCAACGATCATCGCCAGGGCATTCACTGACGAGCACGGACGTTATCTACTCTCCTCTCTGCTTCCGGGGGAATACCGCTTGCGGGCCACAGCTGCCTTTTTACTGCCCGTCACGCGGAACAACCTTCAGATAAAGGGTGGTGTTCGCCTTGCAGCCGATCTCACCATGACGGCTATCTTTGAGGCGGGTACATGGCTGCCAACGGAGAGGCGTACCTCGGCGGAGCCTGCTGATGATTGGCGATGGACCCTTCGGTCTGCCGCCAATCGGCCTCTTCTACGGTTAGCGAACACCCCGTCCGGGACAACAGATCCTGATGTTTCCACGAGCTCAGATCACGCCAGGAGCTCTGTTTCCGGAGGGCAGATTGCCTTTCTGTCCGGGGACGGCAACTTTGGCCAGGGCGGCAATCGGCAGGTGGTTACCCTGGGGCGCGCCAACGCTGACGGGGAAGTCTCCCTCCTGAAGGCCGATTTTGGGAACGGTTCTTCTGGAGCGGCGCCCTCTGTCGTTGTGGGCGTTGGTTTGGAGCATGAGCGTACCTGGGGTGGAGGCACTCACTTTTTTGCAAGTTTCGCCTCGCATCCAGAGCTGCAGACCGGATCCTCCCTGGGGCTGCAGATCCTGCACACTGCAGCAACAGAACAAATGTCCCTCGGAGACGCTGTCCTGATCGATGCGGGCACGCTGTTCACGGCAGAGCATCTTCTCGGCACACGTTTCAGCTCGGCACCGTATGTTCGCATCGCGTTCAAGCCAACCGCAGAGATCTCAGTTGAATACCACCTGGCGACCGATCGATCGCTGCAGCGATCCAGCGACCTCGATCAAGTCTCCGTTGCTGATGAAGCCTTAAGCGATGCAGTTGGAAAGCCTGTGTTGTTGAAGGGGCTGCATCAGGAGCTTGCAGTCGTTCGCAGTGACGACAAACGCGTGGTCTCCCTGGCCGTGTATCGGGACAGCGATCCGGTCGAGAGACTTCAGGGAGGAGGCGAACTGTCTCAGCAGGACCTCGCGGCCCTGCCGGTACTCTACGACCCCAATACGGAGACCCTGCGCATGACCTCGCCCGGAACCAGGACGGCAGGGGTCCGAATCGCCTGGACCGAGGCCATCGCGCCGACACTTTCCGCGTGTTTCGATGGCCAGGTTGGATCGGCGCTTACGCCAGACAAGACCGTCAGGCAGCTGAGCGATGTTGCGGGAGGCACTCACGCCCACACCGCCGCGGCGCTAAGCGGCACGCTGCAAATGAAGGCCAGGCGCACTGGGACCTCTGTGGATGTGACGTACCGATGGCAACCGGCCCATACGCTGACGCAGGTAGATGCGTATGATACCGGCCCGGATGAGGCGTATCTGGGCTTTCGGTTCCGGCAGAGGGTCTGGGCTGGTCGCCGTCTCAAGGGTCTGAATGCCGTCGTGGAAGCGACAAACCTGCTGTCTGAAGGATATGAGCCCATTTTGGGTCCGGATGGCCAGATTTTGTTCTTAGCCCAGATGCCTCGTGCCCTGCAAGGGGGGCTCGCCTTTTCTTTTTAAGAGGGATCAGGGTCAGCAACACACGAAGCCACCCGAGATAATTATGAAAAGACCCATGCCGCACCCTGTAAGTACGCTAAAGTTGTAGGGAAATGGGCCGGATGTCCTGGTTGCAGCAGGCTTTAAAGTCCTATACTGCGTATATTTCGCCATTCAAGGGGACGAAACATGCCGCAACGGGTTCGTAGGCGTCGGTCTACGCGAAGCAGGTCAACGCGGTGGATCGTCACAGCCGTCATCTTATGTTCGACCATGAGCTGCGTGGCTCCTGTACTTTATGCCTCTGATTGCAGCCGTTGGATTGCAGAGTACAAGCAGGGTGTGTTGCAGAGACGGGCAGCTCGCAGGCTGAGAGCCGTCAAATACAGACTTACGAACTTCGTTCGCCCGCCAGAACCGGTTCATCGCCATCCCTCCCGTCGTCCCATGGGACCTTTAGAAGCGTTACGTCGCTTTCAGGTTGATTGTGGCGATTTCGAATCGCCGGCTCTCCCTCCCAAAGCACCGAGTGTTCCCCTCACACCTACGCCGTTGCTGGTGGAATTCCCTGAGCTTCCCCCGCCCAGTCTTCCACTTCCCGCACTGGTCCAGGTGTCGGAGTCTGTGCCTCCGCTCGCGGATGTTCCTACGGCCATCACTCCGGTGGAAAGTGTTCCGGTACCCAGTCCCGTTCCTGAGCCAGCCAGCGTGTTCTTGGTGCTGACGGGTGCCGGACTCATGGTGAAATTGTCGAGGGACCGGGAAAAAATGACGCAAC
>CAHJWN010000170.1 GCA_903642265.1 Acidobacteriaceae bacterium | reverse complement strand
TTGCGGGTAATACCTTCACGCAATCGGGACGATGGGCAGGACGGGTAGACCAGCAATCCTGAAACGGGTCGAGCGTGAGCGCTAACGACACAGGACTTAGAGCCCCAGCCAAACACAGGATCATGATCGGGTGGTGCGAGCTTTGCGCGGCAAACCTGACTTCCGCGCCAATAGGTGTATAAGTAGCTTGTATAGAGACGCTTACCAGGGTCCTGGGAGCGTGACGCGTGGATGTACGGCGGCTTAGGATTGAGACGCGCATCGACCACGAAGCAGCCGAAGCAAGTCTTCCACTGATGCGGATGGGACTTGGCCGGGCCGAGTATGTCTTCTACTTACAACGTCTACAGGGAATGGTCGCGGCCTGGGAAGACGCAGCCGGTAGCCAGGCTGGGCGCGGAACAAGGCCGGAATGGCTACGGGCAACCGTGAATTTACGGCAGCGGCGTTCTTTCCTTGAACAAGATCTCGTGCACTTCGGTCAATTCAATGCAGAGTTTCAAAGGCCCACATTGCCAGAGATGCACAGTACCTCGAGCCTGCTGGGAGCGATGTATGTGATGGAAGGATCCACACTGGGAGGCCAGATTATTGGGCGCCATGTGGACCGCGTGCTCGGGTTGGCCGGCGGAAAGGGCAGCGCGTATTTCCATGGACATGGGGAACTTACAGGAGCCATGTGGAAAGAGTTCTGCGGTGTCCTGGAGACACGGGTTCCAGAGGCTGAAGGCGGTGCGGCAGTAGCGGCCGCCAAGGCACTCTTCCAAGTATTTTCAAGCTGGATGCAGGGTGGCAAGCCGTAGGGTGTTGCGTCGACGGGCAAAGAAGAGGCAGGAATGATCGAGCATATACAGCAGGCGACTGAAGAAGGAAAAACGTTGATCGTTGAACAGAAGGTTGCAAGCGTTGCCGGATCGGCCAGCGACACGTCTTTGAGTGGCTTCGCCTGCGGAGACGAGCCGATTCGCACTCCTGGAAGCATCCAGCGGCATGGATTCCTGCTGCTGCTCGATGAGGAGGCAAAGGCAATTGTCGGCGCGAGCGAAAACGTTGAGGAGATGCTTGGCATCTCGTGGAAGCTGATTCTTGGAACAGCTGTTGAGACCGTACTTGAGGAGGACGTGCTGGCGGCGCTTCGAGCTCCTGGCCTGGAGAACGAACAAGCAGGAACCTTGACGTATCTTGGTTCATTTCCACTGCGGCATTATGTTTACAGCGTCGTAACGCACCGGGCTGGAGATCGGCGCATCCTGGAGTTCGAACGGATCGACCGGCTGGTGCGGCCCGAGTTGATGAATGCGGTGATCACTAACTTTGTGGAGCGGCTCAGCAAGCTGAAGACGGAGGCGGAGCTTTACCGTGCGATCACCCAGCAGGTACTCGACCTGACAGGGGTGAATCGAGTTTTACTTTATAGCTTCAATGAGGCTGGACATGGCACGGTGCTGGCGGAGGAGAGCGATGGCACCCT
Source organism: Acidobacteriaceae bacterium (assembly GCA_903642265.1). Classification (GTDB taxonomy): domain Bacteria; phylum Acidobacteriota; class Terriglobia; order Terriglobales; family Acidobacteriaceae; genus Edaphobacter. Next base: position 2,702 of record CAHJWN010000170.1, on the reverse strand, counting down.
CCCCAGCTTTCTTGGTTTGCGCTTCCCGGACGGCGACATACCGAAGCAGGCACGGGCCCTGTATCTACTGAACACGGTAAGAATAATTCCTGACTCGGCCTACGTGCCTTCGCCATTGCATTTGCTCGGCAGTAAAGATGCACCCGTGGATTTATCGATGGCGCTGTTGCGGAGCGTGTCGCCCGTGCATTTGCAATACATGCGGAATATGGGAACGGCGGCTTCGATGTCGATTTCGATTGTCTGCGAGGGTCGGCTGTGGGGCTTGATCAGCTGTCACAATGCAACTCCCCGGAGCGTGCCGTACCTGGTGCGCAGCGCGTGCGACTTGTTGACGAAGTTAGTCGGTACGCTCCTGACGGGTCTGCGAACAACGGACAGGCTGGTGAAGAAGGTCCAATTTCACGCCGTGCAGCGACGCATCCTGACCCAGATGGCGGCTGAGAACGACTATCTGGCGGCGATGCAGGCGCAGATGGCAAGCATGGTTGAAGTGACAGACGCGGCGGGGGTTGCGCTGATCATTGATGGGGTGTGCGAGCTGGCGGGAGAGACGCCAGCGATGGTTGACGTCCTACGGCTGGGTGAATGGATGAACCAGGACTCGGAGATGGAACTGTTTTCCAGCCGCGAATTGGGGCTTACGCTGGATTGGGCAAACTCAATCCGCGACGTTGCGAGCGGCGTGCTTGCCATTCGGATCTCGAACGTGAAGAAAAGCTACGTGATCTGGTTCCGTCCAGAGCAGGTCCGTGCTGTAAGCTGGGCCGGTGAGCCGGGCAATTCAAGGCACCATGGGCACGGGCTGCAGCCGAGAGACTCGTTCGAAGCCTGGAAGGTGCTGGTCTACGGGCAGAGTGAAGAGTGGAGCGAGATGGATTTGGAATCGGCGCGTGACTTCCGCGCCGCCGTGATGACCATCAATCTGAAGCGAGCGGAAGAAGCTGCAGAGCTGAGCGAGTCTCGGTTTACGCAATTGACCCATTCGCTACCGAACCTGGTCTGGACTTCGGATGACGAAGGCCAGTTGGGGTATGTGAACGATCGCTGGCTGGACCAGGGGTTGGGCCATGAGGGCGTGTGGTTTGAGCGGAGCCGCGTGGCCGAGGAAGATCAGGAACGCTGCCTGGAGCTGTGGGGAGCGGCAACTCGCGACGGAACCGCTTTCGACGTTGAGGTCCGAATGCGTTGTGGACCGCAGCGGGAGGAGCGCTGGAATTTAGTCCGGGCTGCCCCCTTTCTGCATGCGAACGGGACCCGGGCAGGGTGGGTCGGAACGTGCACAGACCTTACAGATCGCCATGAACGGGAATTGGCCCTGAAGCTCACTGAGAAGCTTGCGCTTACCGGAAGGATGACAAGCGTCATCGCGCACGAAATCAACAATCCGCTGGAGGCAATCGTCAATTTGCTGTACCTGCTTCAACAGGAGGTAAGCGAAAAGGAACCGGCAAGAAGCTACATTGCACTTGCGGAGAGCGAGCTGCAGAGGATATCAGGCATCACCAAGCAGACGCTCCGCTGGTCGCGCGACGGGATAAAGAAGGCCGAGGACGGGACAGCAGATATGCTGTTCGATGATGTACTTCGACTTCTGTCAGGGAAGATTCGCAACCGTGAAGTAGGGGTGACGGTGAGTGGAGGTAAGACGCCACTTTTCGGCGTAATCAGCCAACTGCAACAGGTGATTACGAACTTGTTGGCAAACGCCATCGACGCTGTACCCATTGGTGGCCGGATCTGGATGATTGCCAAGGCTTCGACAGACGGGATAGAGATTGAGGTTAGGGACGAAGGGTCGGGGATGAGTGAAGAGACACAACGCAAGATCTTCCAACCCTTCTACAGCACAAAGGGAGACCTGGGGAATGGCTTAGGGCTCTACATCTCGCTGGAGATCGTAGAACAGCATGGCGGAACGCTTACTGTGAGCAGTCAGATTGGATCAGGTACGCGGGTAAAGTTTGCGCTCCCTGGGCGAGCGACTTCATTACCGCAATTCACGTCTGCCTAAGATCGTTATGGTGTTTCGATACCTGCTTCGTGTTTTCGGATATCACGCAGTAGATCGACGGGGTGGATAGGTTTTGAGAGTAGATCGAAGTTGTGCCCCAGCTTGCGCGCGCTCTCCAAGAGATTTCTCGTCTGTGCCTGGCCGGAAAACAAAATCACTTTGCAGTCCGGATACAGAGTCTTTATTTTTATGGCGAAATCCACGCCTGTAAGTTGGGGCATAACGACATCAGAGATGACCAGGTCCGGAGCCTCAAGACGTGCTGCGGCCAAGGCCTGAAGCGGATCGAAGAATGCCTGGGCCAGGTAGCCGCTGCGTTGAAGGATAAGTGTCAGCGTCGTGGCGATGATCTGCTCATCATCAACGACAAAGATCAGCAATTGTTTGGAGCTCTTCACTCGATGGCCCTCCCCTAACAAGGAGCTTCCTCGTATGACCACACTCAGACTTTGTCCCCGGATCCTGAACATACCTCATTTGAATGTGGCCGTCTGTCTACTGCGTCACGTATCTCAACGCATGCAACCTGATCGGGTAGAACGGCTTGCTGCGGTGGTAAAGAGAGCAAGCGCAGCGTCTGATGATAAGCGACAAACTCGTATCGGCACCCCTGATGGCTTTCGCGAGATAGGCACCGTCAAGAACCAGCAGATTGCGGACACGCAGATGCTGAATAGTTATAGAAGGC
>CAHJWN010000169.1 GCA_903642265.1 Acidobacteriaceae bacterium | reverse complement strand
GCTTCAAAGTCTTAGTTCCGGCCGCACCCTCGGTCAATACGGCGTCTCCTGAATATGCTGAAGCGAATGCGTCGGGTTTCTTCGTGAAGCTGCCGGGTGGCGCTCCGTATATCGATCACGCTGCGAACGGACCGGCCTCTTTGGTCGACTTCACCAATGCGCGGGCGAAGCTCTGGTGGCAAGGCCAGTTGCGCCAGACCGTTGCCGGTGGCGTGGATGGGTTTGAGTCTGGCGATGCTCCGGTGTTTCCGGCGGAGACAAAGTTTAACGATGAATCCGACTCGCGCGTCATGCGCAATCGCTACGCGGTGCTTGAGAACAACGCGCTGGAAGAGATTGTCGAGAAGGACATGAAGGGCAAAGGCGCGCTCCTGATGCGGACTACGACCACGGGCGCCAATGGCGGCTTGGTTTATAACGACGGCGGTCATGCAAGCTTCAGCCCTGAAGATGGACTCCCGACAGTCATCACGGCTGGTGTGAATGCCGGCCTGAGCGGGATGCCGCTGTGGATGGCTGGTCTTAGAGACCATGGGGCTGGCGCAGCCGATGCGCAGATGCTGATGCGTTGGACGGAATACACGGCATTTACGCCGGTGATGGTTATGACTTCGAAGATGCTGCCGTGGGATTGGGGCGATGCGGCGCTGGGTGTGTACCGCAGGTATTCGATGCTGCACATGAGTCTGTTTCCTTATCGCTACGCCGCCGCGCAGGAGGCTGCCAGGACGGGTATGCCGATCATGCAGGCATTGGTGCTGAAGTACCAGGATGATGAGGTGGCACGCCAGACTCGGAACGAATATCTATTTGGCCCTGACATGCTGGTTGCACCGATTGTTGACCAAGGCACGCAGCGGACGGTGTACCTGCCGAAGGGCGAGTGGCTGGATTACTGGTCAGGCAAGGCGATAAGCGGCGGAGGCGTGATTGTCGCGGATGCGGCGGTGGACAGCATTCCGCTTTACGTTCGGAGCGGCGCCATCCTGCCGAAGATTCCGGAAGATGTGATGACGCTTGTTCCTGCATCCGAGGGCGGCAACCCGAGTCTGAAGACGCTTGATGATCGTCGCGTGTACGAGCTTTACGGTTCGGCGGCAGCTACTCCGGCTGCCATTACTGATTTCGAGGGCCGGGCGGTGGTGTACTCGGGCAAATTGCTAACGATTACCGGTGATCCGGCGGCGCATGTAATCCTGCGGTGGCGGTATCAGAAGATTGCTTCGGCTGCTGTGGATGGCGTTTCGGTGAAGTTGCAGGCTGATGGGAGCGGCCAGTTTATCGAATTCGATTACAACAAGCAGTCGAAGGTTGAATGGCAATAAGGAAGGCGGAGGGGGCAGGATTTCAGGCGCGGATCCTCTTCGGGAATGACAGACCAGGTCGCGTGGCTGAGATTCTAAGCTGCGGCTCCGCAATGGGCGCAGAAGCCAGCACCTGGCTGTATCGCGCTCCTGCAGCCTGGACATACGCGTGCCATGGCGGGCGCAGCGAATGGTGGCGGGGCGGCGAATGCAGTGCCGACAGTGAAAGGCTGACCACCGGGGGCAAGAATTCTCATCATGATGTCCTGTGCCCGTAGAGCGTTGTAGCGCCGCACGCGTTCCGGCATGAGGAAGCACTCGATCAAGCCGATGATGGCCGGGATCCCGGTCCAGAAGAAGACGAGGTAGAGGATGCCGAGGCCGGTCTCGCCCATGTAAAACTTGTGCGCTCCAAGGCCGCCGAGGAAGAGTGCGAGCAGGACGCCGACGACCTCATCTTTGGAGGCTTGCTGATACTCCGCGTAGAACCAGGCGCGCTGCTGGTCGGTCATGTTGGCGGTGTAGACAGGGCTGATCATGTTCTGGCTCCCGGGATGTTTGCAGAAGAATACGCCAGACGCGGCGCTTCGTTCCCGAAATTTTGCCAAAGTGCGTGATGGCGCGAAAAAGGCCGCGATTGCTCGCGGCCTTCTCTTTTTCCCGCCAGGGGATTACATGTCCTTGACGCCGTCCACAAATGCCTTGAGCTTGCGGCTGCGGCTGGGATGACGGAGCTTGCGAAGTGCCTTCGCCTCTATCTGGCGGATGCGTTCGCGCGTCACCTGGAAGCTCTGGCCGACTTCTTCAAGCGTATGTTCTGAACCATCTTCGAGGCCAAAGCGCATTTTGATGACACGCTCTTCACGCGGAGTGAGAGTGCGCAGGACCTGCGACGTGTACTCCTTGAGGTTGACCGAGATGACGGCGTCTGAAGGGCTGACGGCCATGCGGTCCTCAATGAAGTCGCCGAGGTGCGAGTCTTCCTCTTCACCGATTGGCGTTTCGAGCGAGATGGGCTCCTGCGCGATCTTGAGGACCTTGCGGACCTTGGCAACCGGGATGTCCATGCGGCGGGCGATCTCTTCCGAGGAGGCTTCGCGACCAAGCTCCTGCACCAGTTGACGTGAGGTGCGGATGAGCTTGTTGATGGTCTCGATCATATGGACCGGGATCCGGATGGTACGAGCCTGGTCGGCGATGGCGCGGGTGATGGCCTGGCGAATCCACCACGTTGCGTACGTGGAGAACTTGTAACCACGGCGATATTCAAATTTGTCGACGGCCTTCATCAGGCCGATGTTGCCTTCCTGGATGAGGTCGAGGAACTGCAGGCCGCGGTTGGTGTATTTCTTCGCGATGGATACGACGAGCCGGAGGTTGGCTTCAATCAACTCGCGCTTTGCCCGTTCGGCGTCCATGTCACCCTGAATCATCTCGCGCTGGGTGCGCTTGAGATCGACGAGCGAGATGCCGGCGTCCGCTTCGACGCGTTCGAGATCGGTGCGGCAGTTCTTCTGCTGGCGTTTGTATTCCTTTTTCAGCTCTTCGGAACGCGAAGCCTCGTACTTGGTGTCGAGCGACTTGATCTGGCGCTCGAGGGTGCGCATGGCATCGACGGTCTTGTTGACTTTGTCGAGCAGCCGCTTCTTTTCGCCGTTGGTGTACTTGAGTTCACGGACCACGCGGTTGATATAGACGTGCTCACGACCTATGAGCCACTGGGTCTTGCGCGCGTCTTTTGTCTTGGCCTTGGGATCTTTGCCTACGGGCGCGGCAAACTTCTCTTCGAGAACGGCCAGCTTCTTCTGGTGCTTGACGATGACGTCGATGCGGCCGACGGTCGCCCGCACGCGCGCCTGCAGGATCTCCTCGGTGAGCTCTTCTTCGTCGAAGGTGACGACTTCCTTGATATTGCGGACGCCGCGGCGCAGATCTTCGCCGAGACCGACGATCTCGCGAATCACGATGGGCGAGCGAGAGATCGCCTTCATGACGCGGACCTGACCGCGCTCGATGCGCTTGGCAATTTCGACTTCGCCTTCGCGGGTGAGCAGAGGGACGGTGCCCATCTCACGGAGGTACATGCGGACGGGGTCATTCGTTTTTTCGAGGGTGCCGGGGGACAGGTCGAGCTCGACGTCGTCGGACTCTTCGCCCGCCTCGGGCTCATATTTGTCGCGCTCACCCATGCGTGACTCACTGGACAACACATCGATGCCCTGTGTGTTGATGGTAGTCATCAGGTCGTCAAGCTCGTCTGGCGAAGTGATGTCTCCGGGCAGGAGGTCGTTGACCTCGCCGTAGGTGAGATAACCCTTCTCTTTTCCTGTATCGATCAGCTTATCGATGTCATCTTCATACTTATCAATGTCTTCAGCCACGGGCACACGCACTCCTAGAAAATAAATGTTGAATGGAGACTGGTTCGCAGGGCAAAAGACGCGCCTATACGAACGATCATCTCGTTTGTTTCGTAATGGGCGGGGAGTTTTGGTGCGGTGTAGACCGCGGTGGCAAGCCAGACGACCTTATGGAAGGTCAAGGCATTCAAAGGCGCACGTCCCCAGCGAATCACAGAATATCACATTTGTTAGACGGGATGACACGCAAAAAGGATTCGAAGGACCTGGCGTATTACGTCGAGCTGCGATGCGAATTGCTCATCGTAAGCTGAAAGCGTGTAGCCCCCGGGAATAGCAGATCTAGAGTCACTGTATTTTCAAGGAAGCCAGAGGCGGCCGGGCGGAGTACGCATGAAGATCAGCCTTTATCTCAGTCCGTCGAAGTACTGGTGGGCCTACCTGGCGATCAGGTCGAATGGCGCGTTGGTTACGGCTTTGCAGGAGTGCGCTGAGGACCGGGCGATCTTCTTTGATGATATTGCCGG
>CAHJWN010000168.1 GCA_903642265.1 Acidobacteriaceae bacterium | reverse complement strand
CCCGTTACTCTCCCGCTAATGGCTAATATGCATACTGCTCTGCCGCCTGCACACGTGCTTCCTTTACAGCCGACGCCCATCAATATCGGCGTGACGATCCGCGAGTTCCGGCTGCAGCGCAGCATGTCCCAGGGGGATATCGAGAAACGTACAGGCCTTCTTCGCTGTTACCTGTCCCGAGTTGAAAATGGTCATACGGTTCCGTCGCTCGAGACATTGCAGAAGATCGCCATTGCGCTGGACCTGCCCTTAAGCCAGTTCTTCGCCGACGACCCGGTTCGCGATCTGCCCGGCGTCAGTCTCAATGAATCTGAAATCCACTTTCTTGCGGAGATCCAACGTTACGCCAGCAACCTGACCGAAGGCGACCGCCGGCTTCTCCTGGCCATGGTGCGCAAGTTCGCCGCCACGGCCGGCGGCCCCACCGATTGAGGTGACCGAGCACGTCTCATACACCCAGAGAGCGGGCAAATGCCACCACGGCATAGCTCAGAAGACTGAGCAGCAGAGCAGCGGTACAAAAAACCAGGACCTGCCGAGCCCTGTAGCTGGACCGCCCCGAGGTCATCCGCGGAAACAGGGGTACTCCCAGCACGAGACCGCACAGGAATCCACCCAGGTGAGCGCCGTTGTCTATGCTGGGAAGCGCTGCCGGATCCAGGTGCAAAAGACTAAAAATCCCAGGGAGGAACCGCGGAATCAGGTCTGGAAGGCTCCCCAGCAGAAGGTTCGCCAGGGCAAAAAAGACGACCTGCCTTCGCAAGCTGCGCAGCTCGTCCCAGGGAGCCGCAAGTTTCCGGTTCGATAGCAGAATGATCAGGATGCCGGCAATGCCGAACACGGCCCCTGAGGCTCCTGCCACGACAACGCCCAGATGTCCTGAAACCAGGCTCACCATAACGGACTGCAGCATGCCCGCCGCTCCTGTGAGGAGATACACCGCGACCAAGCCGGACTTGCCGAGCAGCGGCTCACCAAAGAGGCCCAGGTTCCACAGGCACCACATATTCAGCAGCAGGTGCAGCAGTGTGACGTGCACAAAGAGGGACGTCAAAAGGCGCCACCACTGGCCATTCGCCAGAACCTGATCCGGCGTGCAGGCCCCGAAATGGGTCAGCACACGCTCTGTGTAGGGCGCGGTAAACAACGGAGCGAACCAGCCAGCCACTCCCCCGGCTCCATGAGGTCCTTCCATCCATACATGACCGCGAAGGGCCTCCGGCAGTGGCCCAAGCCGAAGCATGACGAGGTACACGGCAAGATTGATGCCTATGAGAAGGTAGGTCGCCGGATAGCTGAGCAACGACGGAGGGGCTGAAGCCTCGTGGTGCTTCTGGATGCCATGTATCGCTGTGTCCGCGGACACCATTACCCTATCCTGGGTCGCTCATCTCTTCCCGTCAAGACGAGATGACTAGACCCCTAGGCAGCCTGCTTACCGAAACGATCGCGCACACCAGGGATCATCCGTTCCCGCATCTCCAAAACCATTCCCGTGATCGGGGTCGCCACCGCGACCAGTACCCATAACAGCATCGAGACAAGCATGCCAAGAATGGCAACCGCCTGCAAGCTCAAGGTGATACTCGCAGGAATGTGCGAATGGACCAGATCGGTCTGCGGATGAAGCGGTACATGGACGCTGCTCAGGTGGCTTAGTGCCTGCAAACGGTGCAGCACTACCGCCGCAAGCAAAAAAGCAGCGAAGGACAGCGCGGTCGCCGCAAACAATAGCATATCGACGGTTCGATGGAGACGCTGACGTTTATGGCAGTGCTCACAGGTACGGAGGTGGTCTTCGTAATCCCCACGCAACTCCGCAGGAACGCTTGAAATGTCGTACCGCCATCCCGATAGAATCGCTCCAACGACGTAGTCGTTGCAGGTACTATGGCTGGATCGTCGGGATGTGGTTGTGTAGATACCCATAGGCCGTCTGATAGTTGATTCTACTGCATACGTACGGGACTCACCGAAGTTCCCGGCCCGCGTACCTACAGGCAAATGGGCTCCAGCGGAGCTTCCTGGGCTGCGAGCACAACGCGATTTCCCAGCAGCGAAAGCCTATCCCCGATGGCCGCCTCTGCGGCCAGCTTAGCCAACTCTGGAAGATTGTTCTGCTCGGACAGGTGACCCAGCACGATCGTGTGAGCCCCGCCGTCATAATCGCGAAGCAGAAACTCGGCCGTCGCTGCGTTTGACAGATGGCCTACCCTCGACAGTACGCGCTGCTTCACCGACCACGGATACGGGCCGTCTTTCAACATCTCCAGGTCGTGATTGGACTCCAGCAGCAGGACGTCTACATCGCGCAAAGCCATCTTGACGTTGGGCGGGACGTAGCCCAGATCCGTCGCGACCGCCATGCGTAGACTTTCCTTGCGCGCATGGAATACAAAGCCACAAGGGTCGGCAGCGTCATGGGGAATCGTGAATGGATTGATGTCGATCTCTCCGATGGAAAAGCGCTGTCCTGCCTGGAAGTATTCCACTGACGGAAGGAACGCCGGATCCCGCTTCACCGTCGGTCGATCCTCCTCTGACTCACAGGGTTCGTTTTCTTCGAGCGATTGCATCCTAGACTCTGCTAAATCTGTAGGGCGATTTTCCTCTGCGGCAGCGCCCCTGCCGGTATCACGGTGAACGTGTGCCGGCAGGTGTCCGGGGGCGGGTTCGGCGACCCGCTGCTCCCGCTCGCGCTGCAGCTGATCCAGCCACTGCGCATAGGTCATGGTCTTGCGTGGGGTCAGCATCCGGACCCACGCCCGGTGCGTCGCCTCTGTGAAAAATACCGGGATGTGCAGACGTCGCGCCAAGACCGCCAGGCCGGCGACATGGTCCAGATGCTCATGCGTGATCAGAATGGCGGTCAGTGCGGCAGGATCTTTGCCCACCGCTGCCATGCGCCGCAGAAGCTCCCGGCAGCTCAACCCGGCGTCCACCAGGATGTTCGTCGAGCCTGCTGAGATCATCGTCGCATTACCCTTGGAACCCGAGGCTAATACGGTCATCTGCACTCTTCGAGCATACGCCAGAAGCGGACAAAAACCGAAAGGACACCCCCACGCCCTCCCCGAATCCCTGTCCTAAGGTGAGACACGCCGCGGCGCGAGAAAATTGACCACGCTGCGCATCACAACCTCATCCCGCTGGTTGAACACCGTCGTGCGCGACTGCACCAGGCCGAACTCAGGCCGCGACTGGGAGAGGCGCACCGAAAGGACCTCTGCCTCGGTCCGCAGCGCATCGCCGGGTCGAACGGGCTCCGTCCAGCGCATCTCTTCCACGCCCGCCCCGATGATGCCGCCGGCAATATGAAGCGACTCTACCCGGAGCCGCATGACGATTGCCGCAGTGAGCCAGCCCGAGGCGGCCAGCCCTTTGAAAAACGAACTTTCCCCAGCTGACTCATCGAGGTGAAACGGCTGCGGATCATACCGTTCCGCGAATTCCTTGATCTCCTCTACCGTGACCTTGTAACTCCGGTCCGAGTTAAAGGTCATACCAGGGTGCAGATCCTCAAAATACAATGCTTGCGGCAACAGGCGACTCCCTTCGCATCACGGCGTACTCCGCAGTGTACGTGGTCACAGTCTCAAAGCAAACGTCTTGCCGATTAAGACCTTCACTGCGCCTTCGGGTATTCAGTTGTTTTCCGGTGCGACGCTGTGGAAGCCGTAGGTCTCATAGCGAGTCGTTAGCCTGCCGCCTCGCACGGATACCACGGTGAAGCCCTCCGGCGTCCCCAACCGCACACCCTTCCACCAGTTCCCGCTTACGGCACCGCTCGTAATGTACGGTATGCCACGCCACTCTACCCGCTCATTAATGTGTGTGTGCCCCTGCAGCACGGCCAGTACGTTGTGCCCTTCGAAGAGCCGGATCACCTCGTCAGAGTTGGCCACGGAGGCCCCGTGATGTGGAGGCACCTGCAGCGGCACGGGAACATACGAGCCAAAAGCCGTCACGAGCGGAATGTGTGTCACGACAATGACAGACATCGCGGGCGGCACCGCGCTAAGCTCCTGCCGTAGCCACGCTATCTGTGCCGTATCGATCCGCCCCTCATACGAGCGATCTGCCGTAATGCCGATCGAGTCCAGCACAAGAAAACGAACTCCCTTGTGCTCGAAGCTGTAGAACGTCTTGCCGAGGTGGTCTTCGTAGAAGCGCTTCCCATAGGTGGGATCCGCCGGAGCCATGCCGCTTGCCGGGTAGACGCCAAAACAATCATGGTTCCCGAGGGTGTGATACACCCTCATGCCCAGATCTTGCTGCGTCTTGTCATAGAGATCGAAGAGGCTGAGGGCGCGCGCCTTCGGCACGCCCAGGGCG
>CAHJWN010000167.1 GCA_903642265.1 Acidobacteriaceae bacterium | reverse complement strand
AACTGCTTCTCTGTGAAAGACTGCTTATCAAGTACTGAAACGATCTGGTGATCCACCTGATACTTAACCAGGTCAGCCTGGGCTTGCTCCCATGCTGCTTTGTAGCGCGCTGCTTCGTTCGTAAAGAATCTCGGCGCTTGCGCTGGCTCACCCAGATCCTTCTGCTTGTTCAGGAAGGACGCCAATAGGCGCGTCATCACGTCATGGGCGTTCTCGGCGCTGGTCGATAAGTATTCAACATGCAGGCTGTCTGACTTCTTGCCTGGAGTCACAGTGAGACGGCCGCGGAGCGAGTCGACTTTCCCCCCGTGTTCAACGACAGCCTCATTCGAATGCGCGTTCGCAGGTGTAGACGTCCAACCCGGATCAACCACCTCGTCGAGTACGTCATTGCTGGTCAGAACGTCACTCTCGGAGTTGACCTGAGAGTCGGTTACTTGCTGTGGGGCGGTGCTGGCAGTAGTACCGGCCGAAACGGTTACGTTAGCTCGGCCGTTTTGAATCAAGAGAACCATCTCAGATTCGTATTTCTTCGCCGGTATAAACGCAAGCGCCAAGCCGGCAAGGAGCGTAATCACCCCCGCAACGACCAGTACCTTGAAGTGGCGGAAGATACTCTCAACGATAGAGAACAGACTTGTTTCGGTCTGCTCAGGGTTTTGAGCCGTTGCGACATTGCTCACTAAGTATCCTCGGTGAAACTGTATTTACTATGCGAGAACGAGTCTCACAGGGGTTCAACGGTGCCACAATACGTCTATTGCGTTAGTCTAACCCAGCAAGCGCCACTTAGAAGACAAAAGTAGTAATCGTCAACAGAGATGATTTCGCAGAAACTAGTTACACTTACGAAGCATTACGGTAACTGCAATCGCGACCTGCCGTGCTAAAACACAAGCACGAAGCTCAAGCAACGGGAGGCAGTAAGGAAAGCAGCTTTGAGGGCCAGGACCGTTATATCGTGACCCCAGCTTCATCGAGCGTGGAATACGAAGACTGTCAAGATTGCTGCTAGGCTAGAACCGATGGAAGGTCATGTCTCCGCACAGATGACAAGTTCGTTTGCTTCAGAAGTGCATTTCGGGTTTGCGAGTGTAGCGATAATCGAACCGAAAGGATGCGTCCGATGACGGCTCCGTTGAAGGGGGCGGCGCAGAAGATCTCGTCCGCAACCAGACATACAGTCTTGATCCCAACATACAAACGTCCTGACAATCTCGACCGTTGCCTCGTTGCGCTATCGAAGCAGGAGATGGACGCGTCGCAGATTCTGGTTGTGCGCCGCGAAGACGACACACTTACCCAGGAGATCCTCAAAAAATGGGAAACTAAATTGCCGGTTGAGGAGGTGTGTGTCGCCGCCCCAGGTGTCGTTTACTCCCTCAACGCCGGGCTCGACCGGATTGCGCAGCGGGAGGGTGAAAGCACAGTTTGTATTCTCGATGACGATACAGCGCCGCATCCTTTCTGGCTTGCGCGGATAGATGCGATCTTTGCGGCAGAACCGTCTGTAGGTGGAATCGGGGGCCGTGACCACATCTATGATCTCGGCATATTGCAGTCCGGCGAAGCCAGTGATGTAGGGATTATCCGGTGGTATGGGCGCTTCGTCGGGAACCACCACCTTGGCACGGGTGCCCGGCGTGACGTTGATTATCTCAAGGGCGCCAACATGTCTTTCCGCATGGCGGCCATTGGAGATCTGCGCTTTGACACTCGACTGCTCGGCACCGGCGCGCAGGTTCATAATGATCTCGCGTTTTCACTGGGAGTACGCAACCGTGGATGGCGCATCGTGTACGACCCCGCAGTCGCGGTTGACCACTTTCGCGGTGAACGCTTTGACTCTGATAAACGCGGGGCGCCTGCACTTGATGCTGCTGAGAATACTGCTTTCAACTTCTATCTCACACTTCGCTGCTACGTGCAGCCGTCTTACAGAAGAGCGATGGCCTTGCTGTACGCCAGGATGATCGGGCTCAAACATACTCCCGGTCTCCTGCGTGGCCTCTGGTTCCGGCTCAAATCGAACACAGACGGAGTCGCTTTTCGCGCCGTTTCCGTTCGCGCATGGCAGACCGCACGCGAAGAAGTGGCTAGAACGGGCTGTGGTGTCAAGGAGATCGGGGCCTGAGTATGAAAGGTCTTGCCATTCAGGTAGCCGAAGATAGCCCAATGGGGCCAAGTCTGGGCGTGGTTGATCCCGACCAGTACCGCTTTACCATCTGCTTTTGCACTCGTTCGCGGCCGCACGATCTCGAGCGTGCCCTGAACTCTCTAACCACTTCTACCTGGCCGATCTACCAAGTCGTCGTTTCGGACGATAGTGCCGATGACGAGACAGCGCAGCTCGTTGCAGCGCAATTCCCAGACGTGGTCTACGTAAAGGGACCGAGGCGTGGACTGGGAGCGAATCGCAATCGCGCCGTCGCTTTCGCCACCGGCACACACGTGGTCTACATGGACGATGACACGGCTCTGGGAGAACAATTCCTGGAGTCCATCGTGAATACCTATAAGAGCATTGAGCCGCATTTGCGGGCGAACACCATAGTGTCGGGTCTGGAAAACCAGAATGGCAAGCTCATAGAACCGTCCGACTTGAGCTTTTGGGGCTTTGTGGACCAGCCCAGAACATCGGCCACCAGGCGACCCCTGCACACGGCGGTGATCAATGCAACCAGCTTCCCACGCGCTCTCTTTCCTACCATCGCCTTCGATGAGAATTTGATCTACGGTAGCGAAGAAGTCGACATCTGTACTCAGGCCATTGCGAAGGGCGTGCGCTTTGAATTGTGTCGGGAAGCAATTAACTTTCACTTCCATTCAAGTCTAAATCGCGAGGAGTATGCCCGCTTCGTGACAGCGTCGAGAATCTATACCACCTTGAAACGCCACTTCTACCTAACCCGGTCGCCAGGTAAGGGTGCGTTCTACCTGGTGGCTGGGCCACTGAAGCTCGCTGTGTCGGAGCTAAGACGGAAAGGGCCGGGAGGTCTGGTGCAGGTTATGCATTCCATTCGGATTGCAGCGGGATACAGTTACGGCTTCGTCCGATCGGTGGTGGCCTCCAGGAACACAGCAAGTACGCATAAAAGATGAAAGCGCTGACCAGAAGCTATGCTGGTTGCGCCTCTGCCGTCGTCGAATGCTCGCCGAGCAGTTCACGGTAGACTTCCAATACTTCAGCCACCATCTGCCCTACCTTGAAGCGCTCGAGACCGCTACTTGCACGTTTTTTCCAAAGCTGCCTTAAATCTTCATCGCGGAGAAGCGACAGCAAAGCTTCCGCAAGCGCCGCGGGCGATTCCGGTGGCACAAGCAGGCCCGCAGCACCAAAATCAAGCCCCTCAGGTATACCATCGACATCGGTGGCTACAATAGCGCAGCCGGCCTGCCTTGCCTCACCCAGAACTAACGGGAACGAATCCCTTCTGGAAGCAAGAACAAAAACATCACAACCCAACATCAAGCTGTGTGGGCTGCTCTGGAATCCCAGGAAGTGAATGCGCGCATGCGCCTTACACTGGCTTGCCTGTTGCTCGAACAGCGCACTTTCAGATCCCACGCCTGCAAGGTAGAGATTGGCGCTCGGAAACTCGGCTGCCACGATTTCGAAGGCCTCAATCAATTCAGCGATGCCCTTGCGATGGTTCATTCCGGCAACCGTCAGGATGGCTGGATGGAGAAGCTCGGATGGTTCAAGATCAGCCATTACAGGCTGCCTGGGACCTTGTAGGTTACGGTTCAGGATCACGCGAATCTTGGTCTTGGGAACTCCCTGAGCACGCATGTCGTCGGCAACCGCAGAGCTCACCGTAATCAGCCGGTCCGCCACACCCATTCTCTTCGCACTTGCGTCATGAACATTGTGCAGATGGCCAACAGAGGGAATTCGATATAGCTTGAGCCAGGGCAAGCACAGGAAAAGGCCTGTCAACACGTGGCTGTGCACGATGTCCGGGCGGAATTCCCGCAAAGCACGACGCGCCTGAAGGCTTGATTTCACCATTTCAACGGGTTGCCCCTTCGACTCGTCGAGTTGAAAGATTGCTACGCCCTCAGCCCGCAGCATCGCTTCATAACCACCTGGCAGCGATAACATCGCCACGGTGTGACCGGCCCGTTGCTGCTCAATCGCAAGGTCAACCGCTACGTTGACAATTCCGTTTCCCCAGATGGAGAGACTATTCGTCACATGAAGAATTCTCATTCTGTTCCCTTTATATTTGCGCCCACGGGGTGCCCTGCGAAGGCCGTATGTCTCTGATATTAGCCGACCGCCTGCAGAGTTCGCACGGTCTGGGCATAAGGCCCGATTATGGCCATCGTCTACCGTGC
>CAHJWN010000166.1 GCA_903642265.1 Acidobacteriaceae bacterium | reverse complement strand
CACGGGCTACTCTCCGTCCCAGAGATTGAGACAAGTTGGTGCAGGTCTAGTGCCTGGATCGCACAATCGCCCTAGGCGGCCATTACATGATTAGACAGCCTAAGTAAAGAAGTGGCATCTGGACGCAGACGAGAACCGGGACAATCTTGAGAATGTGTCACGGGATGGAGTTCGTCGACTGGTGGTAGAAACGCGTGCGTGCGAACCCTTGTGAAGCTTCGTAATGGTCCTTCCCTGCAAACCAGCAAGCCTCCCTTTAAGCGGAAGAACTCTGAAAGACGGTAGCTACTGGTGCACCCAAAAGTTTCGCAAATAGATTTCTGCGGTATGCTTTTTGGAAACGCCACCATCACCATCCTGTGACACTTAGAGAGGCCGCATGTCTCCGAAATCAGGTCTTGTATTACACACTTTCCTTTGCGTCGGGATACCAGCTCTCGTCGGCCTCGGTTCAACCCCGTCGTGTGCGGCGCAGGAGTACCGCGGCACCGTCTCCGGTACCATCACTGACCCCGGGGGAGCCATTATCCCTGGAGCCAAGGTGACCATCACCGGCCCACAGCAGACGTATAACGCGGTCTCGAAGGCAAACGGTGAGTTCGTGGTTCCCTTCGTCGACCTTGGCACTTATACGGTATCTGTAACCGCTCCGGGCTTCAGCACCGAGTCGCAGGTTGATGTTCATGTGGATGTCTCTTCAAAGGTCGCGCTTAGCTTTCGGCTCAAGCCGGGAGCTGTCAGCGACACCGTCACCGTCACCGACTCCAGCGCCGGCGTGAACACGTCGGATGCTTCGCTCGGCACCGTCCTTGACCCAGAGAAGATCCAGAACCTTCCGCTCAACGGGCGCCAACTTTACACCCTGCTTGGCCTGACGCCCGGAACGCGCTTCACGCAAACTCAGTTCGGCCCTGGCGGTTACTCCGGTACGCGCGCCTGGGATCAGTCGAACTCCTACCAGATCAACGGACAATCCGGCAATCAGAACCAGTTCTCGCTGAACGGAGCACCTGTCTCGGTACAGGGCGGCGGCGGCTCTGGAACCTGGAACGTCGCTCCCACGATCGACGCCGTAGAAGAATTCAAGATCATGACCAACACCTACGACGCGCAATACGGTCGCGAAACAGGTGGCACGGTTAACACGGTAATGAAGAGCGGTAACGACACCTACCACGGGACGCTCTATGACTTCTGGCGCAACTCCATACTCGATGCCAACACCTTCCAACTCAACCAGCAGAATGCGGCGAAACCCTTCCACAACCAGCACCAGTTCGGCGGCACCGTCGGCGGCTATGCATGGCGCAAACACACCTACTTCTTCTTCTCCTTTGAAGGATGGCGCGAAGTTCTTCCCGTCGGCGTCGTAACCGGCGTCGCCACGGCCGACATGCTCCCTGGAGCCGATGGCAGTGTCAACCTGACTAATTATCTCGCCGCCACCAGCGGTCACAATATCTACGACTCCTCCACCACACGCTGCGCTGTCATCGGGCAAAATCCGTGCCAGGCTTACACTCGCGATCAATTTCACAACAACACAATTCCCGCCAATCGCATTAGTCCGATCGGTCTACGTTTCCTGAAGCTTCTTCCCAAGCCGAACGTGGTTGGGGACGTTTATAGCAACAACTACGTTGCTGCCGATCCAGGCCGTTACACCTACAACCAGCCTATGGTTCGGGTTGACCATAACTTCTCCGACAAGACCCGCGCCTACGGTATGTTCGTCTACTTTGGCGGGGAAGAGTATCGCAACGGGTCCGGTCTCCCGGCCGCCATTTCCCAAGGCGATATCGATAACCACCGAACCACCTTCACCTCCGTCTTTGACGTCACCCACATCTTCTCGCCTTCACGCGTACTCGATGTACGCGCTGCGTGGAATCGTTCCGTCAACAAGGATCCGGATGGCGGCGCGGCGGCCGGCCTCGCACCCGCCTCCTTTACCGCCGCAAGCCTGGGTCTGAACATGCCTGCCATCCCCACCTCGAGCGCGCAGCTTCCGCCCGAGATCAATATGTACAACTGCTGCACTGCCAACTTCATCGGCAATCATCTCGGGGCCGACTCGACTTTCGAGACCTACGACCTGGGCGTTTCACAGAACCAGACCTTCGGCCCACACAGCCTACATTACGGTTTTGAAGGCATGCTCTTCCATGACGTCCCTAGTGGCATCGGCAGCCCGAACGGCCAGTTCACCTTCGCCCAGCAATATACCCAGCAGGACCCCTATCACAACGTCGGCGATGGCGATGGCATCGCTGCAATTCTCCTGGGCCTTCCTGATAACGGCTCCGTCGACTACTTCGACTCGCGGTATGAAAGCTACAACTACTTCGCCGGCTACATCCAAGATGACTGGAAGGCGCGCAAAAATCTGACGTTCAACTTCGGCCTGCGCTGGGAGACGGAGACATCCCCCAAGGATCGTAACAATGAGCTCACGGCTGGCTTCTGCTTAACCTGCGTCAACCCCCTCGGCACCGCGGTCAACGGCGTCAGCGGCATTCCTAACCCGCTTCTCGGCGGCATCCAATTCGCCTCCGGCAGTTTCACCGCTTACCAGAACTACATCGGGGACTTCCTTCCCAAGATCGGCGTCAGCTTCGCCGTCACCCCCAAGATGGTTATCCGTGGCGGTTTTGGCCTGGCTACCGGCCTGGGCATCGAACTCGGCGGCCAAAGCAGCTGGCAGCAGACCACCAATTACGCTGCCAGTCTCAACGGTGGTCAGACTCCAAGCGGCTACTTCAACACTGGTACTCCGTATCCGACCGGTGCCATCGCGCCTCCCGGCAACGCTCCTGGTCTTCTTACCGAGGTTGGCAATAGCATCGGCTTTGATCAACGTAACCGCAAGATTCCACTCGTCCGTCAATACTCCTTCGGCATTCAGGGTGCAGGCCCCGCCAACACCGTCTATGACCTGGAGTATGTCGGCAATGTCACCACGCGCCTCCGGGTCGGAACCCAGCTGAACGCGCTCACTCCTGCCCAATTCGCACAGGGCCGCTCGGATCAAGGTGCTTACCTGAACAATCAGGTCGCCAACCCGTTCTACGGTCACGTCGACCCTGCCTCCAATCTCGGCCAGAGCGCAACGATCTCACAGGGGCAGCTCCTTACCCCATTCCCGGAGTACACCTCCGTTTATGACTACAACGTGCCGATCGGCTACTCCGATTACAATGCGCTCCAGGCCAAACTCGAGCGTCGCATCTCCAGACCTGGTTCGGCGATCGGCGGCTTGTCTGTATTAGCTTCCTTCACCTACTCGAAGACCTTCGATGCCACGACTCGCCTCAACAACGGCGAGGCTGGGCTGGTCGACCCTGCCCCCTACTACGCCGTCGATGGGTCTGACCGTCCCTACGACTTCGCTCTGAGTGGCCTCTATACTCTGCCCTTCGGTCATGGAGCCGCCCTCTTTAACAACACGGGGCGAATTGCCAGTCAGCTTATCAGCCGGTGGCAGCTTGACTGGATCTTTCAGAACTCCGGGGGAACGCCCATCGGTGTGCCCAACGGTTATACGTACGGGTGCGGAGGAAACTACGACATCCGCCCTGTTGGGCACCGCAGCTACAAGTCTTGGCTCAACAACTCCGATAACGTCCAGGCGGCTGCCAACGGTGGCTCCGCCAACTGCTTGGTTGGCTTCGGACCTTATACCGCCACTACCATCCTGCCCATCACCAGCAAGGTCCGCGCGCCCTTTGCCCAGCAGACCCAGATCGGATTGGAGAAGCGGGTCAGCATCTACCGCGAATCCGAGCTCCAGTTCAAGGCCGAAGCCTTCAACGTCACCAACACACCCATCTTCGGTGGCCCGAACACCGGCAACGTCAACGACCCGCTCACCCGCAACAACCAGGTGGTTAACCCCAACGATCCCGGCGCATGGTCTGGCTATGGAACCATTGGGAGCACCGAGCAGAACTTCCCGCGTCAACTTCAATTGTCCCTTAAAGTGCTTTTCTAGAAGATAGAACGCGCTTGCGGACGGGATAGGTAGGATCCGCATTTCTGTCTATTCCGTCCCGTTTAAGCCGGCCGAAGGCTGCTCACGTTAGGGTTGCTCCACCGGATCTCGATCAAATCCAGTTGCAGAAATGAATATGCCGACCCGCCAGCCTCTCAACTCCTCAGCTGCGCCGCGGCCGGCACCTCGGCCTATTTCAGGATGATCTGCACGCTCTGCATCACAGCATTTGAACGCTGCTGCAGGGCGGCGGTCTCTTCTTGCTTCAGCGGTCGAGGCAGCGTCGCGCTCCTCACGAAGGGGCAGCCCGTCACGAAGTCGCGCTCAAAGACCAGGCACTGGCTACCGCGCAAGGT
>CAHJWN010000165.1 GCA_903642265.1 Acidobacteriaceae bacterium | reverse complement strand
GAGCGCCAATCGCGTGAGCAAAGTCAGCGATCTGATCGCGCGTTCACGAAAGGAAGCGCTTGCAAGCTCATGATGGTCTCGAAGATTTGTTTTGCGATTCGACGAGCAGCGTCTGGATTGTCATTACGTACGTTAATGGCGAAGGTAGTTAACTAATCCAGCGGTTATGTCTTCCAGTGAATGCGCGATCATTACGCCGCGCAAATGTCCCATCCGCCACGCACATGCGCCATAAAGCACACCGAGGGAACTCGTAAGGATGATGCCTTCAGCCCCCTGGTAGAAATGCATGCATCCGAACAGCAGGGCGCAGAGGAGTATGGCGGCGGGCACATTGCCAAGCCATTTGGTAATTTGCATCTGGAGGTAGCCGCGAAAGACCAGTTCTTCGCCTGTTCCTGCGGCAATACCTACAGCAATCCAAAAGGCCAGTTCAAGACCGCTTTGCGGCAATAAGTGTTGAACGACGTCGCGCCGGTACGTCCCATGGAGCACGGTCGGCTTCAACGCGAATCTGACGCAGGCGAGCACAACAAGGCCCGTAAGGAAGATCCCGATGCCCTGAAGCAGATCTTTAATAAGCCGTCGAGCGTTCGGACGGCCAAGTACGGTGACGAAGAAATTCCGTCGGGAATAGATGCCTGCAATGGTTGAACCGACAAGCAGCGACTGCATGACGACACTTGAGATGTATCGAACGACCAGGGGGATCGCGTCCGTAGAAAGGCGGGACCGCAAACCGCCGTATAGCGCCCAGAGAACAAGAACGCCAACGAGAAAGATCGTGTGCTGCCAGGGGGCAAGAGCGGGGCGCTGCAGTGTTGCCTGATCGGGGACAGGTTCATTCGGAATGGCAGGCATTCTCGTAGCGTACTTAATCAAAGCCGAAGTACAAAATTGAGCACGGCTGTTAACATTCGATGATGTTTAAAGCCAGTCCGGCAAGCGATGTCTCTTTATACCGTGACTGCATATCCAGCCCGGTCTGATACATGGTCGCGATCACCTGGTCGAGGGAGAGTTTATGGCCTTCGGTCTCGTGCATGGCCAGACGGCTGGCGTTGATGGCCTTGACCGCGCCCATGCCGTTGCGCTCAATACAGGGGATCTGCACAAGGCCGCCGATGGGGTCGCAGGTCATGCCGAGGTTGTGCTCCATGGCGATCTCGGCGGCGTGCTCGATCTGGTCATTCGTGCCGTTCAGTGCGGCGACCAGGCCGCCGGCTGCCATGCTGCAGGCGACGCCGACCTCTCCCTGGCAGCCAACTTCTGCGCCGGAGATGCTGGCGTTCTCTTTATAGAGGATGCCGATGGCGGCGGCGGTAAGAAAGTACCGAATGAGGCCGGCTTCAGTGTCTCCTTTTGAGAGTGCCACATCGGGGAGGCCGGCAACGCAGTGGACGTAATAGTGGGCGATCGCGGGGATGACCCCGGCAGCTCCATTGGTGGGAGCCGTGACGACGCGGCCTCCGGCGGCGTTCTCTTCGTTGACGGCCATGGCCCATACGGTGACCCAGTCGATTGGGGCAAGCGGGTCTTTGGAGCCGGTGGTGACCAGCCGTTCAGCTAACCGATGAGCTCTGCGGCGGACGTTCAGGCCTCCCGGCAGGATGCCTTCGGTGGCGATGCCTTGCAGGGTGCACTGCTGCATAACCTCCCACAGGGCGAGGACGCTGGCCTTGATCATCTCTTCGGGCGTCTGGGTGGGATTTGCGATGCCCGGACGAGTGATTTTGACCAGTGGGTCGACTAGCAGGGCAACTTCATTGGCGAGGAGGAGATCGGCAATGGTGTGGTTATGCTGCGAAGCAAGGGCGAGAAGTTCGGCTGCGCTGCGAAAGGGATACGGGACGCTGCGAGGTGAGGTTTGCTGCAACGCCGTGCGCTCAGATTCGGAGACGATGAAGCCGCCTCCTATGGAGTAGAAGACCTCTTCGGCAAGGAAAGTTGCTGAAGCATCGAAAGCGGTGAACTTCATGCCGTTTGGGTGCGAGACGACGCCAGGTGTGGGGTACATCTGGTCTCGATGGAAGAAGAGGTTCTGTTGCTCAGAGAACGAGACAGGATGCTTGTTCAGCAGTTGAAGCGTGTGTGATTCGCGAATGGCTGTGAGTTTCGATTCGACCTCGGTGGGGTCGACGGTGTCAGGTGCTTCGCCGAGCAAGCCCAGGAGAATGGCTCGGTCCGTTCCGTGGCCGATGCCGGTGAGGGCGAGCGAGCCGTAGAGGTCGACGATCACGCTTGCAGTGCAGTCGAGGTCGCCGCTGCTTTCGAGGGTCTGGGCGAAGCGGAGGGCAGCGCGCATTGGACCAACAGTATGAGAACTCGATGGACCGATGCCGATCTTAAAAAGCTCGAAGAGACTGGTGTTCACGGGATTCATTTTAGGCTTTGCGTCAGCGAATTTATTAACGACGCTGCTGCGATCAGAACCGTTGAACATCGCGTATGGCTTACTGAGGGGTAATTATTAGCGCGATTCTGCCCTTAGCAGGGATGTCGAGACGCTCCATCATCCTTGGCCATAATGATGCCGTAGCGATGAGGGTGCATCAAAGTTTGCAAGCTGGACTGCGTGCAGGTAGGAATGCTGCACGGCTCGGGCGAATGCAGATGCTATACTCGGCAGACTTTACCGCCTCCAGGAAACATCAGGCAAACCATCATGCTCTTCAAAGCACGCAGCGCTGCGGTATACGGCATCGACGCCAATATCATCGAGGTCGAAGTGGACTTCTCGGGCGCAAAGCTTGAGAAGGAGATCTTCGCAACGGTGGGGCTGCCGGATGCAGCTGTACGAGAAAGCCGGGACCGGGTACGGTCGGCCATCAAGAACTCCGGTTTTGACATCCCGCCCACGCGGATCACAATCAATCTGGCTCCTGCTGACCTGAAAAAGGAAGGGTCGGGGTTCGACCTGCCAATTGCGATTGGAATCCTTGGGGCGTATGGAGCTTTGCAGGCGAAGGACCTCAGCGATTATCTGCTGGTAGGGGAGCTCGGATTGGACGGTAGCCTGCGGGCAGTGCAGGGAATGCTTCCCATCGCTGTCGCAGCTCGCGAGAAGGGTATCAGGAACATGATCATTCCGGCGAGCAATGCGCGCGAGGCCGCGGTTGTTGAGGGAGTGAATGTCTACCCGGTGCATACCCTGCTTGAGGTGCGAGAGTTGCTGAATGGGGCTTCGTTCGGCACTATTCCGATGAAACCGCTGAAGGTACAAACAACTGAATTGCTGAATGAAATGCAGCACTTTCCCTTCGACTTCAAAGACGTTCGCGGGCAGCACGTGGCGAAACGCGCGCTTGAAGTGGCGGCAGCGGGCGGACACAACATCCTGATGATTGGCCCGCCGGGGTCGGGCAAGACGATGCTGGCAAAGCGACTGCCGTCGATTCTGGCGCCGCTGAGTTTCGAAGAGGCTCTGGAGACGACAAAGATCCACTCCGTGGCGGGAGTGCTGGATGCAGAGCAGGGGCTGGTCACGCACCGGCCCTTTCGATCGCCACATCACACCATTTCAGACGCTGGATTGATTGGTGGGGGGATGATGCCACGGCCTGGCGAAGTATCACTGGCGCATAACGGGTTGCTGTTCTTGGATGAACTGCCGGAGTTTCCAAGGAATGTCTTGGAGGTGCTGCGTCAACCGCTTGAGGATGGCACAGTGACGATTGCACGAGCGGCGATGAGTCTGAGCTTTCCGGCTAGGTTTATGCTGGCAGCGGCGATGAATCCATGCCCCTGCGGCTACTTCAATGACAAATCTCGCGATTGCATGTGTACGCCCCCTATGATTCAGAGGTACGTTTCCAAGGTCTCGGGGCCACTGCTGGATCGGATTGACATTCACATCGAGGTTCCAGCGGTGCAGTATAAGGAGCTTCGTGGGGGCAGTGCCGCAGAAGGTTCATCCGAGATCCGGGCACGGGTATTGAAGGCCCGGGAACGCCAGCACGCGCGGTTTGCACAGTCGGGCGAGCGAACGAAGGCGACAGCTAAGTCTTCCTCAAAGCAGGTTTATGCGAATGCGCAAATGGGGACGCAACAGATTCGCATGCACTGTGAGTTATCCACCGACGCAGAGCGACTGCTTGAGCGCGCAATGCAACAACAAGGTTTGAGCGCCAGGGCGCACGATCGGATTCTCAAAGTGGCCCGAACGATAGCCGATCTTGAGGCATCGCCGGAGATCTTCGTAAAGCACATTGCGGAGGCAATCCAGTACCGAACGCTGGATCGAAGTTATTGGTCTTGAAGACATGAGCTCCCTTGTGGTCAAGAGAGGACACTCCAGGTCGAAACCATTGCTTTGTCGATCTTCCAGTTTACGAGAAGTCGTTCGTTATGAGTTTCTTGCACGAAACTGCCATC
>CAHJWN010000164.1 GCA_903642265.1 Acidobacteriaceae bacterium | reverse complement strand
TAGCGGAGTTTCCCAAGCAATACTTCCTTGAAAACCTGGCAGTCCGCGAAGACAACTCCGTATTGGTACACGTGAATAACAAGAAGGAGTTATGGTACGTTCCACCGGCCGAGAAAGGTCAGGTTGTTGAACCGATCCGGCTCCACACCTATAACGAGAATGCAACAGGAATCGTCGAGGTCGAGCGGGATGTTTTTGCCTTGTTCTCGACAAACTTCTACACGACACACGAATCGTTCCTGCACCGGCTTGACCTGCGACATTGGCAGCCCGGCACACCCATCGCGCCGGAGCTCATCTGCCAGTTCCCGGAGCGGGCAGGCGGCCTGAATGGTGCCTGTCTGCTCGCGCCCGGTGTGTTGCTGGTGGCGGACTCCCTTGCCGGACTGATCTGGCGGGTCGAACTGGCGGCTAACGGCAGTAAGCCGACCTTCCAGGTGTGGCTGGAACATGAAAGCATGGGCTACTATCCGGGCGCGATGAAGCCTGAGCAGCCCGGCGTCAACGGGGTACGCTACGCGGAAAAGACCAAGTACCTCTATTACACCGCCACTGCAAAGAAACTGTTGATGCGGGTCAAAGTGGGTCCCGGCACCCTGGCACCGGCGGCTGCTCCTGAACTGGTGGTCGCTGGAAGGATGGGGGACGATTTTCTCATTGATGAGGACGCTGAGGTCATTTACCTCACCACGCATCGGCAGAACACGATCGACATCGTATCCATGAACCCCGGACTGAACAGCGGCTTCACACAGAGCGTTGCAGGTGACCCTGATCGCGAAGAGATCATTGGCCCCTCCGCCGGCGCTTGGAGGCGAGGTCCTGAAGACCTGGGCAAAGTTGCATACTTTATTACCGACGGAGGAACCGCATCCCCGCCACCGGATGGGGCTCGCTCAGCGAAGCTCTTGCGTGTAGAGTTTGCGCCGTTGATCAAGGGATTTCCCAGCTAAACGTGAAACTCGACACGGCTGTACCCGGCATCTCGCTTAATGGCTTGTGAACTTGCAGTCGGTCTCGCAACGTTGTCGCTAGGGACGGTTATGTCAACTGTACGTGCCGAGGGCTTACAACTCATTTAGCGACCATAAAAGACCGGAGTCGTCCCTTAGTCTGTTGGCGCTGTTGGGAACGCTAGTCCACCCTTTTACGCTGATGAACGCACCGTTGTCGTGCAGAAGGACCAACCACTTTCCTATGTCTTGAACTGCGCCAGATTGTGCACAAATTCGACGCTGATTCACGACGGTTTCCCACCAGCGATAAGTGGCGGTAATGCATGGCAGGTATTTACCCCGCTTTTGGCTGAAAGGTTGCGATGAAATCCCAAGCTTTCAGTGCGGCTTTGCGGTGTGGTTCCGCTTTCGCGAAGTAAAGAGAACTTTCCGTCACCTTGCGGAGAGCCGCAAAAGTGGGGTATCGGACGAGAGCCACCGCATCCCACTTCGGCTCTGTCGGGCCTAGAATCGTCTCGGCTACCGTTCCGACGTAGATGACCTCAATGCCTTCCACGCCCAGTTCCGCTGCCACTTGATTGAACGCAGGCGCGTACCGCTGAATGTAGGCTTCCATACCAGAGCAGGGCTTCTCGTTCGCATCGTCGTACTGTGCCTCTGAAAAGAACGCCACGAGGTTGATCATGGTTACGGGAACTCCGCTCGGGATCTTCGCTTCCGCCGCACGGACGTTGTTTAAATCAAGTTCTACTCTGCTCATTGTTGTTCTCCTTTGGCTTGCTTCGCTGTCTCGTCCACGGATGCCCAGTGGTGTTCCAGCGCTTGCGCGACCTCGGTGCTGCGCTCCACGATGGTCCAGTGACCGGCGTTCAGTTTCAGAACACGTCTGGCCCTGGTGTCCGACGCCAGTTCATTTGCAAATTCGACAGGGCAGGTTGTGTCTTCCTTACCCCAAAAGACGAGGCCTGGTGCCTGTACCTTCCTGAGGTCCGGTTGCCATTGCTTTCCAACTTCCAGAGCTGAGCGGTAAAGACGGAGAATGCAATCCCCCATCGCCTGGTCTATATGACTCACGGCTTCCTCGGCACTCTCCATGGGAAGACCAGCCTTGGCCATGAAGTTGGCGACGGCAGAAGGATCAAACACCTTGAACCACTCCTCGCCTTTGCCCGGCGTCTGCCAGATTTTTGCGAGAGGATGCCACTCGTAGGTCGCGCTGACCGGGCCGCTGCCCACGGCCCATGAACGAATCAGGTCGGGCCGCAGCGAGGCCACGCGCATCGTCAGCATGCAGCCCCAATCGTGTCCAACAAGGTCGACCGGTTCACCCACATCTTCCAACTGGCGAATGATCCAGTTCGCGTATTCTTCTTTTGTGGCGTTGAAGTTTGCCGGGAGGGGAGAGTTGAAGCCTGGCAGGGCCAACGCAACAACGTCCTGGCGAGATAAATGTTTTCGGAGCGGCTCCCATACCCGAAAGATGTCAGGAACTCCATGAACTAGTACAGCCGGCATGGTTCTTCTCCTTGTAGATGCCGTCAAACTATCAAGTTGCGACATTTAGACAGTATCACGCAGCTTGTCAGAATAGCGAACCACGGATGCCGAAGAAGATCACCCAAATCGGAATAGAGGCAAGGAAGACTGCAGCCATAGAGGCAGCAACCGTGGTGTTTCTGCGCTATGGATATGCTCGTACCACGATGGCCGAGTTGGCAGCCGCGGCAGAGTTATCACGACCGACACTGTATGAACTCTTCCCTGGCAAGGATGATCTTTTTGCCGCGGTGATCGAGCAACTCAGCCAGCAGGCGATTCGGCAGTACCGTGACATGCTGCCCAGGCTCAAGACGTTGCGCACGAGGCTCCATCATTTCTGCGGAGACTGGGCAACGCACGGTCTTAAGCTGATCGATCGCCACCCAGACGCCAAAGATCTATTCGATTTCAGGTTTCCGGCCGTGCGGCAGATGTACGAGGACTTCATTTATTTTTTGGTCAAAGTCATAACAAGTGAGGATCATTCGGCCAAAATCCCGGTGGAGAAGGTGGTGCGGAATCTGGTGTTCTCGCTACGCGGTCTAGAGGAGGCAGCGAAGAACGTCAAACACATGGAAACACTTGTTGAGCTTCAGGTGGATGTCTTCCTGGCGACACTGATCCCAACAGGTTGACTGGAAGCAGACATTCTGCTTCGGTCACATCGGATTGGCCTTGCACCTTTACAGGAATGTCAGATCAGTACTGCAAAGTCACCTTAGCGAGTAGGCACCTCGCAGGCCTGATCTAGAGCAGCGGCCGCTGGCTGATTAGAAATGTATTGCCAACTCCGACGTGAGGAACTGTTTTCCGCAGGCGAGCGTACCCGTTGAATTTTCGAGGTGAATCGATGAACGCAGGCACGGCACAGCAATACGCGCGGTGGATTGGGGCTTTGTTTCTCGTTTCGATCGTGGCAGGGGGGTGGGGCGAGTCCTACGTGCCAGATAAGCTGCTTCTCGCGAACGATCTGACAGGTACGGCCCACCAGATGGCGAGTTCAGTGGTACTCTTCCGCTCCAGCTTCGCAGCCTACTTGGTCGAAGTTGCCTGCGACATTACGCTTAATGTGCTGCTTTATGCGCTGCTTCGCCCCGTCAGTCGCACTCTCTCGCTGCTTGCGATATGTTTCGGGCTCATGGGGACCGCGATATTTGCCACAGGAGAATTGCTCTACTTTGCCGCGGCGCTGCCGGCCATCGATACCGACGTCGCCCGCGTCATCTCGCCAGAGGCCAAGGCTACACTCACCTATCTCTGCATCACCATCTTTGGCTACAGTTTCGGCATCTTCGCGATGTTCTATGGCATTGCAGCGGTAGTTCGAGGGTGCCTGATCTGGCGTTCCGGCTACTTGCCGCGTGCGCTTGGAGCCATTGGCATCCTGGGCGGAGCCAGCTTCGTCGTGAAGAACTTCTTGATTGTTCTCGCGCCAAAGTTTGATCTGCCGTATGTGATTGCGCCCATGATGCTGGCGATGCTTTCCATGGGGCTCTGGCTCCTGATCAAAGGAGTGGATCGTGGGCGATGGGACGCAAAGCAATCAGCACGGACCGTTTCGGAAAGATGAACGACCGTGCGGCTTGGCTTCATGGTCAGGATTGTCGAGCAGTGCCTCTGCTGATCGCTTTTCCACAAGTCTCCACATTGTTGCCGAGAACACCTCCAGCTCGTTCTTGCGAGAAATTTCGTAACGATATGTCGCAGTCCGGTGATCAATCCAGTCGATTGGCGATTAGAGTGCGATCTGGGTTAACTTCCGTGAAGCACTTCTATCGGTACCTATCCTGAGCAGGAGCTCTCATCGAAGCAGGAGACCACCGAATCACAGCTTGACCTTCAATCTTGGTTGAAGGTTGATGATGATTCCATGACGAACGAGCTTCGTGGTCAGGTGCTGCGCGACCAGGTTTCTG
>CAHJWN010000163.1 GCA_903642265.1 Acidobacteriaceae bacterium | reverse complement strand
CATTTCGTCTGTCCAGCTGCATCGCTCCATTTCAGCCATCGAGAAGGCGCCCCCAGCTATTAAGTCGGCCAGCACAGCATCCGCCAAACCCCGAGCAACTATCGGCATAAGCACCTCCCTTGCTGTCGGGAACGTCCGGCCAACAGCTCTCCGTTCCGCACAAGACCGGCTCTCAGGAGCCCAGGATCATCATGCAACTTATCGTTTGTAAGAACGCACTCTTCGCTCTCGTCGCCTCCACGTGCGGCCTGTTTGCTACCCCGGCACAGGCTCAGGTCTCAACGCCAACGGCGCCGCTGACCAGCGACCAGCTCTTAGCAAAGCTTGACCCCGACATGCGCAGCGTCGTGGTTCTGTATGACAACATCCGGGGCCTGCAGCTCGATCAGTTAAACCCGCAGGACGCACGGCAGCAATTTGCGGCGCAGGATGCCGCCAAGATGGTGGCCCGCAGCAGCGGCAAGGCACCCCGGCCGACACAGCTCGGCAAGGTGGTAGACGGCATGAAGATCCCGGGCGAGAACGGCACGATGATCCCGATTCGTATCTACTATCCGGTCGGAGATGGCCCGTTCCCGGTCATCGTGTACTACCACGGCGGTGGCTTCGTAATTGCCACCATTGACACCTACGACGAGAGCGCGCGATCGCTCTGCATGGAAGCCAAAGCTATCGTTGTGTCCGTGGAGTATCGGAAGGCACCTGAAGCGCCGTTCCCGGCAGCATACCAGGACGCCATCGATGCCTACCGTTGGGTTTCGAACAACATAAGAGCCTACAACGGCATTCCCACCGAACTGGCCGTGGCCGGCGAAAGTGCAGGCGGCAATCTCGCCACCGAGGTCGCTATCGCGGCGCGCAACGGGCAGCTGCCGATGCCCAAGCATGAGCTGCTGATCTATCCCGTCACAACCAGCAATGTTCGGCAAACATCGGACATGCTCTACACGAACTCCGTCCTGCCGCTCTACACTTCGTTGCTACAGTACTTTTTCAGTCAATATGTCACTGACCCGAGCGAAGGCAACAACCCGGACGTGGCTCCCATCAAGGCAAATCTTAAGGGCTTGCCCCCAACCACAATCATCGCCGCAGAAGAGGATCCCCTCGTCAGCGATGGCGTCGCCTACCGCGACGCGCTGAAGACTGCCGGCGATGTGGTGACGTACCAGCTCTACACGGGCACCACGCATGAGTTTTACGGCATGGGCGCGGTAGTCGCGAAGGCAAGAGCCGCTGAAGCGTTTGGCGCCGCGCAGATCGCAGCTTCCTTCAAATAACACCTGTCCGCGGCCGGAGTTCTCCGGGTACATGACCCATATCACCGAGGGCTCCGGCCCACCTCAGGATCAATCCTTCAACCAACGTTCAAGCATCTCCCTGGGCATTTAGATCGAGCACGCGTTGATGGACGCAAGTATTTGCACTCACGAGGTCCTTGCCCTGTTTTTGTGATGGGGCGACAGTCTGGTCCCGGACAGCCTTCCATTGATCAAGTTCGCGACATCCCTCCTCATATGACGACAAGACCCGAGTTGCAGGGAGACGACCCTATCCTGCTGTTTCAAGACTGGATGCACCTGGCTGAGGCCAGTGAACCCAATGACCCAAATGCCGCTGCACTGGCCACCGCGAGCCCTGACGGGTTGCCCAGCGTACGTATGGTCCTCGTCAAGAATATTGAACAGCAGGGCTTCAGCTTCTTTACAAACGCGGAAAGTCAGAAGGGCTGTCAGTTGCAGGCCAATCCTCGAGGTGCCCTTTGCCTGCACTGGAAGACGCTCCGTCGCCAGGTGCGGGTCGGGGGACCTGTCAGCAATCTGCCCCCTGAGGCAACCGACCAGTACTTCCACAGCCGTTCTCGCCGAAGCCAGATCGGCGCTGCTGTCTCGCAGCAGACCCGCCCTCTTCCCAGCCGCACCCAATTAGAGCAGGAGGTGACATTGTTTGAGGAAGCTCACCCGGAAGGCGAGATTCCCAGACCCGCCTTCTGGCAGGGCTACCTTCTGCAACCACACACCGTCGAGTTCTGGATCGACGGACCGGATCGTCTTCACGACCGCCTGCTCTTCACAAAGACAGGTGACACATGGACGAGGACGCTCTTATACCCGTAGTGCATGATGAGCTTGCAAGACGTAGAAAAGGCCGGATCCGACAATGTCGGAGCCGGCCTTTTAACTACTCTGTTGAATGCTAATTTGCGCGACGCCCACGTACAACTTCGGTTGCCTGCGCGGCACCATTTTGCGGCACCGCTGGAATTTCTACATCGTCAGGCTTCTTCAGGCCTAGCTTCTGGCGGAGATCACTGTCAATTCGCTTGAAGATGTCCTTGTTCTCTTTGAGGTAGTTGCGAACGTTCTCGCGTCCCTGGCCGATTCGCTCACCAGAGTAGCTGTACCAGGCACCTGACTTCTCGACAATATTGTTCACCACGGCCAAGTCAAGCGTGTCGCCCTCACGTGAGATACCTTCCCCGTAGAGGATGTCGAACTCCGCATCCCGGAAAGGCGCCGCGACCTTGTTCTTGACGATCTTGACCTTGGTCCGAGAACCGACAACAACTTCGCCGTCCTTCACGGCACCGATGCGACGGATGTCGATCCGGACTGAGGAATAGAACTTCAACGCGCGTCCACCGGTGGTGGTCTCCGGATTGCCGAACATCACACCGATTTTCTCGCGAATCTGATTGATGAAGATCAGGCAGGTCCGCGACTTTGCCACAGTGCCCGTAAGCTTTCGCAGTGCCTGGGACATCAAGCGGGCCTGTAGACCCACATGTGAATCACCCATCTCACCGTCAAGCTCGGCTTTAGGTACCAGAGCCGCAACCGAATCTATGACAAGTATGTCCACCGCGCCCGACTTGACCAGAGCCTCTGTAATCTCGAGAGCCTGCTCACCGTAATCCGGCTGGGAAATAAGCAGGTTGTCGATATCTACACCCAATTTTTTGGCATAGATCGGATCCAGGGCGTGCTCGGCGTCGACAAAAGCTGCTAAACCGCCCAGCTTTTGGGCTTCCGCGATGATCTGTAGCGTAATGGTCGTTTTACCGGAACTTTCCGGTCCAAAGATCTCAATGACACGCCCACGCGGCACACCGCCCACACCCAGGGCGGCATCGAAGGAGATCGACCCCGTGCCTATCACAGAGATAGGAACGATGGCTTCCTTCGACCCGAGCCGCATGACTGAACCCTTGCCAAACTGTTTCTCTAACTGCGAAAGGGCGGACTCAATAGCCCGGCTGCGATCATCTGCCACGGTGGGTCTCCTAGTGGGGTAATACAGGCCTGAGTCTAGCACCGAAACCGACCAAAAAGCAAAGGAAAGGCGAATATGCAGACTACCACTTTGTGGGAATCCAGGCCGTTACTCTGTCCTACTGATCGGGTCTCTTTTTCGCGGCGCGTTGACTTTGCGATAAGCAATTCCCGATGGATTTGCTTTCTCACCGCCCTCACGACCGCTTAGCTTTCGCCGCCGATCACTCCGTCCTGAACCTTCAGCGTTTCAGCAGATCTACAGGCTCCGACACATCCTGAATGCGATACAGCCTGGCCAGCGAGGGATGCCGGGCCGCGACGGCCCTATACATGGCCCAGGCTACAAGGCGATAGCTGTAGTGCCCCGCGATCCCGGATCGCAGTTCCGAGATGTACAGGGCCTCGGCGAAGTCCATCTTGAACATGGCCCGGCAACGCGTACCCAGCGGAAGCAGGTACTGCGCATTCTCTACGGCTTCCGGCTCGCCGCTCGCTCTTACGCGGTCGTATGCGGCATAAGCAGCCGTCATCGCGTCGCTGTATAAGCCGTCCAGGCCTGCCTCTGCAAGCGTCGGCTGCCCCGGGCACACCGGTTCCTCGTAGCCATGCAGGTTGCTGAACTGTTGCACCAATTGCACACAGCGACGATGACGATGCATATCGCGAAAGCCGCCGATATCCATCAGGATATCGAAGCGGAACCCATCGCCACTCTTGAATCCACGCAGTAATTCGTCGTGCTTGCCCCGATGTCGTACGCCCAGGTCGATAATCTCGTCCCGGCGAGCCTCTGTCAGAGCCGCCACCGCGCCCCGCAGCTGACGATAGGAGTAGTGGCAATGCGGATACAGCAGGGACGTGGCGATCTCGACTTCGAGATCTTCGTCATCGTCCAGGAGGTCCACAAGTGGTGCCGGGTAGATTGGTGCCCCCTTCATCAACTCGCGCGCGGCCTGGTCAAGATCGGTACAGCTACGCTGGAAATAGGCATTTGGCTCCGCATATTTGACCAGCGTGGGGGCTGCGCGCACCTCCGGCATCAGCTCCTCAAAAAGAACGGGCGTCGCCTCTGGATCCACCGTGCCCTCCCCGGCCATCTCCTCCAATCGGTCACGAAGCAGGTTCCAGGCCGGTTCTTTCGCCGCCTCCCGTAGCCGGATGCCCAACGCGCGCAGCTCAGCGAATGGATTCGAAAGCAGCCGCGAGATCTGATTTTCCAGCGTGCGTGCATTCACAATCTGCCCCAGCGACGTGTTCGTTGCCAGCGGAAGCAGGTACCTTGCCACATCGAAGGCCCTTGCTCGCAACGTGCGTTCGTAGCTCTCCGGC
>CAHJWN010000162.1 GCA_903642265.1 Acidobacteriaceae bacterium | reverse complement strand
AAGGTCCAACGATTCCTTGAAGGAAGATGGACATGTTCACTAAAATCCACCCTGCGATCTAAATTCAATTGAAAATGATTCTACTCCCTTGGTCCATGCCCCGGAACATCTGGTTTTGTTGGGGAATCTTCAAGATTCGGTGCGTCAAAAAGGGAAACAGATTAGCAGGAAGTTAATAGCAGACCGGGGTCGATCCTTTGAAATGCTGGGCTGAAGTCAACATTTCTGCGGGATCTCGCGAAACAGACGCAGCTCTCGGATGGAGCGCTCCGCGCGCAAATACTGCGAAAGTTGCACCGTCGCACCAATCCGGGTCGTTACGGTCGGGTGTGACTGAAGGCCGCAAAGAGCGAGGATGCGCGATGTCTCCTCAAAGCTGAGGCGAGCGCCGAGCTGTCGGGAGGCGGCACGGAGAACGCGGCGGCGAAGTGCGGGATCAAAGGCGCGCAGGCGCTCGATCTCCATTGCGAGCGACGCTTCGCCCGGCGCGGTGCCGACGGCACGACCTCCGCCACGGACGGGCTTACCGGGAAGGATGATCTGCGGCAGCAGCCGGGCGATTTCAGATTGCCAGCGGGATTCTTCTTCGCGGGCGAGCTCGGCAACGTTGCCGAGAGCCTGATCGACATGTGGATTGTAGGTACGAAGGATGGGCATAAGCTCGTGGCGAATGCGGTTGCGGGTGTGCTGGATGTCGGCATTCGAGGAGTCTTCGCGCCAGAGCTGGCTTTCTTCGCGCAAATAGCTCTCGATCTGCTCGCGGCGGACGGTGAGGAGCGGCCGGATGATTCGATTTGGCTGTGTCCTGGAGTGTGGATTTATGAGGGTGACGACAGGGTGTATTGCGCTCAGACCATCAGTCCACGCTCCGCGCAGGAGCTTCATGAGGACGGTTTCGGCCTGATCATCGAGGGTGTGGGCAGTGAGGATGGCATCGGTCTGCCCTGAGATCATAAGGTCGTGGAAGGCACCGTACCGGAGATTGCGGGCAGCCTCTTCGAGGGTCTCGCCGGTCCGTTCGATGTGGCCCGGGACATCGACGCTCACCTTATGTAGAGAGACCTCGAGCCTGGCGCAAAGATCGGCAACGAATTCTGCATCGGCGTCTGCTTCGGCGCCGCGGAGCTTGTGGTGAACGTGGACTGCCGATAGGACGACGCCGAGAGACTGGCGCGACTGGCCGTTCGCTGCGTGGAGAGCGAGCAGCAGTGCGACTGAGTCGGCTCCGCCAGAGATGGCGCAGCAGACACGGTTACCGGGGTGAAGGTGTTCGCGTGAGAAGGGAAGGGCGGGTCCTGGCACAAGCTTCATCGTATCGCGCCCGTATACTGTTGCGATGTTTGAAATAAGGTTGGCGACTGCAGTTGACGCAGAGTTGATTTCAAGGCAGCGGCGGCTGATGTTCCTCGATGCCGGGCAGCCGGATGATGAGCGCATGGCTGAGATGCTTCAGGCGTTTTTGCCATGGGTGCGCGGCAAGCTTCTGGAAGACAGGTACATCGGATGGCTGGCGAGCGAGGGCAGCGAGATCGTCGGTGGCGCGGGATTGTGGCTGATGGAGTTTCCGCCGCACTTTCTTCAGATTGGACCGGTACGAGGTTATTTGTTGAACTTCTACACAGCGCCGGACTTCCGGGGCCGCGGGCTGGCAAAGGTGCTGTTGAAGAAAGTTGTTGAAGAGGCGCGTCGGCGGGGATGCGAGGTATTGACGCTGCATGCTTCGGAATCTGGACGGCCGATCTATGAAAAGAACGGGTTCAAACAGACCAACGAGATGATGCTGCGCTTCGATGACCGAGCCATGGATTCAATACACTGATGATTGCCAAAAGAACTAAATGACCCAGATTGGTATAGTTAGGGCGATGCGTGTGTATGTGATTGTTCCGGCGGCGGGTATTGGGACGCGGATGGCCATGAGTCATCCGGCGAGTGGTGTTCTCGTTGCCACAGGAATAGGTGCGGCTGCACCAAAGCAGTTTATGACGATTGGCGGCGTGCCGGTGCTGATCCATTCGCTTCGGGCGTTTCTTGCAGTTGAGCGGGTAAGCGCGATTTATGTCGCCGTGCGTGCGAGCGAGCTGGAGCGGATGAGGGCGCACATCGCGGATTTTCAGCTGGATAACGAATTGCTTGGCGCAAAGGTGCATGTGGTCGAGGGCGGAGAGAATCGGCAGGAATCCGTCGCGAGGGCGCTGGCGGCTCTCGACGCTGAAGCGGACGACGTGGTGCTGGTGCATGATGCCGTGCGGCCGCTGATCAGTCCATCTACGATCGATCGAACGATCGATGCGATTGTGCGGCACGGCGCGGCAATCGTTGGGCTGCCGGCAGTCGATACGATCAAGCAGGTGGAGCGCACGGCGGATGGTGCGCTGGTGACCTCTACAATCCCCCGAGAGCGCGTGGTGTATGCACAGACCCCGCAGGGCGCCACGTACGCCTCGCTGAAGCGGGCTTTCGATGAGGCTGCCGCAGACGAGTTCCTTGGCACTGATGAGGCAAGCCTGCTCGAGCGCGCCGGAGTTCCCGTGATGGTGGTCGCGGGGTCAGCGAGGAACTTCAAGATTACACAGCCGGGCGATCTGGAACTGGCAGAGTTTTATCTAAAGAGGGCCGAATGAGCATGAGGATCGGGTACGGCTTCGACTCGCACGCCTTCAAGGCAGGAGTTCCGCTGGTCATCGGCGGATTGAAAATGGAGCATGACGAGGGTTTGGCCGGGCACTCGGACGGCGACGTGTTGCTGCATGCGATTACAGACGCCCTGCTCGGTGCGGTTTCAGCAGGCGACATTGGCAGCTTCTTTCCGCCGAGTGATCCGCGATGGAAAGACGCAGACTCCGCGATCTTTCTGAAGACGGCGCTTGAAGAGATCGCCATCGCCGGGTACAGGATCGTCAACATTGATACGGTGCTGGTACTTGCCGCGCCAAAGATTGGTCCATTGTCGGGCGATCTCCGGCAAAGTGTCGCCGACCTGTTGGGTGTAAGTCCGCGCGATGTTGGTATTAAGGCGAAGACACCCGAAGGAATGAATCTCGACCATGTCGCGTTGGCTCATGCGACAGTGCTGCTCGAAAGTATCGAACTTTCGGTCGGTCCGGAGCGGATGCTGGCAGTTGCGGACATCGATGCTGAACTAAACGGCTCTCTTGAGACGCTGGTCGGAGGGGGCCGGAACATCGCTGCACTCGGCCGGAAGGTACCGGGATTCGATCCTGAAGACCTGACCTGATGAGGTGCAGGATCGTATGTACGATAGTCTTCCGGAGCAGCGTTGCTAGTCGCGAGAACGGCCGGAGCGAGTAGTCTCAGGCAAGTGCGTAGCCCTAGACTGGGTGAAGACTGAATCGCTCCGGTTTGGTTCTGTAGACTCGATTGGCAGTGCGGATTTGCGTTCCGGCGAAGAAGCTGGCGGACGGTTCGAGCGATTGCCTGACATCCTCTCTGGAGCCCGAGAGGCCTTGCTGTCGGTAGCTCTCTGGTACGGTCCCTTGTACTCTGGGTTGTCGCGTTTGTCGGTGGCGCGTCGACGAGGACCATTGTAGTCAGAGGAGCGGCGGTGCACTCCGGAGGCACCGTCAAGATGCAAAGAACTGGACTCGAGGGCGTGGAGCGTTGCTGCATGGAGCGCCATACGCTGGGCGCTATCGGACTTACGTTTCACGTGCGTCGCTCCCGGAGGAAGGAGATCGCTACTTCGTTCCCGGGAAGCGGAGCGATCGGCACGCGTGGGAGGTGCTGCTTCAACGCGTTGCAGCAGGTCCAGGACTGTGATGACACTCGGTGGCGCGTAAACGATGGAATCCGGTCTGTTCGAACCGGTCGCAGTTTGGAAGCGGTCGCACCGGGTAAACAGTTGCGCATCAACGGCGCGAATGGCATCTTCGTCGAGCTGAAGATGAGCGCGAAGGTCGTCATTAAGGTCGATGCACATCCGCTGGCGACAATACGGCTCGAGCAGGCGGTAGCTCTCGCGGGCGACACGCGGGCTGATCTTTGCAGCAGCAGCCTCTTCAATGAACTGTTCAACCGGCTTGAAGGGACGAATGCTGTGGGGTGTGGTGTTGCGAAGACTGCCAAGAAGCGTATCCATAAGGCGCATAAGGCCAAGTAAGAGCAGGAACGCTGCTAATCCAGCGAGGCCGTAGAATGCGGGATTCAACGCCGGAACGTCATAGCTCCGACTGGAATGAACGGCGTCCTCGACCAGGCTGCCGAACTGCGGCAGATAGCCGAGCGCATAGGCTCCGAGTAGGACCACGAGACCTGCCGACAGGAGAATCGCCAGGTGGCTGGACGGCCCTTTGCGCGGCTTGCTTGCGGGAGCGGATTTGGTGATGCCAGTGACAGCCATAGCTACTCCCCGGGATCGTGCGCCGGATACAGGGCCTTTCGGCCACTCTAAGGAGCGAAGTGTATCGAATCAATACACAATTCCGGTGATTTGCAGCGGCATTTGGGTACTGCGGATCCTGCCTAGCGCCGGGCGAGATGGTGCAGCACCACGAACACGATCGCGGCCCCGAGAATAAGCAAGGCAAGCATCGTACAGATGAACCAAGTGGCGCTGCGTTCCTGCTTTTCTGTGGGGTGGGTAATGCCAAAGACATCGATGAATGCACGAGTTAGAAAGCGAAAGATGTTCATAGGCACGTCCGCGATCGATTCTACAGAGACTTAGCTTGCGGCTCCGGATGCGGGCACGAGAATTCAGGAAAAATGCGGCGACGTGGGGGCTGCCGGAACTTTATATCTCATCGGTTCTTGAACGGTGAAGAGGAGCGGGGCTTCTCGTTGGAGCGACGAAATGGACCCGGATACGG
Source organism: Acidobacteriaceae bacterium (assembly GCA_903642265.1). GTDB lineage: Bacteria > Acidobacteriota > Terriglobia > Terriglobales > Acidobacteriaceae > Edaphobacter. The sequence goes on along the minus strand of CAHJWN010000162.1, from coordinate 15 downwards.
TTGACGTGGAGCCTC
>CAHJWN010000161.1 GCA_903642265.1 Acidobacteriaceae bacterium | reverse complement strand
GTTCAAGTCCCCCTCCGGGCACCATAGACACATGGAGTTAGTTTGCGGTTAGGCTGTTGCCTCTCGAGAGCCAACCTGGGCTTTCGAGACGCCACCTGGGCGGGTGAGGCTTGTGGCGCAAATTGACTCGCTTCGACGGCGGTGACTCCTTAGGTCAGCCTATAAGCCTGTCGCGGCGATGCAGCTCGCAGGTGTGTGGTTGAGCCTTCATCGAGGAACATGGTCTTGAGTTTCTTCACTTAGGTGATGGAAGTTCGCGGCTTCAGACTGCCGCACGAGACCTTTTGTATCAGAGACTAGATCTCACCTGAGTTTAGAAGGTGAACTTAGAACCGAACTGAAACTGGCGCGGCTGGTTGGCAGCACTGGTGATCTGCCCAAAGCCTGCAAGGACGGTTGGGTCCTGAGCAACGGCCGGATTCCAGGAGACAGAAGGCAGGCCGTACTGCACGGTGTTGGTGACGTTGAACGATCCAACTTCGAGGCGGATGCCACGATCCTTTCCGAGGGCGAAGTTCTTATAGAGCGAAAGATCGAGCTGGTGCGCGCCATCCGTGCGGACGCTGGAAAGGTATGCAGGCGCAGTACCCGGGAGATACGGGCTGGCAGGCTGAGAGAAGCAGGTGTAGTTGAACCATTGGGCGGCGGTGTGAAGGGCGTGCGCGGCGGGGTCGCAGCTGAGGTCTACACGCTGGTTGAAGTATGGGCTGCCGGTGCCTACGGGTGAGGCAATCGGGACCCCATCGCTGAGATAGGCGATCGAGTTGATGGTCCAGCCGCCGAGCAAGGAGTTGGCGACCGGGCCTTCAAGATTGAGTACGCGGCCCCTTCCGATTGGCAGGTCGTAGGAGACCTGCCAGTTGAACTGGAGCTTGACGTCCTGCGCACTCACGGAGTGCTCGAGGTTGAGGTTGCGCCAGTCCTGCGGAGCTCCGCGCTGATAGCCTACGAAACCGAAGGGCGGTTGACTGTCATCCGTCATGATCTTGCCCCAGGTGAAGCTGGCGATGCTGGAGATGTGACGGCTCATGTGCTTCTCAACTTTGGTCTGGAGCGAACTGTACTCGGAGTCAGCACCCGCGTAGCCGTTGACGGCAACCCCGCTGCCGTAGCCGGTGCTGAACTGCGGGTATTGCTGCAGTGCGAAATACTGCGGGACCGTATTTTGCCCATAAAACGGGCTTTGTGCGGGTTGGACGGCTGCGAGCGTATTCGGAACCATGACGCATCCTGCGTCCCCGGTGACGCATAGCGAGTCGCCGTACTGAGCGATGGTCTGCAGCGGTAGTACGTTCAGATCAACGGTGCCGAGAGGAAGATGAAGCCCACGGCTGCCGACATAAGCCAGGCTGAAGAGGGTGCTGCCAGGGAGCTCGACCTGGACGCCAAAGTTGAAGTTGTACGTCGTCACGGTGTGGGGCGAGTGGAGGACCGTGCTCAGACCTGTACCGAGGTTGGTGGCAGGCCCCAGAGAGCTACCGAGGGGTTGGACGACACCGGCAGGAAAGGGATTGCTGAGGGAGTTCAGGATGACGGTATTGCCATCCGCATTATTTTGAGTTGCGTTCCATCGGGTGGAAGAAGAAAAACCATCGCCGTTAACACTTGCATTGGCGACCATCTCTGAACTTGGACCATAGTAGATGCCGGCACCGCCATGGAACACGACGTGCGGGGCGCTCTGCCAGGAGAAGCTGGCACGCGGGGCGAAGTCAGTCAAATTCGTAGTGAAAGGGCTGCGATTGCCGGAGGAAGCGAACACCTCTCCCCCGGTAAGTGATACGCCGTTCAGGCTGTAGGCAAGGTCCGGGTTGAAGTACTCCTGGCGATTATGCCGCTCTGTGCGTCCACCGAAGATCTCCCAGCGGAGGCCGAGGTTCAGGGTCAGCTTCGGCGTGACGTGGTAGTTGTCCTGGGCGAAGGCGGCATAGTACGGGCTTGCTTCGGCGGCAAAGATGTCCTTAGTGAAGTTTTGCCCCTCTCCATCGGGAGCCTGACCGATACCCAGCAGGAATGATGCGAAGTCGCTGCCGCTCCCGTCCACCGCGTTATATGCCCTGGAACTTGTACCGGTCGTGTCAAAGACGTAGCTTCCGGCCGGGGCTATAGGCTGGCCTACGTTCATGAACATCTTCTGAAACTCGAAGCCCGCACTGATCTCATGCTTGCCAGACACCTTTGTCAAGGTGGCGCTTACGTCACCGTTCTCGCTGGCGAAGATAAAGGTGTCTTCGTTCGTGGTGCCACCGACCGGTGAAGTATCGCCGAATGTGAAGACTGGAAACTGGCGGAAGTCCACCTGGTCTGCGAGCGCCTGCGGAAAGCCGACCGAGGTGATGTCGAAGTTGTTCTGGCTTGTGGCGCCAGTCTGGTCTTCGAAGTGGCGCGTGAAGGAGGCACGAAACTGCAGAACCGAGGTCGCACTCAAGGTGCGGTCGTATCCAATGATCCCGTTGCGGGTGTTGGTCAGGTTTACGTAAAAGTAAGGATCGTAGCCGTTGCCGTACAGGTCGGCGTTGCCGAAGGTCAGGCGTCCGTAGGAGAAGCGTCCGAAGAGGCGATTCTTCTGGTTGATTGTGTAGTCGAGACGGACATCGAACTTCTGCGCATGCTGGGGATCAAGGCCAGAGCTCTTGTAGTTGTTTGTATGTTGCGGATTGCCGTCATCTGCGTGGTTAGGGAGAGGAAACTTATTGGCAAAGCTGACGGCGATGGGATTGAGATCTTCCATCGGGATCATGTTGTTGGCAAAGGGCTGGCGTAGCACCTGACCATCTGTGGGGTCGACATTGCCACTATCGGGAACGAGCGGATTGTAGATCGTCAAGGGGTCAGCGGAGAAGTCGCCGCTCCGTTCGGCAAGGGTTGGGACGGTGGACGATCCTACCTCGAGCGCAGCCTGCTGGGTGGCTTCATAGTCGCCAAAGAAGAAGAGCTTGTCCTTGATGATCGGACCGCTGATGGCACCGCCTTCCTGATAACGGTGAAAGTCGGGAGTTGCGGCCCCGGGATTGTTCTGCTTGAAGAAGTAATCATTGGCAGCGAGGGCGCTGGGACGAAAGTAGCCGAACGCGTCGCCATGAAAAGCGTTGGTGCCGGACTTGGTGACGAGGCTGATGACGCCACCGCCGCCGCTGGCGTAGGTGACAGGTGTGTTCTGGGTCTCAACGCGGAACTCTTCAACACCATCTTCTGGGATCTGAAAGGCGGGAATGATGGCCGCGATGTTGTTCTCGGCGACGCCGATGGGGCTGCCATCGATCATGTAATAGGAACTTGCCTGAAGAGCACCATTGACGGTGTAGGAAGAGACGTCGGCGAGGGAGCGCTGGTTGAAGACGCCGATGGTGTCGGCTGCGTTCGGTGTTCCGTTTGCGGGAAGCACACCGGCGCTGAGCTGGACGAGTTCATAAACATCGCGAGAGACGAGGGGCACGCGGTCAATGGTCTGCGCAGAAATAAGCTGGCCGACCGTGCTGTTGCTGGTATCGAGCACAGACGACGACGCATCCACAGTGACGCTCTGGTCTACCTGGCCAAGCCTGAGCGTGATGTTGATGCTGCTGGCCTGGTCTACCGAAACATGAACGTTTTTCTGGACGGACGTCTCGAACCCGTCGTGCTTGACGGTGACGTCGTAGTTGCCGGTGGCGACCGAGATGAAGGAGTAGACACCTGCAGCGGTCGAGACGGTGGACTGGGTGGTTCCTTTGCCCGTGTCACGGGCGACGACGGTAGCGCCCGGAATAGTGGCTCCACTGGGGTCGGCGATGGTCCCGCTGATGCTGCCGCGGCCTGCCTGCGCATGCGCGGTCAAGGAAACGGCAAGGAGTATACAGGCGGGAAACAGTTCTTTGCAGAAAGAAACGCTGCGGGAATTGGCAAAAGTCATGACCTGCCTCCGGAGTTCGGATCGTGGGATTCTAAAAATACCCTTATTCAATCGTTTGAACTAAATGCGAATGTGTATATATTTAGTTTGACTCCACCAGCGTGTCAAGCATAAACGTTCACGAAGACTTAACCTGACGGTCATGACATGGCCTGAATGGCACGGACGGGTACCAGGAGAGTGGGATGGGACAGCGCAAATCCGGCCATGTGACCTTACTCGATGTTGCGAAGGCAAGTGGTCTGTCCGTCTCCACTGTCTCGATCGTGCTGAGCGATGCGCCGCTGGCGAAGAACGTCGCCGCCAGCACTCGAGACCGCGTACGCACAATGGCGCGGCAGCTTGGGTATCATCCTGATGCAAGAGCGAGATCGCTGAGGCGGCAGAGTACCCAGACAATCGGTGTGCTGGCCTTTGACCTGTCGGACCCCTTCTGCGTACCGATCATGCGGGGGCTGCAAAATCGCCTGCAGGCGGCAGACTACCTCCCGTTGGTGATGGATGCGCAGACGCAGAGAGCGCTTTTCGATCGGTCGCTCAACCTGGTGCTGGAGCGGCGCGCGGAGGGTGTGGTGGTTATCGCCAGCTGGGTCTTCGACGAGACGAACCTGCTCGCGGATGTGCGCAAGAACAACGTCCCCATCCTGATCGTAGGACGCGACCTGACATCACGCGGCATTTCGTCCATCCTGGTCGACAACGATGCCGGGGGGGCGATGGCGCTGCAGCACCTGCTTGACCTGGGACATCGCAGGATCGCGTTTATCCGAGGTCCGAGAGAGATGAGCGACAGCGATCCGCGCTGGCAGGGGATATGCAGGGTTGCACAGGAGTCCGCAACGGCAATCGATCCGAAGCTGGTCTTTGAGTTGCCAGGGCTGGCCGGTCCAGAGTCGGGATTTGAAGAGGGGATGCGGCTGGCGCAGCAACTGATCCGGAGCCGCAAGAAGTTTACTGCGGTACTGGCATTCGACGATCTGACGGCATTGGGCGTGGTGCGAGGGTTGACAGAGGCGGGAGTCCAGGTGCCGGGCAACTGCTCAGTGATGGGCTTTGATGACGTTCTGCCAGCGAAAGTATCGACTCCTGCCATGACGACCATTCGCCAGCCAT
>CAHJWN010000160.1 GCA_903642265.1 Acidobacteriaceae bacterium | reverse complement strand
CTCATGGGTTTCCTGGCAGACAGAATCGGGATCCATCACGCGCTCTTTCTCCCCTTCCTCTGCTATCTCTTCATCATCTACTACGGCTGGCGCGGCTACCGCATCATCCCCACCGAGCACACCGAACACATTTAGGCCGTCTAGCTTGCCAAAGGGGAGAATGCCCAGCGGGTCGTTCTCCCTTCACATTCCTAACGACAATCTACAAAATTTCACATATTGTTCAACACTACTTTTTATTTGCGGAATCTGTGAGGCCTAAAACGCCTATTTAGGTTACTGATGTATCCCCCAAGAGTGGCACGCTGATTGCATACATCCGCGATAAGACCCTCTTGGAGTTGTGAGCTTGCCTCAAAAAAACAAACTGTCCTCTTTCGCATCCCTCCCCCTTGCGCTGCTCTCGACGACGTTCGTTCTTACGCAGCCATCGCTCTTCGCACAGGTCGTCTCCACCAATGGTGGTTCGATCCAGGGCACGATTACGGATGCCAGTGGAGCCGCCGTTCCTGGAGCGTCGGTACAGGTCAGTTCTCCGGAGACTGGACAAAACCGCACTCTGAAAACCGACGGCTCCGGATACTACTCTGTGGGTCCTCTGGACCCGGGTGGATACAAAATCACTGTTACCTCTCCGGGCTTCCAGACGCTGAAAGTGACTACTGTCGTCCGGGTAGGTACGGCCACACCGGGTACCTTCAAGCTTTCGGTGGGGCAGTCCAGTGAAACCGTCGAGGTGGATGCAGGTAGCGTCCAGGTCAATGCTGACCAGCCTGGAGTCAGTGACGTGCTCACGCAACAGCAGATTCAGTCGCTGCCCATCAATGGCCGTAATTTCCTTGACGTCGCCCAGATTGAGCCCGGCGTCGTCCTCCAGGCTGGCGGCTCGTTCGATCCCACTAAAGCCGGCTACTCGGCCCTATCCATTGGCGGCGTCTCGGGCCGTACTACCCGCATCCTCCTGGATGGTCAGGACATCACCGACGAGACTGTCGGTACCACCATCTTCAACGTTTCGGAAGGTGCCATCGGCGAGTTCCAGCTAAACCGCTCCACCCAGGATGTCTCCGGCGACGTTACCTCCACCGGCCAGGTCCTCGTAACCACGCGCACCGGCACCAACGGCTTCCACGGCGAACTCTTCTACAATTTCCAGGATTACCGCGCAGGCGCAGCCTCAACGCTCGCTCTCAATCCGCCGTTTCAGCGCAACCAGTTTGGTGGATCCTTGGGTGGGTACATCTGGAAGGACAAGCTCTTCTTCTTCGGTAACGCTGAACGCATCAAGCAGGACGCTTCCGTGGCTGCAGCTGTGGGCGGTCCCTTTACCGCCCAGTATGCCGGTCAAATCATCGGTTCGCCCTATCGTGAAACCTACTCCACGGTCCGTCTTGACTACAACGGACCGCTCTCCGGCCGATACTTCGCTCGCATCAACTACAACGTCAACTCGCTGCAAAGCAACTTTGGCCAGCAGTTCGAAACGTATGCAAACCGCGATAACACACCGGGCATTTCAGGTGGTGTGGATTATCAGTTCGGTCACTGGACGCATTCGTTCCGCGGCAGTTACGAAAAATTTCACAACCTCATTGGTGATACCACGGCAAACGTGCCTCAAGGACTCACCAACCTCCTGCCGGGCGTCACCTTTCAATATGTCACCGGCACGACCTCCCTTCTCGCTACGGGTCCAAACGTCGACGCACCGCAGGGTACCTTCCAAAGCGATAAGCAGGCCCGGTACGACGGTTCGTGGACGCGTGGCTCACACACTGTCCGCTTCGGCTACAGCATTAATCACATCCTGGGCGGTGGCTTTGCTAACTTTTTCGGCCTTGGCCCACGTCTGCGTGAGAATGCGTCCACTGCGCTCGCGAGTTGCGGTACTGGAACACCCGGCCAATGCTTGAGTGATCCGCTGAATGGTTATCACGCAAGTGGTCTATATCTCGGCAATGGTTTGGGCTACTTTACTGAGAACCAAGGCTTCGGTTTGATCGGCAGCGGCGTTCACGACTGGCGCGAGGGCGCGTACATTGCTGACTCGTGGAAGGTGAAACCCAGCTTCACCGTGGCTGCCGGTGTGCGGTGGAGTGTGGATACCGATCGGGCTAACCAGGACGTGGCTCCCCTCCCCTGCTCCGTTCTTGAAAGCTCCGGCGAGTACAACTCGACCGTCGGCAACTTGGGCGATCTGCCCTGCACCGGCAACACCTCCCTCCTTGGGCAATACGGGGCGCAGTTCGCTCCGCATGTGCACCAGCCTTACGGCAACTTTGGCCCCCAGGTCGGCTTCACCTATGCTCCCGGCGATCACAAGACCGTCTTCCGTGTAGGTGCGGGCATCTTTTTTGAGGGCGACGTCTTTAACAACACAACCAACGCCCGTACCAGCCTGCTTGCAGCTGGCCCCTTCTTCTCTGAAGCGGACAACGGCAACATCTGCCCTTCAGGCCAGTTCACTAATTCTGACGGCTCTATCACGAACTCCGCCACGGTAAACGGACAGACTCTGTCGATCAAGCAGATTTGCGCGGCACCGGTGAACGTCGCGGCTCCGTATGCGAAGTCGCTTGAAGCGAGCTATCAGGCCAGCGCTGCCAAGAGCCCCGTATCGCCAAACCCGCAGTTCATCGGCAACACCCTCGACGCCACTGGTGTCTATGGTGCGCCGTACCGGACACCGTACTCCGAACAGTACAACTTCGGTGTTCAGCGTGAACTGTTCAAGGGTGCGGTCATCTCGGCCGACTACATCCACAACAGCACCCTGAAGATCGCGCAGGAACTCGACGTCAATCACGTCGGTGCAGCTCGCTTCCTTAACACAGCTGCTGCGAACAATGCTGTAGCGGCAACGCTGGCTGCCTGCGGCGTGGGCTCAATCCAGCAAGCAATCGTCGCTTGCCCCGGTATACACACCGGCAGTAACGGTGCTGTGAGCGGTGCAACCATTGACGATTTTGCGGGCAACGGCTTGGACTCCGGTAACCAGTTCAACGGTGGCGAATCTTCTGCGGCCAACGGGCGCTCCGTCGCTAACGGCGCAGCCTTTGCTGGTCAGAATCCTCTACTCGGTAGCGGCGCCTTCCTGCTGCCAGTTGGCCGCTCTGGGTACGACGCCTTCCAGGTCGTGTACCGTCAGCAGACTTCGCGGCCAGTACCCGGCATCGAGCGTTCCAATCTGCAGATCTCCTACAACCTGTCCCGGATCGTTTCGTCCTCTAACAATTCGACCAGTGACCAATTCTTTAGCAGTCCGTCCTGGAGCAATGACAACCCGACCCAGTTCATTGGTCGGTCGCAGCTAGACCGCAAGCACGAGGTGAACTTTGGTGGATCTTTCTTCGTCAAATACGGCCCCGAGATCGGCGTCATAGGCCATTTCTACTCAGCTCTACCTCAGTCACTAACCCTAGACTCGGCAGCAGGTCCAGCGGATCCCGTCGCCAACATTTACCGCTCCGATCTCGATGGCGATGGCACCTTCGGTGACCTGGCACCCGGCACTTTACCCGGCGACTACATGCACCGGATAAAGCCTGCTAACCTCGGCGCTTACATTAACAACTTCAACGCCACGTATCCGGGGCGCCTCACACCGGCCGGTTTAGCTCTTGTCAACTCTGGCATTATGACCGCGGCTCAACTTGTGGCTCTCGGTGCGACGGTTCAGCCATTGCCGAATGCCGTCACTGGGTCCGCGCTGAACAACCCCATGTACGAATCCATGGACCTGACGTTCTCCTACCCGATCCGTGTGGGACATTATGTGCACACGCTGGGTGAAGGGGTCATGTTGGAGCCCAAGGTCGCCTTCTACAATGTGGGCAACTTCGGCAACTTCGGCGGCAGCACCAACCCTGGTGTGGCCCCGTTCGGGGGAGTTCTTAACCAGTCCGGTGAGGGCAACCTGAACGGTCCCAACAACGCCGACGTGTACAACAGTGTTCGTGTCACGCGGCAGTCGGGTACCTTCGACCAGGGCGGCCCGCGTACGACGGAGTTTCAGCTTCGCCTGAGCTTCTAGTCTTGACTTCATCAACAGCTTGTAATTAAGGATCAATTACAATCATCTGGCACATGAAACCTAAATGATATTAACTATGGCAGCCCTTCTTGCAGTAAATTGAGACGCTGGAGACTCTGGGTGAAAACTACATTTAGAACTGTCCTTAATACGTTTATCAGCTGTTCCGGCCTGTTGATCTGTTGCCAAGCAAAGGCTGCCAATAGTTGCATACAGCTTTACAACTACGAAAAGGCATCTTGCTACAGCCAGAAAGAAGCGTGCGGTGCAAGCAACAGTTGTCAAACATCGTTCAACGAATGCATAGACGATGCTGCAAGTGACTACAAGGACTGCCTCGGGACGAGTGCTCCGAATCCCTGCGTACAGGGAGAGGTCGGTTGCAACACAATCGCTCTTTTCAGTAACTCACGGGTTGGGAAAAATACCGCATTTCCCATCGTGTTCATCTTCGGAAAGGGTGCTACCCGGGCCGAGAATTTACCGCGAATGAGCTTCTAGTGCAAGGCAGCCACGCCGCAGTCCGGGGCGCACTCACACGGCGTTAAAACGTGTTTCAAACGCATTTCTACACATCAAAAAGACACAAATGCCCTCTCAACTTCGCCGTTTGGAGGGCACTTCGTGTTCTTATGTCCAACATTACCTGAGCTGCCGAATGAATAGGTTCTCCAGCTTTTCCTGCCCGCCGGACTTGGGCTGCGGGTTGATGTTGTCCTTTTCGGCCCTGGCGGCGATCTGCTCGAGCGAGAGTTTGCCGCTGAGAAGGTTCTGGCCCTCGGCCGTCTGCCAGCCGGCGTAGCGGTTGTCAATGACCTGCTTCAGCGTGCCGTCTTCCCACATCTTTGCCGCCAGCAGGAACGCATGCGCGCAGAGGTCCGCGCCCCCTACGTGGGCGTGCAGCAGGTCTTCTGGATCTATGGATTGGCGACGAATTTTAGCGTCGAAGTTCATGCCGCCCACGCCCAGGCCGCCAGCCCGCAGGACGTGATACATCGAGAGCGTCATCGAGTACAGGTCGTTGGGGAACTGATCGGTATCCCACCCGAGCAGGGGGTCGCCGCGATTGATGTCCAGCGAGCCCAGAATGCCCAAA
>CAHJWN010000159.1 GCA_903642265.1 Acidobacteriaceae bacterium | reverse complement strand
GCCCGTCATCCAGAAGGGCACGGTGGACCCGGACTATGTCATCGGGCCGGGCGACACCCTCGAGGTAAACGTCTTTAACGAGCCCAAGTTCTCAGGATCCCTCCCGGTGCGCCCTGATGGCATGATCTCGATCACGCTTGTGGGAGACATCACGGCCTCGGGATACACACCGATGCAGCTTGGGCAAGAGGTCACGTCGCGGCTCAAAAAGCTCATCACGGATCCGTCCGTTACTGTCTCCGTCCTCGCAATCAACAGCAAACGAATCTATCTGGTGGGCGAGGTAGGAAAAGTCGGCCCATTGCAGATGACTCCCGGCATGACGCCTCTCCAGGCAATCGCCACCGCCGGCGGCCCCGGACCTTACGCCAACCTCAAGCACATCTACATCCTCCGGACAGTTGGCGCCAAACAGCAGAAGATTCCGTTCAACTACAAGAAAGCCGTCAAGGAGGGTGACATGCAGGGCGTCACACTGTTGAATGGCGACACGATCGTGATCCCATGAGCAGGTTTCTCAAATGTGCTCCGCTGTCTCTCTGGATCGCGGCTGTTTCGTCGGCAGGTGCCCAATCGATACCGGCCGACGCTGGCGTTGGCCCCCAGGGTGTCGGGTTTTCCCTGCCGCGAGTCGGTGGCAGCCTGAACTATGGCGTTAGCGCCTCCGAGGTCATCTCGACCGGCTTTTACAACAACGGAACAAGCTTCGGCACCAATCTTTCTGGCGACGTCGGCTACGTCTCTAAGAGCCAGTTCCACCCGTTCAGTGCGGTTTATGCAGGAGGCGTGTTGATTGGCGACTCTCGCCAACCCACCACCACCTATCAAAGCCTCTCCTTTTCGCAGATCCTGAGCACCAGGCATTGGAACATTGCCGTTGCCGATTCGGTGAGCCTGCTTCCGGAGAGCCCCGTGGGTGGGCTGTCGGGTGTACCCGGGACAGGCGATCTTGGAGTGGACCCGGTCGCTGTCGGCTCAACGTCCGGCATAGGTGTCCTGACGACGTACGGTCCGCGGGTGAGCAATACCCTGTCCGGTACCGTTGGGCGACAGCTTACCGGCAAAGTTTCGGCCCAGGCGACCGGCATCTATGCCGTCCAGCGCTTCATTGGGGACAATTCGACTCTGGCGCTCGATAGTACGACCGAGGGCGGATCGGCAGGCCTGAGTTACCACTTCTCCGCCCGCGACACGCTGACTGGAAACTACAACTACACGAACTTCAACTACTCGGGCAATACCTATTCGTTCTACGCCCAGGGAGCAACGCTTGAATATTCCCGGCAGTGGACACGTCGCTTCACCACGGATGCGTACGCAGGACCACAGATCATCGGTGGATCCAGCGCGGCCATAAGTGGCACAGCGACGACCGTCGCCGCAGGGGCAAGCGCGGGTTATCTAAGCCGTACAACGGCCTATGCCATCTCGTACTCCCGCGGCGCGAACAACGGGTCAGGAGTGGTACCCGGTTCCTTCTCGGACAGCATCACCGGTACGGCGCACAGGCAGTTTGGCAAGAACTGGAGTGTGTCAGGTGACATCGGGTATGCGAGGTCATCGAGTTTACCGAATTTCACGCTATACCAATTCAAGAGTGATGGTGTGTTCGTTGGAGGGCAAGGCTCCCGGCGGCTGGGACGCAACTTCTCCGCATTCATCAGTTACAACTTGCAAGATCAGACATATAACGCCGGGAGATCTGCTTTTGTGGCCCAGAATGCGTTCAGCGGGGTCTACCAGGCGGTGGGTCTCGGCATCAGCTACTCCCCACGTTCCATCCTTCTCGGCAGATAAGGAGGCCTTTCATGTTAGGTCATCGCCCGTTAGTTCCCGAAGACTACCTCACTATTCTGAAGCGACGCTGGTGGCTTGTTCTCCTTCCGTTGCTGATTCTGCCCATTGTGAGCTATTCCTTCAGCTACACAATTCCACCAGAATATCTTTCGCAGACCCTGGTGCTGGTTGAGGGCCAAAAAGTCTCCGAGGGCTATGTGAAGCCGGTTATCAATGATGATCTCGATAGCCAGCTTTCGTCCATGAAGGAACAGATTCTCAGCAGGTCCCGCTTACAGCCGATTCTGGAGAGCTACAACCTTTTCAGCAATTTGCACGCTGACATGGACACCAGGCTTGACCTTATGCGGAAGGACATTGAAATCAAGCCCATTCACTCCGAGCTGGCGCGTGGACTGCCGGGCTTCTACATCTCTTTCAAGGCGAGCGACCCCCATGTCGCGCAGGCTGTATGCACCGAGATCACCTCGATGTTTACGAACGAGAATCTGAAGCAGCGTGCACAATCAGCGGAAGGAACGACAGACTTCCTGAAAGGTCAGTTGGACAACGCCAAACGTAACCTGGATGAGCAAGACACCAAGTTGGCGCAGTTTCAGCAGAAAAATATAGGACGGCTTCCGGGTGAAGAGAACACAAACTCCAGTATGTTGGGGACTCTGAGCACCCAGCTTGAGGCAGCAAATCAGGATCTGGCTCGCAAGGAACAGGACCGCGCGATGATCCAGTCCATCTTGGCGCAGGCGACTAACACCCCGGCCTCAACAGGCACGGCATCGTCCGCTATCCCCGCCATCGTCCCCATGACGAACCCTGCGCTGGACGCAGAGCAGGCGGAGTTGCAGACGCTTCAGAGCCAGGAAGCTGACCTCCTATTGCATTACACGAGTGACTACCCTGAGGTGGTCTCGGTACGCCGTAAAATCGCTGACGTCCGCAGAAAGATGTCGCAGCAGACGGCTCCCTCGGCACCGCGGACGCCTGGCTCTCCCTCTATCGTTCGGGAGAATCCCGCCGTCCAACAACTGCGGGCGCAGCTGAAATATGCGGAGCTTGGCATTGATGCAAAACGCAAGGAACAAGCGCAGATCCAGGCCACAATGCGCGGCTACCAGGAGAAGCTGGAAGCCAGCCCCCTTGTAGACCAGCAATACAAGCTGCTGACGCGCGATCACGATACGGCACAGACCTTTTATAACGACCTGCAGACGAAGATGAATACGGCAACGATGTCGACGGACCTGGAGAAGCGCCAGGAAGGCGAGCACTTCCAGGTCATGGATGCGGCTAACCTGCCCGACGCTCCCTTCTCCCCCAAACGACCTATCTTCGCCGTCACAGGGGCAGGCTTCGGGCTGGCACTCGGGCTTCTCGTCTCCGGTCTTCTTGAGTATCGGGACACAACACTTCGCAGTGAGCGGGACATCTGGGCGTTTACAAATCTGCCTACCCTGGGCGTCATCCCTGTCTCGGACACGCCGGATACTCGGGCTCGGCAGGGTCTGCGTCGCCTCGTTTCACTCTTCCGATTCGGCAAGAAAAAGCAATTGGCAGGTGCCCACAGCTAGCCATGTATAAGCAGTTCTTCCATCTCGAGAGCGAGCCCTTCACCATTAACCCGGACCCGCGGTTTCTGTGCATGATGCCCCATACACGGGAGGCGCTGGCCTGCCTTCAGCATGGGATCGCGTCGCGAAAGGGCTTTATGGTGCTCACGGGTGAGGTGGGAACCGGCAAAACCACTCTGCTGCGCCATACCCTGAATGCGCTGCATCGCACTCGCATCCACAGCGCTTTTATCTTCAACCCTCGTCTGGAGATCCTGGACTTCCTGGAATTCGTTCTGGCCGACTTCGGGCTCACACCGGTCAGCCATACCAAGGCGAGCATGATCATTCAGCTGAATCGCTGGCTGATCGATCGCTATCGCGAGGGCGAGATCTGCGTCATCGTCGTCGACGAAGCGCAGAACTGCTCCTGGGAGCTACTTGAGGAGATTCGGTTACTCACGAATCTGGAAACTTCCTCCCAGAAACTTGCACAGATTGTCCTGTCAGGACAGCCTGAGTTGGAAGCCAAGCTCCGGCAGCCGAATGTGCGCCAGCTTCGTCAACGTATTGCGCTCTGGTGCCGCACGAAGCCCCTAACAGCGGCGCAAACGGCTGATTACATCAATGGCCGGCTTAAGATTGCGGGCACAACTGCTGAAATTTTCCTGCCTGATGCGGTACAGCTGATCCATAAGGCAAGTCACGGCATCCCGCGCCTGGTCAATCTCATCTGCGAAAATGCTCTGATCTTTGCCTATGTCGACCAGTTCCGGCAGGTACCTGCCAGCGTTGCCTATGCGGCAATACAGGATCTCAACCTGGAGGACGATGTATCCATGCTGTATGACCCAGCATTGGAAATCGATGTCTCCGCCATCCGGCAGCACGATCATCTTCAGGATCTGACCAAGGCCGGCAATACGCCCGTTATCGCCGATACCCCGAAGAGGAAGACGTCATGAGCAAGATCTATGAAGCGCTTCTTCGCGCTGAGTTAGAACGAACGGTAGGCAATGAGGAGAGCACACGCGAAACGGCAGCGGCTCGTGCCGTTCAGAACCTGCTCAATCCTGAAGTGCCAGGCTATCCCGAACCAGAGACCGATCCTCTCGGGCCTACCTATGTTGAGACACTGCCACCCTCCGACGAGACGCTGGGTCAGCTTCTGGCACCGGTCGACTTCTCGGAGGTCCAGAGGCGACGCTGGACGCCCTTGGCCGCCTATCTTCCAGCGCTTGAAGATCGCGGTGCCCACGTTGAGCAATTTCGTAGTCTGCGCTCACACATCATGGAAGCGCGCGACGCGGCTCCTCTGAAATCGATCGTCGTCAGCAGCGGCCTTCCGGGTGAAGGCAAGAGCTTCGTAACGCTGAATCTCGCGCTTTCCTTTTCTCGCCATAAGTCCAACCGCGTATTGTTGATCGACGGTGACATGCGCCGTAGTTCCCTGCACAAGGTCCTGGGTACGTCGAGAGAACCAGGCCTGAGCGATTATCTTTCCGGCGGAAAAACCTTGCTTGAGGTCATGCAACGATGTGACACAACGGGAAGCGCTACGCCCATCCATGCAGGGCTGGCGGCTCTGACGTTTATCCCGGGCGGAGGCGAGGCCGAAAATGCCGGGGATCTTGCCTCGCATCCTCGCTTTGAGAAGTTGATTGCCACTGCTGGCACCTGGTTCGACTGGATCTTTGTGGACTCCTCACCCGTGAATCTTGTAGCAGACGCCGTGACCCTGGCCCGAGCGTGCAACAGCGTTCTCCTGGTGGCACGCGAAGGAACCACAAAGTTCAAGACAGCGCAGCAGGCGCAGGCGCAGTTCAAGACAACCCCGGTGCTCGGCTTTGTC
>CAHJWN010000158.1 GCA_903642265.1 Acidobacteriaceae bacterium | reverse complement strand
TTGTGCCGCACCGCGTTGCATGAAGCCATACACCGGCTCAGAGGTATGTTGCTTGTAACGAAGCAAATTCGACTGCATGTGGCATCCTGGACATTTAAAGGAGTGTCATGACTCTCGCCGAACGTCTCCTGCCTGAGCTCGAACAGCAACTCGACAACACTCGCAAGGTGCTCAACGAAGTGCCCGATGGGCGGAACGACTTCGTTCCCCATGAGAAATCGATGCCGCTCACACGGCTGGCAGGTCATACCGCCGAGCTTGCTGGTTTTGCACACCTGTATCTCACCTTGACCAGTATCAACATGGGTACCCCAGATGATCCACGCGAGATTCTGCGTATGAAGCTGAAGGCGGGTCTCGTAAGTAACTTTGAAGCCATGGCCGCGCGCCTGGTCGAGACATTGAAGGCAACGAGTGACCCGACGTTTGACGAGGGCTTCACCTTGTTGAAGCAGGGCAATATGGTGCTCCAGACAACTCGCTATGGCGCCTATCGCACGCTGTTTCTCGACCACATGATTCATCACCGCGCCCAACTCGGGGTCTACCTCAGGCTTCTCGGCGAAAAGGTCCCAGCCACATTTGGTCCGACTGCGGACGACAAATAGTGTTGCGTCCAATGTTTTAGTAACTATCACCGAAGCGACATTTGACGCTCAATCCATTCCGCTAACTCCCCTCGAGACCGAATCGTTCGCGCAAGCAATGCGTCCATCAACTTGCGAGTTTTCAGGGCGTCAAATGGCTTGCTAATCAAAGCGCCTTCCTGTTGCCCAGCACACTTGATCATGTATGCGGGACGCGGATCAAAAATGCCAGAACCACTAGCGTTTTCTTCTTCAGCAGTCCAGCCAAGGTCAGGCCTCCAGAGCGGAGTTCGCCAACTGTGGTCACCCATAATGACGATTGTGGAATCGTCCCATTGCCCGTCGTGCTCGAGAATGGACCGTATGTGTGCGAGTACTTGGTCTGCAAGGGCGAGGTTGTCTAGGTAACTAGAGTTCTGGTTGGTTAGCTGTTGCGTTGCACGGCTGTAAATGCCGGGAGGATGCGGGATCGGATAGTGCAGCATAACGAAAGTAGCTGAATGATCAAGTAAAGCCTGATCGGCCGCATGGGAGATGGCCTGAAGATCGGCTATATGAATCTCAGATTCTCGAAACGTCGCTGGACGAACCGTGAAAAAGTGATGCAACGCATACTGCGAAGCTCCCTGAGCAGCCAGAAACGTTACTGGCGCAAGCATATTCCCCCATACGCCGAAGGCGGGTTCCATGCCGTTCGAGACTGGTGATCCGTTCACCCAAAAGCAGGTGTCGAGTAACGTGGGAAGAAGACGACAGTAGGGGTTGTACCAGCCCGCCAAAGCTGTTTCATATCCGTCGTTCCTGGCGTCCTGAAAGACAGTGTCGTGTTCATCGAAGGTGTGCCAGATGTTCGTCACAGGATTGTGAAGCGAGATTCCTCCGGCCGGCAACGCCTGAATTTGATCGATCGGATACCCTGTGAATAAGGCAGGAACGACTTTTTCCGTGAGGTACTCGGCAGGGAGGACATCCGTCAAAACGGTTGACTGTTTTGCAAAAGCATCGAAGTTGGGAAGCTGTAGTCCAGGTTGACGATGCTCAAAGATTTGAGCGTAGGATAGCTCGTCGAACAAGATCCAGACAAGTCGGCGATGATTCTCGCGATGGACTGATGCTCTTCGAAGCGGATGAGGTGCGTTCTGAGCGACCATGTTTCGGCTTTGATAGCTGAACCATACAAGCTGACAAAGGAGTGCAAGGCCGCTTACACCTACAAACATCAAGATCGTAGAAATCAAACCAATGGCATTGGCGATCGTTTTCTCAAGACCTGCTCGCCGGAACCATGTGAGGAAAAGAGAGAGACTGAGGCCCCCACAGAACAGAGAACGACTTAGCAGTTGAGGAGGAACTCGCGCCTCATAAAGAGCCCAACTCTTAAGCACTATAAAGGGCAGGAACAGCAGAATTCCCAGCCACAACGCCCTGCTCCTATGGCCGACAATTAGCGCCGATGCTATTAGCAACCATACGATAAGAAAATCAAGCAGTATCGGCAGGAACAGCGTCAGCGGAGAGCCGCTCCAGTGATAGATTGCCTGGTGAGAAGGACTCACTGCCGGAGCTACTATCCAGAGAAGACCAATGGTAGTCAGGCCTAGTGCGATGCCCACACTTCGTAGCCTATCTCTCTTGTGCTTTACACCCAGGCTTTCGTTCAGGTTTTCTTCCCCATAAGGATGCTGGCGATCAAGAGTGATAACAGGTGGACTGCACCCGGTGAGCGGCAGGAAACCATTTTCTATGCCACGTCTGTCAACTGCAGCTCCTTGCCTCATGCAAAATAATTGATCTTACAGTAACGTCTTTTTAGTAGTTTTTCAAGCTTGGTACTCGTTACGGCTTATGTGGTAAGTAGAAATGCATGGTCGTTCGGAGCAGTTGGTGGAAGCGCAAAGCAGCAGTGAACCGACACGCTGATACACTTGGTCTTTTTGTACATCGAAGATTGCGGTCAGATGGCTATTGAGCACTGCCGCGGGGACCCCGTTGCTGAAATCAGCGATCGAAGTCCTGTCATGTCCCGCGTGGATTTCCGCAGCGAGTGACCTGCCAAAGTCTGAACTGTTCGCCGGACTGAAATAGCAACTTGCGATGTTGCAGGTTCACGACTGGAGATCGCTACTGTAGAGGTGTGACCCATGATGAGCTCAAGAAGTATTCTGACCGACAATCTTTAGCCGCGGCGCTTCGCGCTTTGCTCCCCTACCTTGCAGAGGACTCCGCCATCAGCCCGACACTGGGCGGCAGGAGAGCCGCTCTCGACACACTCGCGCAGATCAAGCCACGAGCCTACAGAGACAGTCGCAACTTCCTTTCCGGTGACGTAACACGCCTGTCGGCGTACCTGCGCCATGGCGTACTCACCTTGTCAGAGGTTCGAGATCACGCGTTGGAGCAGACAGACGACCCGGCGCATGCGGACAAACTGATCAATGAATTTGCGTGGCGCGATTACTGGCAACGTCTCTACGTGGAACTAGGCGAGGGAATTTGGCAGGATCAAGAGCCCTACAAGACAGGAGTCGAGGCCGCGCAGTACGCAGACGTGCTATCCGAGGACATCCCCTCAGCGAAAACGACACTCATTTGCATTGACAGTTGCGCCAAGGATCTCGAACAGACAGGCTACCTGCACAATCATGCCCGCCTTTGGCTGGCCTCTTACATCGTTCACTGGCGCCGCATTCGCTGGCAGGCAGGGGCGCGCTGGTTCCTCGAACATTTGATTGACGGTGACCCTGCGAGCAATAATCTCTCCTGGCAGTGGGTGGCCTCTACCTTCGCGAGCGCGCCCTATATCTTTAATCGCGAAAATTTAGAGCGCTACACCGAGGGTACTTATTGCAGGGTTTGTCCCCACGCAGATAGAGGCACCTGTCCCTTCGACCAAAGCTACGAAACGTTGCAGGACGAACTCTTTCCTCAGCTGCATAGCTACGCCGGTCAGGGTGAGTTCATTCCGCCGCGACCCTATGCGCAACCAGACAAGAAGGTTATCGCACAGGTACCAGAGGGCAAGCCACTTATTTGGCACCACACCGACAGTCTCAATCCAGCTGCTCCTGTGCTCGCTTTATACATGAATGCCCCCGCGGTGTTCTTTTGGGACACGGGTTGGCTGGTTCCAAACCGGATCTCCCTCAAGCGCGTCATGTTCATTGCGGAATGCCTTCAGGAAATGCCTGGAGATATCGAGATCCGTGTAGGCGAACCATCGGAACAGCTCCTTGCCGCTGCACGGTCTGCTCAGGCCGACTACATTTTTGCGCAGCGCACACCAGATCCTCGCCTCAACGCTGCAGCAACGGAGGTGGAAAAACACCTACCGGTAGTCTGGTTTGAACCAGCGCCCTTTGTTCAGACTTCGCGCGGCTTTGACCTGAAACGCTTCTCACGATACTGGAAGCGTGCCCAGGATTCAGCCTTACAGCCCACGCACGCGGGGCGGACTTAATTGCTGCACTGGGGCTTCCGTGTTGATGGCGGAGGGCGGTACTGATCGGTCAATCGCTGACCTATGATCTACGTCGACGTACTTGTTTCGCTGTACCGAGTCCGCACAACGGGCGAGATCGAGCAGAGACGATGTTCTGGCCTACGAGGCTTTCGCCAGATATATGCGGAGCGTATCCGGGACCCCTCGGTCCGAGAGTGTCTGCAGGGCTCTCGAGATCGCATCAATGAAGCCGGGTGTTGCGGGCAACCTCTCCCCGAAGATGGTCCTTATACCCAAAACGGGACCTGGGTCGACACCTGCCTCCGCAGCGATGCGAGTCAGTTCTTCGGCTCGGGCGTCAACGATCTCGAGGGGGCGGCCGTTCTGATCTTTGCCGCGACCGAGATAGAAGATCCAACTCGCGACGACAAGACTGAGCAAAGGCGTAGAGACGCCCATGTCGAGTAAATCCTGGATGGAAGGCAGGAGCCACTTGGGCAGCTTTGCCGATCCCTCGGAGCAGATGCGAGTAACCTGGTCGTTGATGGTGGGATTGGCGAATCGGTCCAGAAGGCTCGCTTTGTAGTCCGGAACGGAAACGCCTGGAATCCTGGGCACAACCGGGGTGACCTCTTCCATGAAGCTCCGGATGAAGGAGACAAGCAGAGGGTCTGCCATGATGTCCTGAACATAGGTAAAGCCCATCAGCGCACCCAGGTAGGCCATGGCAAGATGGCTGCCATTGAGCAGGCGCATCTTCATGATTTCATAGGAGGCGACGTCGGTAGTGAACTGGGCCCCGACGCGCTCCCATTGTGGACGACCGTTTGCAAAGGTGTCCTCGATTACCCATTGTTTGAACGGTTCGGTGACCACGGGCCAGGCATCATCGATGCTGAAATGATCTCGTAACCACTCGATGTCCGCGGGCGTGGTAGCCGGAGTGATGCGGTCGACCATGCTGTTGGGAAAGGCGACGTTCTCTGCAATCCAGCGTTCCAGGGCGGGATTGCAAAGACTGCTGTAGGCGCGCAGGACCCTGCTGATGACATGACCGTTCTCCTGGAGATTGTCACAGGACATGATGGTGGGGGGTGGAAGTCCTCGTGTGCGCCGACGATTGAGGGCTTCGGCGAGAAGGCCGATAGACGAATCAGGCTGACTGGGATT
>CAHJWN010000157.1 GCA_903642265.1 Acidobacteriaceae bacterium | reverse complement strand
GGAAGTAAGCCTGTACACGTCCGATGGATCGGTCCAGCAGAACGCTCAAAGTCCCTCCATCGCATCCCCGGAACTGAAGGAATCCATGCCCGTTCCAGAACAGCAGCAGACCGAGGCCCCCGCGAACGTCATGACGGCGGGACAAGAACAGACCGCGCACCACCGCCACAGCCACGGGCGCTAGCCCACAAGGATTCAACATGCGATTCAGCTTCTCATCCCGGACCCAGAGCCTCATCACCGCCTCGCTTATCTGTGCCTTGGCTCCAGCGGCAGCATTCTGCTCTACAAACAGCAAAGCCATGCGGGAGGCACTTGTAGCGGATTACCCGCTTACCAAGGTCGGCCTGAAGGGTATGGCACAGTTCGATTACACCAGGGTCACACAGCCTGGAGCGGTCCTTGCCGTTCGACTTCCGGGCATTTACGCGGATATGGCAAACACCCAAAACGTCATCGTGAATACCAATTATCAGAACGGACAGCTAACGGAGGCCACTGGTTTTACCGCCGCCTTTGGTGGCAGCACCGCCCACTCCCGCACGCTGGCACCGAACGAGAAGGTCTACGTGACCACGATTACGGTGAAGCGCGATGCCGTTCTCATGGAGCTGCTTACTACTGATGTCACCACTCTGGCAGACGGCCAGGGCACCCGCTACAGAGCGGAACTCAATATAAAGCTCCCCAACCTGGATTCCATGACGCCAGAGGACGTGAAGAAAACCATAGATACGGTGCTCACCGACCCTGCAACGGCATCTGCCGTTGAGAGCAAGACCATCAAGTTAGGCATGAGCACTGATGAAGTGAAAAAGTCCCTTGGAAACCCAGACAAGATCGTGGATCTCGGGGCGAAGAAGGTCTACGTCTACAAAGACATGAAGGTGGTGTTCCAAGACAACCAGGTCTCAGACGTACAGTAGCGCTTTGAGAAGCCTCTACGGATACTCGTTCCTCTGTTATCCGTATAACCACTCATCCATCTAGACCGTGGGAATGTGGAAGACGCCGGCTGTACCGGCGTCTTCCAAGAGGCGGTGTGAAGGGTGGGACAGTTTTACCGTTCCACGCTTTGCACGGCCACGGCATTTCCATGGTCTGTTTTGTCATCCCGTCAGATCAGAGGTGGGCCAATGGGATTAGGAAGGCGCTGGTTAGGCATCATGCTCATCGGAGCAGGACTCATGCTGTTTGGCACTTCACGGCAACACTGGCAGGAGTGGGTTGGCTTTGCCGTTCTTGCGGCTGGAGTCGTCTTGGTCCTACCGAAGCGGCTCACAGGTGGGCGCTGAAGCTCACGCGGGTAGAGGCGGCGATCTTAGCTCTATAGCCCAATCGGGTGGTGGACCACCATGCTGTGTTCGGTGACCCGCGCATAGGTAGACACTTTCGGGCTGTCTGCCGCAACGACGGCACTTCATGCGGCCTAGAACTTCTGAAAAGGTCCGGTTGCCGTGCCTCTCCGCAATCAGTTTGGTTGGGGACAAAACCACGGAGCCGCAGAAGCCACAGCGCATTTCGAGCCGACAGTGGGGCCAGTCCAGGAGCCGTTGCGAAGGCCGGAACTCAGGAGGGTGCATGCCCCCGCGAGGCAAGTAGCCGTTCGCCTCTGCCTCTCTCGCCTCCCTCGCAGCCTGCCTCTTCATGAAGCCCATTCCCCAAAGCTAAGAGAACAAAAGGCGAAGATCAATCTGGAAATCTGCGATTCGGCGGGCTCCGCAGGTGAGAGCGCTTGACTAGCGATTCGCCCAGGAGCGATATAAGTATATTGTTTTCAAGAATTTACGTCTGATAAGGGGAATTCTGTTTCTTTAATCGCGGGGCTCGTTATCGGACGCCTAACCCATTGAGTTAGGCGCCGCAAGAACACGCCCACTCGCCTAGTCGAAGTCCGAACTTCTCTGTTCCGCCGAGCGTCGCTAAGGAGTGTCTTCGACTGGACGCACCGCGAATCCGGTGCTGCCGGAGCTGAAATAGCGCTTCCTCATCCAGAATGCGACGTTTACAAGGCCGATCAGGGCCGGAACCTCGATCAGCGGCCCAACGACGCCCACAAACGCCTCGCCCGAGTTCAGCCCAAAGACCGCCACGGCCACCGCGATCGCCAGCTCGAAGTTGTTGCCAGCCGCGGTGAAGGACAGGGTTGCGGATTGCGCGTAGTCCGCGCCAAGCTTCTTACCCATCCAGAAGCTCACGAGGAACATGATTAGGAAGTAGATGACGAGCGGGATGGCAATCTTCACCACGTCTAGCGGCAGCCGCACGATCAGATCGCCCTTGAGCGAGAACATGACCAGGATGGTGAAGAGCAGCGCGACGAGGGTCAGAGGGCTGATACGAGGGACGAATCGCGTCCGGTACCACTTCTCTCCCTTCAGCCGGATCAGGACGAACCGGGTCAGGAAGCCGGCCACGAAGGGAACGCCCAGGTAGAGCCCGACACTCTTCGCGATGTCACCGATACTGATGGGCACGATGCTTCCCTGAAGTCCGAAGAACTTCGGAAGCACGGTGAGGAAGATCCAGGCGTAGAGGCTATAAAAGAGCACCTGAAAGACGCTGTTGATGGCCACCAGACCGGCAACGTAGTCCGTGTCTCCCTCCGCCAGCTCGTTCCAGACCAGCACCATGGCGATGCAGCGGGCAATGCCAATCAGAATGAGCCCACGCATGTAAGCCGGTTCGCCGCGCAGGAACACGATAGCCAGCAGGAACATCAGGACAGGGCCGATGAACCAGTTCTGCACCAGCGACAGGCCGAGCACCCGCTTGTTGCGGAAGACCTCGCCCAGCTTTTCGTACCGGACCTTCGCCAGCGGTGGGAACATCATGATGATGAGCCCGATGGCAATGGGGATGTTGGTCGTTCCACTCTGAAAACGGTTTACAAAGCCAGCCGAAGACGGGACGAAATGGCCGATGGCTACGCCAATTGCCATGGCCAGGAAGATCCAGAGCGTCAGGAATCGATCCAGGAAAGATAGCTTCTTGCGTGCGGCAGGGGCGCAGATCTGGCCGTGAGTGACGGGGGCGGTAGACATTAGCAGACCTCGCAGGATGCGGTATTGACTGGTGTGGGCAGGGGTGCGCCGTCAAGAAGCGCGTACTTCGAAGGGGCGCAGCAGGCTTTCGTGAGCCGGGCTTTATCGGCCTGCATGATCTTTTCGTCCTTGAGCCAAGCGAGGGTCTGCCGGAGGACTTGGGACGCCCCGATGTGGGGCGGCATGACGATCCGGTAGTGCATCCACTTCCCCTCTCGCCTAGCCTCCACAATGCCTGCACTGCGGAGATACGCAAGATGCCGCGAGACCTTGGGCTGGGGACCGCCCAGGATCTCCACGAAGTAGCAAACGCAGATCTCCTGATCGTCCATGAGGTTCAGCAGCCGCAGCCGGGTGTTGTCTCCCAGCGCTTGAAAGAACCGCTCTACGTTGTACGCCTGCTTTGCTGCCATGACTTATGTATACGCATTGACGTATTCGAAGGCAAGTCATATAGTCGGCAAAGCAGATGTATGGAGGATGTATGTCAGAGCAGCTACTTGATTCGGTGAAGTCGAAATACGGAGCGGTCGCGGAGAGCACGTTGTCCAGCGATCATGCGGGCGTGAAGGCTGTTGCTGAGGCGTTTGGCTACTCGGCTGAGGAACTGACTTCCATTCCGGCTGAGGCCAACATGGGCCTGTCGTGTGGCAATCCGACCGCAACAGCTCACATCCGCCCAGGCGAGGTGGTCGTGGACCTTGGTTCGGGCGGCGGTCTGGACGTGTTCCTAGCTTCCAAGATGGTCGGTCCAGAAGGGCGCGCCATCGGTATCGACATGACCGGTTCGATGATCGAGCGTGCACGCGAGAACGCGGCCAAGGGTGGCTATAGCAACGTCGAGTTCTACCAATCGACCATCGACCAGATTCCTCTGCCAAACGCTTCGGTGGACTGCATCATCTCCAACTGCGTCATCAATCTCGCGCCTGACAAGCCAGCGGTGTTTCGCGAGATCGCACGTGTGCTCAAACCGGGTGGACGGGTCGCCCTGAGCGATATCGCGCTCAAGCATGAGTTGCCGGAGGCTGTTGCTCAAAGCATGGCGGCTTACGTGGGCTGCATCGCGGGAGCTGTGCTGATCGACGACTACCGTGCAGGACTGCTGGAGGCTGGCTTCAAGCACGTTGAGATCGTGGACAGCGGTGCGGACCTGAACGCTTATGCCAAAGTCGAGAACCAAGCCGGTTGCTGCTCACCCAGCATGGACTCAGGTAGTCCTTTTCAGGTCGTAGGAGACGCGTGCTGCGCCCCAGCCCCGACCGACTCCGCTTCCCTCCATGCGGAGCTGACGACGTTGCTTTCGCAGTACGACGTCAATGCGGCAGCCGCAAGTGTGAAGGTCTACGCTCTCAAACCGCTGCTGTAGCGCTCACCCAAGCGGAGGAGAACTGATGAACACCGTGATTTTTGCGTGCGTCCACAACGCTGGCCGGTCTCAAATGGCTGCGGCCTTCTTTAATCAACTTGCCGACCCAACCAAGGCGAAAGCTGTCTCTGCCGGAACAGAACCCGGAACGCGTGTGCACCCAGAGGTTCTCGAGGTTATGCGGGAGGTCGGCATCGACCTGAGTAATGCGCAGCCCCAGAAGCTTACCCAGGAGCTCGCCGAGGGGGCGAGCCTGCTTGTCACTATGGGCTGCGGAGAGAATTGCCCTTATGTGCCTGGCCTACGGCGTGATGATTGGCCTCTATCCGACCCGAAGGGGCGTCCACTCGATGAGGTGAGAAAGACACGGGACGAGGTTCGTTCGCGTGTTCAGGCTCTTCTTCAAACCGAAGGAGCTCAGCGCCTTGAATCGTGAATGGCGGCTCGATGAGCTTGCGTCAGGGGTGGGATAACGCGCCGATGATGCGGCATTCCGCCATGGGACTTCTCCCGTTGCAGGAGGAACTAATGCGGCGCAGCTCCGAAGCGAGGCGCTGGAGGTCAGCGAGCTTCTCCTCTACGGTGGCTAAATGCCGCTCTGCCAGCCTGCAAACGTCGGAACAGGACTCCGTATTCTCAGAGGACAGGCGCAGCAAATCGCGGATTTGCTCGATCGAGAAGCCCAGGTCTCGGCAGCGACGGATGAAGCGCAGCCGATCCACATGTTCCTGGCTATAGGTCCGGTAGTTACCCTCCGTGCGGGCGGGAGCCGGTAAGACCTCGGTCTGCTCGTAATACCGGATGGTGACGACCTTGACGCCCGTCTGCTT
>CAHJWN010000156.1 GCA_903642265.1 Acidobacteriaceae bacterium | reverse complement strand
CGCGTCTGAAACGAGGGAGGAGACTCCTCCCTCACACAATCGCTAGATTAGAGAGGTAACGAGCGAAGTGAAAAGTAGCCCTCTACTCTGCGACTTCGACAGCGCCACCGAGTTCCACAGCGTTACCGCGAGGCAGCTTGAGGGAGATCACCGCCGCTATAAGAATCATGGCAGCGGAACCCCAGAGGCAGCCTTTGAACGCAGCCCACTGAAAGATGAGACCGGAAAGCAGCGTTCCAAGCAGCCTTCCTCCAGCATTCGCCATGTAGTAGAAGCCGACATTGAGCGCTACGCTGTCCTCGTCTGTGTACGCGAGTACAAGGTACGAATGGACGGCTGAGTTGATTGCGAAGACGACGGCAAATGCGGCAAGTCCGATCATCAGGGATACGCTCGGATTGAAACCAGCTCGAAGAGCAGCGATCAATCCGAGAGGAACAACCAGCAGAATGAAAGCCCAGTGCTCGGCTGCCGGTCCATCGACCTTCTCCCTCCCGATGGAGCGAAGAATATCGGGAACGAATGCCTGAATGATTCCATAGCCCACGAACCAAAGGGCGATGAACCCGCCAACTCCCGCAAAGCTCCAGCCAAGTTGGGAGAGAAACACAGGCAGCCCGACAACGAACCAAACGTCGCGCGCTCCGAAGAGAAAGAGTCTCGCCGCTGACAGCCAGTTGATCGCTGGACTTTTTGAAAAGAGTGCTGTGAACTTCACCTTCTTCTTAGAGCGCCCAATCTCAGCGGGCAAGGCGAAGACGGTTCCGAAAAGGACGGCCACGAGACCACCCGCCATCGCCACTAGCGCCCCAATAAAGCCGAGCGTTGAAAGAAGCACGCCTCCTAGAAAGAAACCTGCGCCCTTGAGGGCATTCTTCGAGCCGGTCAGACGCGAGACCCACTTGAACAGTGTTCCTTCCGTATCGTCTGGCACAACAACCTTGATGGCGCTTTTCGCGCTCATCTTTGTCAGATCCTTCGCGATGCCGGAAAGCGCTTGCGCCGCCATGACATAGGCGACCGAGAGGGTCCTTGCCCAGGATGGCTGCAGCAACGCCAGCATGAGCAAAGCGACGATCTGGAGCGCAAGCCCACCGTACAGCGTGGTCTTGAGTCCTGAACGGGATGCGATCCACCCTCCCAGCAGGTTCGTGACGATCCCAAAGAACTCGTAAAACAGGAATAGAAAGGCTATGGCAATCCCGCTGTATCCCAGTTTGTAGAAATGCAGGACAACGAGCATCCGCAGTGCGCCGTCGGTGAGCGTGAACCCCCAATAGGCTCCGGTAACAAGGGCATAGCTGCGAATGCCATTCACGATCTCTAGCTCCTCACGCTTGAACTGGAAGCGATGCCGCAACCTTTGCGGCCAGCTCTACGATTCGGTTTGCGTAACCCCACTCGTTGTCATACCAAGCGAAGATTTTGACCTGGGTGCCGTCCACAACCATTGTGGACAGCGCGTCGATGATGGAAGAACGCGGGTCATTGACGAAATCGACTGAAACAAGAGGTCTGCCTTCGTAGCCGAGAATGCCGGCCAATTCTCCCTCTGCCGCGTTCTTGAGCAATGCATTCACTTCTTCGACAGTTGTAGGCCGTTCTACTTCAAACACGCAGTCAGTAAGTGAAGCGTTTAGAAGCGGAACACGCACGGCAATTCCATTCAACTTGCCCTTGAGTTCTGGATAGATGAGAGTGATGGCAGTTGCTGAGCCGGTCGTAGTGGGAATGAGCGAGGAGAGCGCAGACCGTGCGCGGCGAAGATCCTTGTGCGGAGCATCGACCATCGTCTGTGTATTCGTCACATCGTGAATGGTGGTGATGAGACCGTGCCGAATTCCAAGTCCTTCATGAATCACCTTCACAACCGGAGCGAGGCAGTTTGTCGTGCAGGACGCGGCGGTGATGATGTTGTGTACCTGCGGGTCATAGAGATGGTCGTTGACGCCCATGACGATGTTGAGAGCGCCTTGCTTGACCGGGGCCGCGACGACAACCTTCTTTACCCCTCTCTTGAAGTACGGATCGAGCGTCTCGGGAGTCAGCATCTTTCCGCTGCACTCCAGCACCAGGTCAACCGATGACTCTTCCCATGGAACATCACCGGGATTTGCAGAATCCGTAAATGCGATCTTTTGGCCCTCAACGGTGAGTCCGTTCGCCGATGCCTCGATCTGCTTCGACCACTTCCCATGTACGCTGTCGAACTCCAGCAAATGGGCTGCGGTATGCGCGCCGCCCTTGAGTTCGTTGATATGCACGATAGAAATATCCTCGCGTCCCCACGCTGCCCGAAAGGCAAGCCTTCCAATACGTCCAAATCCATTGATCCCAATACGTGTCATATCACCTCTTCTTGAATAGCTAAACAAACTGGAAATGCTGCACACTTCTGCGGCAATGCCGAACGCCTAACACCTATCAATCAACGTTGGTCGAATCAGACCTGTGCAGCGATTCCTTCCGCCGCGAGCAAGAGTTCGACTCGATGTCTGATTTCGTCGCGGATCGCCCGGACTTGCTCCAAAGACAAGCCCTTGGGGTCCTGTAAAGGCCAATCGTCACGTCGCAGTCCGGGGACGTAGGGGCACTTGTCGCCGCAACCCATCGTCACAAGCAACTGACCATCCTGCGCCATCTCTTCCGTGAGCTTCCGGGGCTTGGCCTGACTCAGGTCGATTCCGACCTCGTTCATGACTTCCAGGACTTCGGGATGGACTCGCGGCCCGGGCTCTGTACCCGCCGAGACAGCATGTGCCTTTTGGGAATCGGCAAGAAGATTGAAGAAGGCCGCCGCCATCTGCGACCTTCCGGCGTTGTGAACGCAGGCAAATATCACCTTCAGCATGGGCTTCTCCTAGCTCTTTCCAATGTTGTCCAACTCTTTTTGTAACGAGAAGGAATCCAGACTGGCGAGTGGTAGACAGAGGAAGATGCTGATGCGACGGTTCAGAGCTGAGAATGCCTGATGGTAGGCCCGCTCGATCTCCTGTGGCGTACCTTGGACGGCTACCGGGTCAGGAATGCCCCAGTGCGCAGTCATCGGCTGTCCGGGCCAGACGGGGCAGACCTCATTGGCCGCGTTGTCACACACGGTAAAGACAAAGTCCAGCTTTGGAGAGTCGGGCCGGGAGAACTCCTCCCAGGACTTGCTCCTGAGATTAGCCGTCTCCAGCCCGGCACTCGCTATTTGTTTGATGGCTTCGGGCCGCACTACTCCGGCCGGGTGGCTGCCCGCGCTATAGGCTGTAAAGTTCGCGCGGCCGAGATTGTTCATGATGGATTCCGCCATGATGGAACGAGCGGAGTTGCCGGTGCAGAGAAACATCACGTTATAGTGCGGCATAGAAGTCGATTGCCTCTTGGCTTCGGTTAGGCTGCACTCGGCTTGATCGCGTACACCTTTACGCTTGCCGCTGCTGCGTTGACGTCGTACTGCGAGAGCAGTGTAGTCAGTTCCTCATGCAACGTCGCTGACGCGGGTGCAGCAGGTGTGCAGCAGGCGGACTCGATTTGTTGGAAGGGGCTGCTTTCATCCATCGAAGGCGAGCAGCATCCGGCCTGATTTTCGACTTTCGCGTAAGCGTTCAGGTCTGCCCCGCTGTCAACGATCTCGACATGAGCGAAGCCAGCTGCCAGTAATCCGGCACGGTAGTCCTCAATGAGGATGGCTCCGGCGATGCACCCAACGTATGCGGCCATGCTCTGTGCGACAGCCTCGGGTAGATCGTGCTTCAGAGCAATGTCGCTGACCGCGACGCGCCCACCAGGTTTCAGCACGCGGGCGATCTCGCGGAAGACTGCGGGCTTGTCTGGGGCAAGGTTGATGACGCAGTTGGAAATCACACAGTCCACTGAAGCATTGGGAAGAGGAATCTGGTCAATGGTGGACTGGTAGAACTCGACATTGGTGTAGCCGCCAGACTGAGCATTCGCTCGGGCGCGCTCGATCATGGCTGTAGTCATGTCGATGCCAATGGCGCGGCCTGTTGGCCCAACCATCTTGGCCGCCAGGAACACATCAAGACCTCCACCTGACCCAAGATCGACGACCACTTCCCCAGGCCGGAGATGCGCCGTAGCGGTAGGATTGCCGCACGAGAGGCCCATGTTGGCCTCTGCAGGAATCGAAGTGAGTTCCTCGGCGGTATAGCCGAAGGCCTCCGCGACGGCCTGCACACCTGCATGATCGTTCGACAAGGTACTTTCTGCGACTGCCCCGTACTTCGACTTCACCGAATCCAAAAGCTGCTCTGACATATTGCCTCCTCACATCTGCTTAGGCGACTATATGTCTTGCTTTCGCATTCGTCAAGGCGTATACATGAGGCATGGCGAAACAAACGTTCAATGTCGAGCGGTTCTTTCAGGCTCTCGGCGACAACACCCGGCTCCGCATCCTGAACCTGATGGGCGATCAGGAGATTTGCGTCTGCTACTTCGTCGAAATTCTTGGCGGACCCCAGCCGAAGGTTTCCAGGCACCTCGCTTATCTTCGCAGCGCAGGCATCGTCTCGGCACGGCGCGAGGGAAAGTGGATGCACTATCGGGTAGTGATGCCCCCACATATTGGAGCGGCACAAATCCTGAAACAGACCCTGGGATGGCTCAAGGAAGACAAAGCGATGCAGGCTGATCGGGCGCGACTCTCGAAGGCCTGTTGTTCTCCGTCGAAGTACGCCCTGCTCGACGGGGCCCCCCTTCCAACGACGATTCAAGAATCATCCTGTGAGGCCTGCTGATGTCCACCGCTCCTTTTACGCAAGGGCAGATTTGCGCTCCTGCGGCTCGCAAGAAGCTTTCGTTTCTTGATCGCTTCCTGACGCTCTGGATTTTTCTGGCGATGGCGATTGGTGTTGCTATTGGTCACTTCGTTCCCTCGACTGCCGGATTCGTGAACCGTTTCCAGACCGGAACCACGAATATCCCGATCGCCATCGGCCTTATCATCATGATGTTTCCGCCATTGGCGAAGGTGAGATACGAGAAACTCGGCGAAGTCTTTCGCAACAAGCGCGTACTTGGTCTGTCCCTTGTCCAAAACTGGCTCATCGGGCCGGTGCTGATGTTCTTGCTCGCCATCTTGTTCCTGCGTGGTGAACCGGCTTACATGCGCCGTCTGATCTTAATTGGGATTGCCCGCTGTATCGCAATGGTGCTGGTTTGGAACGAATTGGCTGAAGGCGATAGCGACTATGTAGCTGGCCTGGTCGCCATCAATAGCGTGTTTCAGGTTCTCTTCTACAGTCTCTATGCCTGGGCGTTTCTGACAGTGCTTCCAAAGTGGTTTGGACTGGAGGGCAGCGTCGTCCAGAGATCG
>CAHJWN010000155.1 GCA_903642265.1 Acidobacteriaceae bacterium | reverse complement strand
AATACGGCGTCTGGGGGGCTTTTGGTGGCACTGTTCACGACATCGCGTTACTTGCGGGAAGGTTGCCGTTCAACATTGGATAGTGGGGGTTTCACGTGTCCAATAGATGTTTATAGTGTCGCCACCATAGCACTTGCACGGCTGACCCAAATCAGCGCTCTCACCGCTGGTGTGGAGGTTGGGCAACCAGCTTCCATAATTAACTCCCTAGCGGCGGGTCCACCTTTCGACAAGCACGTCACGTAGATAGTCCGTAAAACTCCTTTTTGTGACAAGGGAAGATCCACCTCACATCGGCAGAAGACCAGCCATCCGGTAGCTGTTTATCAACGCATCATAGAGCGCGATATCCGAGCGACTCCGCGCCATCAGTTGTGCTCCGCCCACCGCAGCGAAGATAGCGCGAGCCCTCCCTTTACTCTCCTTGGAGCTAACTACCTTCGCCGCGACCAAGGCCTTGCTCAGCCACGCCACATTGACGTCGGCAAAGGTCTGAACCTCTTTCTTGACCGTTTCCGGGAGATCGTCATATTCCGCAGCCATGAAGCCGCTCAGGCACATGCGGTTCTCATTCTCAAGCGCCCACCGAAACGTCGCAGGATAGCGGCGAAGGGCCCCGGCCGGGTTGGAGGCTTCGGCCGACAGTGTTTCAAGAGCAGCTGCTGCGTTCTCCCAATAACGTTTCGCTACTGCGGCTGCAAGATCGGCCTTTGCCGGAAAGTAATAGTAAATACTCGCGGCCTTAATGCCCACATCTTCCGCGAGATCACGAAAGTTGAGTCCGTTGTAGCCGTGCGCCTGCGCAACATTCATAGCGGCGTGCAAAATTTTCTCGCGTGAGTTCTCCATGACGTAACCCTTCATTTGCGGCTTGCTGCCAGCCCTACCAGCAACTCGTGATAAAAACTGCTCGAATATTGAATCTACCATATGACAGGTAGACATCTCATCGTGTGTAACGACCAAGCATTAGGTAGAAACACTCCGCCGGCAATCAGTTACCGCCGTTATCTGGCTGAGCTCGTAGCTCCACGCCCTGTCCTTCAATTCAACCCGAAATCTAAGGAGACGCAAAATGAGCAATGAAGCCCAAGCACCCGGTCCCTATTCTCCTAACGACCACGCACAACTCGAAGTTCACCCCGGCTGGGTAGGCAGTGGTCAGGACAACACGCCTGGAAGGAAGGCCTACTACATCAATCTTGAAGCGAAGCCAGGTAAGGGTGACAAGGTGGAACAGTTCCTGCGGGATATCCTTGCTGGCGTTGAGCAGGAGCCAGGCACTGGCCCTTGGTTTGGTACCCGGTACTCAGAGACGACCTTCGGAATCTTTGAAGCCTTTGCTGACGTTGCGGCACGAAACGCGCATAACGTCGGTCCCGGCGGGCAGAACTTCCTTCGCTCGGCAGAGTTGGAAGAAATGCTGGCTTTTCCCGCACACGTCTTTCGGCTCGATGTTATGTTCGGAAAATTCAGCACCCTCTTCGGAAAGAAGATCGCCTGAGAGCGAGGCCCTGATTGCCGAAGACGCAAAATTCAGTCGATCCTCTCATGAAGTCGAGGTGATCGACTGAGTTGTTGTTGCCAGGAGTTTCTGCTCCGGGTGGCGATAGGTCAGCTTACGAGAAGTAATCACACAGCGGCAGTCTCTTGATTCGCAACACTCTGGTTTTCAGCCTGCTTAGTGCTCCACCCACTCAAACCTTAAGAACGGGGCGAGTTCCCTGCCCCAGCTCCCAGCCGAGTTCGGCAAATAGTGGTCGTGCCTGTCTTCGAGACTCCCC
The DNA here is from genome assembly GCA_903642265.1 of Acidobacteriaceae bacterium. Taxonomy (GTDB): domain Bacteria; phylum Acidobacteriota; class Terriglobia; order Terriglobales; family Acidobacteriaceae; genus Edaphobacter. Next base: position 3,632 of record CAHJWN010000155.1, on the reverse strand, counting down.
ATCCCGACAGGGACACGCCGCATCGCCTGTACGCTGTTCAAGACTGCCCGGAAGCGGGGGAGTCTCACGTAGCTAGCCGTCAAGAGTGCCTCCGCAACGCAGTGATGCGATCAGTAAGCGGGGACTTGCGCCTTGACAGTTGAGCGGTAATGCAAACATCCAATGGGGAGTAGCACCACCGCAGCAAGTGTGAGTGCCGGTCAGCATGACGAGAGCATCGCAAACGATCAGACCAGGAGGAATAAGTGGAGTACTTCGTCGAGATCGACTGGGAACACAGACTCACCGATTGCCGTAATGGACAGGAATGGGCGAGTGATTGAGCATCTTAACGCAGAACACTCAGCGAAGGCCTCGTGGTTCTGGTCAACAAACTCCTACAACGGACCGCCTGTGACCTCGCATTGGTCGCATTGGCAGGCCTTGGGCGCTGACGAAATCTTAGCGTAGCAGCCGCTCGCTAGCGTCGAGTGATAGGTGAAGTGCCGTCAAGGTGAGTCTTGATGGCTGCATCGACGAAGTCGGGTTGTTCCTTCAGGCCTTGCGCACGAAACCACTCTGCAGCGTTCTGGCCTCGTTTGTTACGCAGGGTAGGGCCGGCATCTGCTTTCAGCATGGCTTGCAGAACTGGAACATAAACCTTAGTCATCAAGGGGGTCAAGCCGTTCCGGTCCATAGCATTCGGGTTTGCGCCGCCAGCTACAAGCACGGGCACAAGCGACGGCTCCGTAAGGAATTGGAAGAGAGAGAAGTCTCGGTCAGTCCGTTCGTTGGGATTAGCCCCGGCGCTTAGGAGAGCCTGCAAGATGGATCGCTCGTTATCTGGATTGTTGGATTGGGTGGAAGAGACGGCGACGTCAACGAGATTACGACCATCGTTGTGGGCGTAGTCGAGTGGAGCCTTGGCTTCGAGAAGGCGGTGCACGACGGCTGGGGAGCCACCTTCGATTGCGGCGAGGAGTGGGGAGCCCTCCGTAAGGTACATGCTATCCGCACTGTAAATGTGCGCCGCCGCGATCACAGTCGCGCCGCGCTTAAGCCAAAGCTCGGTTAGTTGTAGATTGCCGCCTTGCGCTGCGGCTGAGAGGCATTGGCTCGAGGTGGATTGCGGGATGCGGCGGTTCTTCGGCACGCTTGCCATCAACTGCAGCACAATCTTGCGGTCTGCTGTGGCACTAGCGGCGCAGGCGGGCGAAGGAATCTTGGGATAGCTGGAGAAAACCGGTGCGTGTGCGGTCTCTAACGCGGCGAGCACGTCCTGGTTCTTATGTTGCAGAGCGCTGTTATAAAGCCGCATGTTGTCCGGCGTGGAGGCGGTGAAGTCCCAGTGCTCGGCGCGAAGAGATGGCAGCAGTTCCGCATTGCCGGCAACCCACTTACCGGTATCAGCGATGCGGTCGATCGTATCTTCTAGATCGCGGACGCCTGTGGGCATGCCGATAATGATACCGATGTAGTCAACAACCTGTTTATGCAGCCCGTTGAGGTCTACGGAGACTGTGTAGGTGGGATTGTCGGTCGCGCCTGCGCGGTATTCGTCGCGCGCGTCGAGGATGCGAGAAGCTCGAACGGCATCAATGAGATCGTCGATGGATTTGGGTTGGAGCGTGGCATGGTGTGTGCCGGGAACGGCGACAGCGTAAGGGCCGCCGTCCCACTGCACCTCTCCAGTACCGGAGATTGAAACTTTGTAGCCCGGGCAAGATCCGTAGCAGACAGTGCGCTGAAGTGCGATGCGAAAGGTGGTGCGATCAATGAGTCGCGGAAACGGTGTGGAGCGGTCTGACCATCTCTTCGGGGGAGCGATCTGCACGGAGTCTGTGAAGTGCGCTCGGACGATAGCGCCTTCTCTTGTCGTGGATTGGTTTAAAAGCGCGATGCATCTCGATTTCTTGCGCTTGCGCGTAGAAGCGCTCCGGGCCGCGGATGGGCTTTGCGGAATCTATACGCCCGTTACGGTTGGCGATGACACTGAGTTCAACTGAAAGAAAGGTGTTTTCGATGTCGTCGCGCAAATGCATGGCGCGCAGGATGGCAGTCAGGCTAGCGGGAAGCGGATCGTCGGTGGCGCGGATAAGTTCTCGCATGCCGATGGGATGAGGTCGGGATTGCGGCTCCCTTGAGCGTTGAACGCAGCGTTCTACGGACTCGTCTCGCCGTCGCGAGTGAAAGGTAAGTCGGTCATGAAGCTGGCCGTATATGTCGGCACGGCGCTGTTGCGACGATGCTCCGGGCGAAGTCGCCCCAGGACCTGGTGGGCAACATAACGCATGTTACCGAATGCTGGAGAGTCACCATAGGTCGCAGCCTCTGAAACGCAAATGCACAGAGGTTGATGATATTAGCTATATCCGGTCCGGGATCAAGATCCTCCGCCATATGCGACCGAAGCTGCCGTCAGATGTCGACCACTGGACTGCGCACGGTCCCGCAGCGCTGTTTACCACTTCAGTTTCCTACCTAGCCAACGATTCCAATACATCAGAGATCCGGTCACAGCCATAAGCGGAAGAGTTAGGCCCAGGAGGCACCAGGCTATCTTCCCGCCGAAGCCCCACGACGTTCCGAAGTGCAGCGGGACCAAGAGCCAGAGCAGCCAGTCGCCGATGGTCTGATTCTCCCCGCGATGCCAGGTGTAAAGATGTTTCCCGTTCTGCTGATCAAAGTAGAGGAAATCGGTGTTCGTGTAGTCGCCAAGATGCGCTCGGGCCATGTAGATGGTTAAGACGGCGTTCGTGCCTGAGCCGAAGTAGATACCCTCAAAGTGGGCGTCAGGAGAAAGAGCCTGAGCATCATGGAGAATCATCGAAAGACTGAGCGTCGAAGGTGCAGGCGAGATAGACCGTCCTGCAATGCGGTCCATCTCGGCTTCGGGATAAGCCGCCGTCCTAACTTGCGAAATGCGGTTAATGGCTGCTTCGAAGGGGGCTTCCCACGCGAAGTAGATGCCCGTTACCGCCCAGGTAAGCGTGAAAAAGATAGTCCAGATGCCGACCGCGTTATGCAGGTCCCAATTAATGCGTTTCCAGGTGCGATGGAGATTTACCTTGAAGGCGCGTGGCCAGCTCTGGATACCGGGCCACCAGACAACGGCGCCCGTGACCACCAAGACCAGCAAGACGGTAGCGCAGGCGCCATTCCACTGCCGCCCATTGCGCCGCAAGAGAAGATCGATGTGAAAGCGCTCAACCACACCGAGCCATGTGGCGTTCTGGTCGAGCTCCCCGCTGGGCTCACCTATCTGTGGGTGAACGTAGACGGTCAGCGAGCGCAGCGCAGGGCTAGAGCCCTGTGGATGTAGGGTTACAGCGTAGAACGAGTTCGCTTCGGTGGGGCAGGATGCGAGACTGACGACCAGCTCCGGGTGCACCTTCGACGCCACGTTCATGGCAGCGAGCAGACGCTCCGGAGTGCAGGCAGTCGCGTTGAAGATCGGAGCCGCAAGGTGTGGCCGTGGCATCAGCTCATCTTTAAAGACAAGGATCGAGCCGCTGACACCAATAGCAACGACATACAGTGCCAGCAGAAGACCCGCCCAAAGATGCACCTGGAAAAAGGCCTTCCGCAACCACATTTGCCTTGGCTGCTTCCAGGCTCTCTTTGCGAGGGCGGCGAAGCTGGAGCGCCGGATC
>CAHJWN010000154.1 GCA_903642265.1 Acidobacteriaceae bacterium | reverse complement strand
CCCTCGCCTTGCTTAAGGGCACGGCTTCAGCCGTGCCACAACTAACCGTCCACTCAACGGCTTTAGCCGCTGAGGTACTCCTTCAACGACACCTCCGCAAACCAGGACCTTGACATCCAAACAACAGGAAACGTTTACTGCATCTAGCACCAATCAAGGAGAAGATCGTGGCAATCGTAGCCGGTGTGGACTTTGGAACCCTAAGCGTTCGTGTAACCCTGCTCGACAGCGAGCGTGGCCGCCTCGGCACTGCCTCCTCCGAGTACCCCCTGAACCGCAAGCGCGAAGACCCCGACTTCGCCACCCAGTCGCATGACGCCCAGATGAAGGCGCTCGTCCTCGCCACCCGCAAGGTCCTCGAAGAGACCGGCGTCGATGGCCAGCAGGTCGCCGCCATCGCCCTCGACACCACCGGCTCCAGCGTCGTCATGGTCGACTCCGCCATGCAGCCGCTCGATGACTACTACCTCTGGTGCGACCACCGCGCCCTCGAAGAAGCCCGCCAGATCACCTCCCTTGCCCGCTTCGAGAACCTCGAAGCCATCGAGTGGTGCGGCAATGTCTATTCGCACGAGTGGGGCTGGGCCAAGCTCCTCCACTGGCTCCGCCACAATCCCGGCAAGCGCGACAGGTTCGCCACCGCCCTCGAACACTGCGATATGGTCGCCGCAACCCTCACCGGCGTCACCGATCCCAAGCTCGTCAAGCGCAGCATCTGCGCCATGGGCCACAAGTGGATGTGGAACCCTAAATGGGATGGCCTGCCCTCGCAAGCCTTCCTCACCCGCCTCGATCCACTGCTCGCCGGCATCCGCGAGAAGATCGGCGGCGAATACCTCACCTCCGACTCCATCGCCGGCCACCTCTCCGAACGTTGGGCCGCTGAAATGGGCCTGAAGCCCGGCATCCCCGTTCCCGTCGGCGCATTCGACGCGCACTGGGACGCCATTGGCGCAGGCTGCCGCGAGGGCGATGTCGTCAACGTCGTCGGCACCTCGACCTGCATCATCGCCATGGCAAAGAAGACCGAGCTCGTCCCTGGAGTCTGCGGTGTCGTGCCCGGCAGCGTCCATCCGGACTACACCGGCATCGAAGCCGGCCTCTCCGCTACCGGAGACATCTTCGAGGCCATCGCCAGGCGCGCAGGCGTCAAGGTCCGCGAGCTCGCCCAGGGTATCGAGTCCTACAAAGCCGGCCAGACCGGCCTGCTCCGTCTCAGCTGGGATAACGGCGACCGCACCGTCCTTGTCAATCCCGAACTCGGCGGCGTCACCTTCGGCTGGAACCTCCTCACCACCGCACAGGATGAGCTCTACGCTGCCATCGAAGGCACCGCCTTCCACACCCGCATCATTCTCGAACGGATGGCTGAGCACGGAGTACCCGTCGAGCGCGTCATCAACGCCGGCGGCATCCCCCAGAACAACCTCGTCCTCAATCAGATCTACGCCGACGTCCTCGGCAAGCCCGTCCTCGTCCCGGACGGCACACCCACCAGCCTCGGTTCCGGCATCTTCGCGCTGCTGGCCTGCGGCACATTCCCCACTGTAGACGCCGCTCAGAAGGCAATCTGTCTTCCCTACAAGACCTACACTCCCGCACCCGCTGCCGTGGCCGTCTACGAAGAACTCTACAAGCTCTATCGATCGGCCTACTTTGCCCTTGGTACACCCGACGCCGAGTCGCTCCCGATGGGCAAAATCCTACCCGAGCTTCGCCGCATCGCCGCCACAGCTCGCTCTTAGGCAACCTGCAGCACCAAAGGAAATGCCCTCCATCAAGGAGGGCATTTCTACGTCTAAGCTCTGCGCACAACTTACATCATCTTCTGGGTCATGTTGTCGGCCATCGTTGTATGTTCGGCAACTACGCCCTTACCCTTTACGACCGTCTTTTTGAACTTTGCGTCCTTCGTCTCGTCGGCCTCCGTCGTGAATGCGCTCAGCGCCTTCTTGTGATCGGTATCCATCTGGGTCATGTACTCCTTATCGAAGTCTTTCCCGGAGAGACTCTGCAGCTTCGTCAGCTCGGCTTGGTGGTCCGCATCTGGGCCGGTCGGCGGCGTCAATCCCCACTGCTCGGCATATGGCTTCATCGTTGCTGTCAACTTGGTGTGGTCCTGGATCATCTTGCTGGCATACTTCTTGACTGCAGGGTCGGTCGCCTTCTGCTGTGCGAGCTGGCTGAGTGCAATCTCGTTCTGGTCCGACTGTGCCGCCGTCGTCAGAAAGGCCTTGTCGTCATCGGTCGACGCCTTCGCAATGGCTGGCATCAGGGCTGCAGTCACAGCGAGTGCTGCGAAATACGCGGTAATTTTAGTGTTCATCGTGGAGTCTCCGTACATCTGGTTGGCCGTTGTCGAATAACTGGAACGCTCGAAAATCTTGTGGCTCTAAGAAAACGGTCTGAAGGGTCCGGCAGGTGTCATGCGATTCTCCTTCCCTGCCGGTAAGCGAGAGAAATCGCGAAAACCCCGCGCCCCCTCAGACTCGATCTATCAGCAGCCATTGGTCCCATTCGGCTGCAATGGGAGAGATGGAGGTTGTGTACTTCCGGTTGCTTGATCATTATGCGCAACTTACCTCTTAGAATCGCTCTCTCACCCGTCAGTACTTGCTTTAGTCCTCGAAATTTGTACTGTCACAAGGGATCGCTGCTCTGTTCATCTCACCCCCTACCCTGCAGAAAGACACTCCGCTACCAGCGCACAAAGATACTCTCAGTAACTATGAGCGATCCGGCACACTTACTGTTGGTGGGCAACGATGGGCGGCTTCTGAATGAACGCGCCGTGCTGCTTCTGAACTTCTGGCAGGTCTCAGCCATCAGCAGCTTCGACGCCAGCGAACCGTCTCTGCACAAGGCCGATCTCCTCGTGCTCTGCCACACCCTCACCGAACCCCAGCGGCAGACCTGGATCGCAGGTTCGAGAGGATCGCTGCCCGTTCGGCCAATCGTAAGTCTGGAGTTCGCAGACCCCGTCGACACTGGCCGCAGGACCGGGAGCGACGCCACCGTCGATCATGCCCGTGGTCCGGCAGCACTGGTCTCGACCATCTATGAACTTCTCAATGAGCGCGGTAAACCCAGCAAGCATTGGATCAGCGGCGGACAGACGCTGCTTGGTGAGGACGGCCTCCCGGCGACAGCCGTCTAGCCCTTTGAATGAGCTTCTTCTGCTATTGCCCCGTGGTGGAGCCCCGGCCCGTATATTGCCGCAGTAACTCCACCTCGCGCGGCCGATACGGCGTGTCATCCTGCTTGAACACCTCGTGAAACCACACCACCGGCTGGCTCAGAACATACGGCTTCTGCCATGAGTCCCACGGCAGATACGTCTGCGTCTTTCCCGCTACGAGTCCCCAGTTGATCAGCGCAACGTTGTAGCTCTTTGCAATCGGCAAAATGCCATCGAAGGTGCTGCCAGCGCCGCGGGCCATGTACTCCGAACACAGGATTGGACGGTTGTACGCCTTCAGCTCGATGATCTTCGCCTGGAACTCCTCCGGCCAGCCATAGTTATGGAACGTGATAACGTCGGACTCCGCAAGCTGCACCTTCACCATTGCGGACTCCTTCGCAGGATCGCTCCAGTTGCCTTGCCAAACCCCGCTGGTAAGCGGCTGCGTTGGGTGCACCGACCTTGCCCACGCAAACACCTGCGGCAGCAGTGCCGCCACAAGCTCGGCCTTGTGCGGTACCTCGACCCGCCCGTAGGAAGAATCGTTGCCGTTATCCGGCTCGTTCCAAACGTCCCACGCAAGGATGCGATCGTCGTTCGCAAACGCGCCCACCACGCCCTTTACATACGCCTCAAGCTTCGGCCGATACGCCGCGTCGGAGATGCCCTTGTATCCCGGGCTTTGCACCCACCCGGAGTTGTGCACACCCGGTATAGGCGGATGCTGCGGCCCCAGTCGTGGATAAGGGTCCCAGCACGAATCGAACAGCACCAGCATCGGCCGTATGTGGTGCTTTGCCGCAATCGTCAGAAAGGCGTCCAGCCGCTTCTTCAGCCCCTGTGGGTCAGAAGACCACAGCTGGTCCTGCAGAAAGACGCGGACCGTATTCATCCCTGCGGATTCGGCGAGCCCCAGCTCTTTGTCGTTCAGCGACGCATTAAACGTCTCTGCCTGGAACATCTCCAGCTGGTTGATTGCATCCGACGGGACATAGTTCGCCCCAACCAGCCACGGCTGGGCCGTATACCAGGTCGCAGCCTTCTGCTCGGACCACCGCGAAACGTCAGGAGCCTGCGAGAATGCTGGCCATACTCCAGCCGAAGCCAGCGCGAACACGGAGCAGAGAAGAGATACACACAGCTTCATAGGGGTACATAATCCTTCAAGGTAAAGCGCCCATCCTGCTCGCCGCGTTCTGGCGATAGCCGCAATTGCTCTTCTAAACGCAAGAATTGCCTGCCATTGCGCATGTAACGCTTTACACTATGCGGAAATGGTACATCATTGTAGCCAGGCATCAGGGTGACGTATCAGCCAGGCGATAGAGTGAGCTATCACTGGTTTAGCTTTGCATCCGGTTCGCTGAACCTCGCCTGGGCCCTCTTCCTATGAACATCAAAGCAGTCGCGAAGCTGGCGCAGGTATCTACCGCCACCGTCTCTAGAACCATCAACGGCACAGCTAAGGTCAATCCGGATACGGAGAAGCGCGTCCGCAGTGCGATCAAAGCACTGCATTTCTACCCCGATACCAACGCGCGCGCGCTCGGCTCCGGCCGCAGCAGCCTGTATGGGCTCATCATCTCGGACATCACCAATCCCTTCTTCCCCGAGCTCATCAAGGCGTTCGAAGACATCGCCGTCAAGCACAACCAGGAAGTCCTGATCGCCAACACCAACTACGACGCCGAACGCATGAAGCTCTGCGTCACCCGCATGCTCCAGCGCAAGGTTGATGGCGTCGCCATCATGACCTCCGAGATGGATGAAAATCTGGTGGAGGTCTTCAGCCGGCGGCATATCCCCCTCGTCTTTCTCGACGCCGCAACCCTGCGCCCCGGCGTCAGCAGCGTCGCCATCGACTACGCCGGCGGAGTCGCCGCAGCCATGCATCACCTCACCAGCCTCGGTCACCGCCACATCGCCTTCATCTCCGGTCCGCTCCGCCTAGGCGCCGCCCAGTCCCGCCTCCAGGCCTTCAAGCACGAGCGCAAATCCGCGAAACTGCCGTCCCATCCAAAACTGATCCAGGAAGGGAACCACCGGGTCGATGGCGGCCGTGAGGCCATGCTCCGTATCCTTGACTCCGACGCGCGGCCTACCGCCGTGCTCGCCTCGAACGATCTCACCGCCATCGGCGCCATGGGCGCCATCCACGAACGCGGCCTCTCCATCCCAGGCGACATCTCCGTCATTGGTTTCGACAACATCGTGCTCAGCGCCTACACCTCGCCGACACTGTCTACCGTCAACGCTCCCCGAGCAGAGGTGGCCAACGCCGCCTTCAACTCGCTCCTCGATGCCCGCAAACCCGGCGGCAAACTGGCACCCGGAGAGCGGCACCACGTGCAGACCTCGCTCGTCGTGCGCGAATCAACCGGTCCGGTCAAACCAACCTAGACCATCTCCTGCCACCGACCTTCTTCCCGCCATCCA
>CAHJWN010000153.1 GCA_903642265.1 Acidobacteriaceae bacterium | reverse complement strand
CTCGAAGGTCAGCGCGTAGCAGAGCTTCTGCTTCGGGCGCGGTCACACTTTGATCGGGGCAGACGTCCTTCCCTGTATGGCCGTACCCAATCGTCCATATACCGCCTGAGTCCTGATACGCCTGCAAGCGCAATCCCTCATATCGTTTTGTCATCGCTAATCCGGCTTCACTGTAACGAAAATCCTGCATAAGAGCGCCTCCCACGCGGCTCAGCTGGTTGCATCTGTGTGGTTCTTCGCGAATCGAATATGAAGTCTTGGCACCAGTCGTAAACTGGAGCAGCGACTACTCTTTGGGCCAGCGGCACAGTTCCGCAAGCCCATGCTGGGAACGCAAGACACGGAGCTCACGACCCTTGGCAGAAACGATTTACGATCTAGTCCTTATCGGTGGTGGCCCCGCCGGCTACACATGTGCCATTCGCGCTGCGCAGCTTGGCCTCAAAGTCGCCTTGATAGAAAAGACAGACAAGCTCGGCGGCACTTGTCTGCATTGGGGTTGCATTCCGACGAAGAGTATGTTGTTTTCGGCGGAGATCTGGGATCATTTGAAGCATGCCGGCAGCTACGGTATTGACAATGTCGAGCAACCCCGGCTGAACTGGGCCACGGTGATTCAACGCAAGAACGACATCACCATCAAGCACACCAAGGGGCTTGACTTCTTAATGAAGAAGAACAAGGTCGCTGTAGTCCGCGGCCATGGGCGGCTGACAGGCCAGCCCGCGGATGGCGTGTGGTCTGTGGAAGTCACGGATGAGGACAAAGCGGAAAACCGGGGCCTTGATCTCCAGGCCGAAGGCTATACGCAGCAGACCAAAACGACCGTACAGGGCAAACGTGTCGTGCTGGCGATGGGTTCTGAAGCCCGCATGCTGCCGGGCTATCAGGCAGACGACACGATCATGACGAATATGCAGATTCTCACGTTGCCGCAGATGCCGAAGTCCATGATCGTCATCGGCTCAGGTGCGGTTGGCGTTGAGTTTGCCTCCGTGATGAACAGCTTCGGAGCCGAAGTCACCATACTTGAGGCGCTCCCTCGGATCGTGCCCGTGGAGGATGAGGAAGTCTCCAAGGAACTCGCCCGCCAGTATAAGAAGCGCGGTATTGAAATCAACGTGGGTGTGAAAATCTCGACTATCGAAAAGATCCAAGAAGATGGAGCCGGTGCTCGCGTCACCTGGACCGACGCACAGGGTAAAGAGCAGACCAAGCAGGCGGATAAGGTGCTGATTGCGATCGGTCGTGTTCCTCGTACCTACGACGCCGGGCTCGACAACATCGGACTTGAGCTCGAGCGTGGTTTTATCAAAGTGAATGAGTGGATGGAAACGGGCATTCCGGGTCTCTATGCCATCGGGGATATCGTCGCTGGCCTGCCGCAACTGGCGCACGTCGGTGCCATGGCAGGCATCGTCGTAGCCTCCAAAGCTGCAGGCAAATACGCGAGAGCCGTTCGAAAAGATCGCGTCCCCGGTTGCACCTACTGCGATCCGCAGATCGGGTCCGTTGGTTTGACAGAGGCGCAGGCCAAGGAGAAGGGATATCAGGTGAAGGTCGGCAAGTTCCCCTTCGTTGGAAACTCCAAAGCCACGATCCTTGACGCACACGATGGCTTTGTCAAAGTCATCGCGGATGCGAAATACGGGGAGATTCTCGGCGTACACATCATCGGACCGTCGGCCACGGAACTCATCAGCGAGTGCGTGACCGCCATGGAGCTCGAAGCGACTGTGGAAGAGATGATGTTCACCATCCATGCCCACCCAACTCTGTACGAAGCCCTTCTCGACGGCTTCTCTTCAGTCGAAGGCATGGCGATCAACGTGTAGGTATGGTTCTCTACATCCAAAAGCAAACCGCCGCCCGGACGATCATTCAGGTCCTCCGTGCTCGGCCCCATCCTTGGCTTCGATCTGCCCAATGCACCTGCATATGCTCAACCTGGGCCGTGTTCCTTACCTGGAAGGTCTCAGGGTAATGCGCGACGTCGCCGCTGCTCGATACGAAGGCCAGGTGGGCGACACACTCTTGCTGATGGAGCATCCTCCTGTCCTCACCTTGGGGCGAAACGCTGACCGTGCCAACATCCTTGCCTCGAACGACTCACTCGCGCGAAAGGGAGTTGAAGTCCACGAGATCAATCGCGGCGGAGACGTCACCTATCACGGCCCGGGCCAGCTTGTCGGCTATCCCATCTTCGATCTTCGTGGCGATCTTCCCGGCAAGCATGGTCCTCATCTCGGCCCCGTCGACTTCGTGCGGCAGATCGAAGAAGCGATCATTCATACCTGCAAAGACTTCGGTGTCCTCACGCAGTGCCTTTCCAAACGTACGGGTGTTTGGACACTCGCCGGTGGAAGCATTCTGGAAAAGAAAGTGGCTGCCATCGGCATACATGTCTCGCGAGCCATTACCACCCATGGCTTTGCCGTCAATGTCACGACAGACCTGAGAGACTTCGAATGGATCGTGCCTTGCGGCATCACCGACCGCCGGGTGACCTCGTTGGAGATCGAAGCCGACAGTACCATCTCCGTAACGCTGCCCCGCGTTGCCGACGCTATCTCCCGAAACTTCGGCCGCCTCTTCCAGCGACAGGTCGTCGCAGCCAATGATCTTTCCGAGCTGTTGTCATCCCGGGCTCGGAATGTCCTTTGACATAAAGTGACTTACCCCGCCACAGCCTCCGCTTCACACTTGGACCATGCGGGATGCCCGTCTCCCAAACTCCTCACCTTCGCTAAACGCCCGTGAGAACGCCATCTCAAGTACAACGTCCGTATAATCTTCAGTTGCCAGAATAGTCTCAGCTCTCCGGAGAAGCCCGCACCATGCCGACTGAAGTTCTTATGCCCCAAATGGGCGAATCCATCACTGAAGGTACCCTCACCAAGTGGTTGAAAAAGCCTGGAGACACGGTCGCACGTGACGAACCTCTCTTTGAGATCTCAACCGACAAAGTAGACGCGGAAATCCCATCGCCCGTCGCTGGCACTCTAGGCGAGATCAAGGTGACAGAGGGATCCACGGTGGGCGTGAATACGATCGTCTGTACCGTTGCCGAGGGCAGCGAAGCCGGTGCCAACGCCGCAGCCCAGCCAGCCTCGAAGCCCGAAACCGCTGCCCAGTCACCCACCATGCAGGACACGGTGACCCCCTCAGCTGAGGCCACCGCCATCCGTGACACGGCTGCCTTTGCCTCTTCGGCGGCCTCTCCCGAAAGTGGCCCAGGTACTGACGTTCTCATGCCGCAGATGGGGGAATCCATCACGGAGGGAACCCTCACCAAGTGGCTGAAGAAAATCGGCGACACCGTTCAGCGCGACGAGCCCATCTTCGAAATTTCCACCGACAAAGTTGACGCTGAAATCCCTTCCCCGATCGCCGGCACGCTAACCGAGATCAAAGTGACAGAAGGAGCAACCGTCACGGTAAACACGGTGGTGGCAGTCATCGGGGGTAACGCGAGCAAAGCAACCGCCAGTCCCAAGATCTCCGACCCGGCACCTTCGCAGCCCTCGGCGGTCACCCCGGCAGTGCCCGCAAACGCTGCGGCCTCTCAGGGGGAAGCTCCACGCTCTTCACCCCTGGTCCGCAAGATTGCCGCTGAAAACAGCGTCGATCTCTCCGGCGTCGCCGGCACAGGTGCCTCCGGGCGGATTACCAAGGGGGACATCCTCGGTCATCTCGAAGCCGGGCCCAAAATAACCGCCCAGACCCCTCAAACATCAACGCAATTCCAAGGCCAGACGACCGCCACATCCCAGCCCCCTGCGGATGCAGCAACGGCGCCCACCTATGCCCAGGCGCAATCTGCTCCTGCGACAACGGTGCCCGCGAAGGCTGCGGCAATTCCCACGCCACAACCCGGCGAACTCGTGCCGATGTCGAAGATGCGCGCCATCATCGCCAAGCGCATGGTGGAGTCCAAGGCGACCAGCGCTCATGTTCACACCGTCTTTAAAGTGGACATGACGCGGATCGCTCGTCTGCGCGAAAAAGAGAAGACCAAATACGAGCAGCGCAACGGCGTCAAGCTGACCTACATGCCGTTTATCACGCGCGCTGCCGTGCAGGCCCTGCGCAAACACCCGATCGTGAATGCAGCCACAGAAGGCGAGGCTGTTCGCTACAACAAGAACATCAACATCGGCATCGCCGTCGCCCTCGAATGGGGCCTCATCGTACCCATTCTGAAGCAGTCCGAAGAGAGAAGCTTCCTGGGCATAGCCCGTGGCATCGTCGATCTCGCCGAGCGTGCCCGTTCCAAGAAGCTCGCTCCCGACGATGTCGCGGGTGGCACCTTCACGCTCACAAATTCCGGCATCTTCGGCGAGCAGTTCGGCACGCCCATCATTGCTCAGCCGCAATCGGCCATCCTTGGCATCGGCGGCCTGAACAAAGAGCCCGCGGTGCTCACAGACAAAGAAGGCAATGAAAGCATAGCCATTCGCTTCATTCAGCGCTTCACACTCGGCTTTGACCACCGCATCATCGATGGTTCTGACGCTGGCAAGTTCATGACGGACTTCAAGAGCTACCTCGAGAACTGGTCAGAAGACATCGGTTAGAGCATTCTCCTGAAGATGTAGAGCGGCGTCAGAAACGCAGATTCCCTTCGGGAATGACAATCAAAAACTGCACTCGTTTTGTTGTCATTCCACAGCGCAGCGGAGGAATCCGCACCTCGGCAAGCGACTGCGCCTACAGGAGAACAGCTCTAGTTCGGATCGAAGTCCACACGGAACGGCAACCGCTATCAGCAGTTGCCGTCTTCTCTAGACGGCTGTAATCGGAACAGCTAGCAGTATCGCGTTCACTTCGGTTGTGATCGTAGCCACGGTTGTCGCCAGCTTCTGGGCAATCCCAGCGTCTTTGATCTGCGCCACTGCCTCTACCTGCGCCAGATCATTGTTGATTGCATGCAGGTAGGTCACCAGGGTCGGTGCCGGACCTGCGTTCTTGACAACCACAGCAGCTGCCGCCATCGCACTCTGAACTTTCTGAATCAGTGAAGTCACAAGCGGTGCCGCTTCGGGATCGGCAAGCGCAACGATTGTTTCGACCAGGGGAGCGACATAAGTCAAGGTCGCTGCTGCACTCGCCTCCCACCCCGGCCCATGAAGAAACAGCCTCTTTAGCTCTGCTTTAACCTTGCTGAAGAAGGAAGTCTCAGCTGCAGCCCCTTTGTTCGATGACGTTTCCATAAATCTCCTTATTCGCCACACAGTTGTGAAGGCCACAGCCTCTAGGCCGATCTCGCCTTCTCGCCATCGCTTGCCAAGGGTGATGCGCTCGTTGACGGTTGCCCATCCGCTTGCGACGGCCCTGCATCTTGACTGAAACCACTCACCACAGCGGTGAGTACGCCGCAGCCCACCTCGAACCAGTCTCTGGCGCTCATCGCTAGGTGGCCCGTCGCGTCGAAATGAACACCGCGCTCTGCTGCCAGCGCGAGAACACACAAGCCGATCACCGTCGACTTCGGGCTGCGGGAAATCTGTGAAACATCCAATCTCGGCGTCAAGCTACCTCCTCGCCCTGTCGTTCTAGTGCTTGTTCCGCAGCACAAATACAATCAACTGCAGCAGCCCCAACATGCCGCCGAACGCACCCGAGACCCCCTTCACGCGTTGCATGTCGCGCTCATGGCAATCCACCCGATGCTCCAGTGCATGCAATCGACCTGGCTGTCCGATCCCCATCAGCTGATGCATCTGCACCTTTAGGCCGCT
>CAHJWN010000152.1 GCA_903642265.1 Acidobacteriaceae bacterium | reverse complement strand
GGGGCTGTAGCTCAGTTGGGAGAGCGCCTCGTTCGCAACGAGGAGGTCAGCGGTTCGATCCCGCTCAGCTCCACCAATTATCCATCCGGGCCATTAGCGTTCCTTTCCGGAGAACGGCCTCAGCCTTATGAAGACGGACACCCCGTAGGGATGCGGTCCGTAGATCAACGTCAGCGCATCCGGAACGCCATACGTACTTATCTGCGCCCCAATCGCAGTCCGCACCCCCGGCACTAAATCAACATCGCGGTCATACCCGAACGTGTAAGCCGCAACATGCCCGATTGGCTTCTCCTCGAATCCGGCAGGAAGCGGATTTGCACCATTTACCAACTCATTCGATCGGCCAGCATTTTCAATACGCGTCCACGCATAGTTGCTCGTCTTGAAGCGCACCAGCGACTCGAGAAGATAGCTATTTTCCTTCGAGTTGTCCGCCAGTGATCTCGTCCGTCCCCACAGCACCGTATTCGTCCAGTTCCCATGCCCCGACGGGCGGTTATACATCATCGAACTCGTCATTCGTTCCTGGTCTTCCCTTGGAAATAGCTGCTCTGGACTGACAATCCGCGCGTACGAATATTGCCCACTCCAGTTCTGTCGTGGCTGTATGGTCAGCCGAGTCGACCAGGAATCGACCTTGCCCTGATCGATATTCCACCGAAACTCGTCTGGCTCACGGCCATGGAATCCACTGGCTTCTATACGCACAATGCCATGTGTCAGGCCCATAGTTACTACGTCGCTCGCAATATGGGTTGAGTCCTCCTGGTGATGCCCAAGACTGCCAACCGGATCTTCCGACGCCGAAGCCCGATGCGGATAAGCTGTAGGTCCTATGCTCGGATCACCGATCGGCGCTAGATAAAACGACAGCAATGTCATTTCGCTCAGCTTCAAGTCATAAAGAGCAGCAAGCTCCATAAAAAAATCATGTGGATGCTGGCCATCCGCAATGGGCTTACCGAAGGCTGTCTCTCCTTGCTGAAACAACAGCGGGTACTGCCGCTCAGAGATTGTTGCAGGCTCCAGGCTGAACATCGTACGCACAGTCAATTGCCCTGGTCCCATCCGCCGTTCCGCCATCGGCATCAGCCAGTTTGTCGAGTAGAACTTATCTCCACTCCGCCCCGGCTGCGCTGCACTCTGCTGCGTATCCGTGATGAATGCATTGGCATGGAACATCAACATCCACGACCCTTTCATCGTCATGAGCATGGGTGTCGACGTGGAGTTAGGCTCGGCGGATGTGCCCGAAGAAGCATGGTGCTGGATCTGCTGAAGGAACGTATGCGGCTCCATCTGATCCATCATCTCCTTCATGCCCCCGTTCATCTGCCTCCCCGGCATCTGTCCCGCGGTCTTTGCAGGAGTGGTCTGGGGGCACATCTGCATCCCAGGCATCGTCTCAACACAAGGTGCAGGCGCACCCTGTTGCTTGTTACCCGGCACAATCCCCTGTGACGTCGCCACACCGGGCAGCAGAATGAACCAAACAATAATTGCAAACTTCATGGATATTCCCCGAATACTTGGTAGTTGACCAACAGCAGCAAGCAGGCGCAACCTTGCTGCAGCCTGCAAATCCTGCCCGCAAAGATCAATATTTGGGAATTAAACTCGAAGGTTTAGAAAAGTAGAAATCAAAACAGGAAAATACGCTGGAATAAACCAGTGGACTTCGCCATATCTGCTTGGCCAAGACATAGTATCCGCGACATTTTCATTCACTATCCATTGAACGTCGGCACGGTAGGTAAGTGTTGAAGGAGCTATCGCCGCTGCAAAGGCATGATGGCAATCCGCATTGGAAGCACCCATGATGCAGGGACTATCATGCGCGCCTTCAAAAGCCGTACCATGCCCGCAATGCCCCTCAGCCATCCGGCCGCTTTGATGGGAGTGACCACCAGCATGGCATTGCGTGTTCAGCGCCTGTAGATCACAGGACAGCTCACAAACCTTCGCCTGCGAAGTTGCACCGAAGACCAGCAACAGTAGCAGGAGCGAGATGATCGATTTGATGCGCGCCGACATTGCACTCATTCTACGCGATTGATTTAAGCCATCCCGGGTCACTCCAGCTGTGCTTGTGCATCGGGATCTTTGAGCGCGGTTCCTGTCTTCTGCAGCTTCAATGCCTCACGCATAAAGAAGGCAATCCGTCCTGCCGCTGCCTCTGGCAACAGCCCCTCGCTACGAATATTGGAAATGCAGTTTCGTTCCGCATTTGTCCGTCCGGTTTTAGGCTCCCAAGTAAGATAGGCGCCAAGAGAATCTGCCGCCGAAAGCCCCGGACGTTCTCCAATCAACATCAGCGTTATCTGCGCCCCCAGCGCGACTCCGATCGCATCACCCAACGCGACCCGTGCCTGCTCTGCTATAACGATCTCTGTCACTTCCCATTGCTCGCGCACAAGCGGCAGCAGCGCGTCGACCACTGCGAGCGCATTACGATCCACGGCAAGCGCCGACAAACCGTCCGCAAGAATAATCGTCAACCTCGGCAAACCCAGGCTCGCGCTGTGTGAGGCGAGCGCCGCCAGCGAGCGTTCATTCAATCGGCGCCCCAGGTCCGGACGTTTCAGATAGCTTGTTCGGTTCAGCGCCGCGCTCTCCACTGCAACCGCAGCAAGCCCCCTTCCTTGTATCTCTCCCATCAGGGTCGGAAGGCTTAGAGTTGCATGAACAGCGTCTCGCGCCTGTGCGTGGTCCAAGGCGAAGGAAAGCGTATCGCGCGTCGTGATGCTGTTGCCCGTGCGTGCCAGTGAGATCCGCGCCGGCGTGAACACACGGAGATCGCTGCCAGCCAATTCCCTCGGCAGCGCCCCGTTGTTGGCTGCAATACGTTCTGCGTCAGACGACAATGGGCGGCCCATCCTCTGCCTCGCTGCCAAAGACCCTGCGATACCGCGCAATCTCCTCCAGCGGCCCGGTTGCCTTACGCAGATTATCGGAAAGCTTCACAGCCGGTCTTCCCTCCACCGATTTCAACTTGCATACCAGGCTGATTGGCTCCAAGGCATCGTCGCCTCTTGGATGGCAGCCGCGAAAATCATTCGTCAGCAAAGTTCCCCAGCCCGCACTAAATCGAATCCGTTCATGAAAGTACCCATGAAGCTTCAGAATGTCTTCGACATCAAGCCCATCAGACGCGATGAACCTCTTCTTCCGCGCATCCTTTCCCCGCGCCGTAAGCCACACTATGTATTCGTCGCCTGCAAGGATTGGGTCGGCACTATCACACCGCTGCCCTGTCCAGTCCGCTACCCATCCCGGCGCTCCAGCAAGAAACTGCCGCGTACCAAAGGTGTCGGGCAGCATCACCAGCAACTCCCCACCGTAGCTCTTTTGCCAAAGCTCAAGCACGCGATACTGCGCAGCATGTAGTTCTTCATCGTTCTCTGCGAGCGCAGCCATCGCCATGGGCAGCTCATGCGCGTTTGTACCTATCGCCTCAAGATCGTGTTTGTAGGCAAGGTATGTATTCGATGATCCAGTGAAGCTCTGACCAAGCGACGCGTGGAGCGCCCCTACGACATACTCCTGCCATAAGAAAGAATGTCTCCGCCGCGTGCCGAATTCGGACAGCCGCACCTCCGGCACGGTCCGCAGCCGCTCGATCTTGTCCCACAACTTCGTCTTTGCCCGCGCATACAGCACGTCCAGCTCAAGCTCCGAAAGAACGCTTAGCGCCGCACGTGTGCGCATCTCGCTCACCAGTGCAAGTGCATGGACCTCCCACATCGTTACTTCGGTCCACAGCCCGGAGAACCGCAAAATTAGCTGCCCATCCTGCTCTTCGATCTCATAGTCTGAGAGCCTGAACCCATGCTCCAGCCATTCGAGGAATATCGGCTCGAAGATGCTCCTGGTTCCATAAAACGTATTGCCCGCCAGCCATATCAACTCCGACTTGCGGAACTTCAATTCCCGCACATGCTCCATCTGCTGTCGAAGACTCTCAACCGGAATATGGTCTGCGAGCTTCACCTTCAGCGTTCGATTCGACACCTCTGACGAGACATGCGTCTTCGGAAAATTCTTCCAGATAAACTGCAGCATCAGCAGCTTGTAAAAATCTGTGTCAAGCAGCGAACGCACAATCGGATCGAGCTTCCAGTTATGGTTGTGGGCACGTTCCGCAAAGTTGACCTGCATGGTGAGATTGTCTCGCCTTTTTCGCGAACGGGAAAGCTAACATCTGTCCTTCAACGAGCACGCACTCAGGTCCTCACCTGGCAACAACGCTAGAATGACCTATGCGGCTCACGCCAGTCTTTCTACTTTCCGCCACAGACGTTGCTCACTTCCCCACCCAGACGAAGACCTTTGACGCACCTGAGATTGCCTTCCTTGGCCGCTCGAACGTAGGCAAGTCCTCGCTCATCAACTCGCTCCTCGGTTCAAAGGAAGCCCACGTCTCCTCCACTCCCGGTCGCACCCGTGCCATCAATTTCTTTGCGCTTCACGAAGGCGCCGGCGACAAGAAAAAGGTCCGCCCCACGCTCATCTTTGCCGACCTGCCCGGCTACGGCTATGCCAAAATCTCGAGATCCATCTCCTCCGAATGGCCCAAGTTCATCGAGCCCTATCTCGCCGATCGGGACACCTTAGCCCTGTGCATCTGTCTCGTTGACACCAACATTCCCCCGCAGTCGAATGACACCCAACTCATCACCTACCTGAAGCAAAGCCAGCGCCCCTACCTCGTCGTCGGCACTAAGTCGGACAAGATGTCCGGGAACGTCCTCAGCAAGTCCATCGCCGCGCTGAAAAAGGCGCACGAAGTAGAAGAAATCCTTCCCATCTCCGCCAAAACTGATGCCGGCATCAAGACACTCTGGTCCCGCCTCACAGCCGTCGCCGAGCAGGATTAAGCCAGTCATCGCCACAACCGGGTGCCCCGTCTTCGGCGCAGCCTCACCGCGCCTAAGGTGGGCATCGAGCGCAGCTCGATCGCACTCGTCCAAACACGCAAATAATATCCCTGGTCAATTCAAGTAGTTCGTGGAGTTGTCGTTCCAGCAAACTCGAAAGACCTACGCCGACCAAACCGTCAACAAGCCCACCCACTCACTCACTCGTATAGAACTGAGCAATATTCCTGAATTTCTGATATCGCCGCTCCAATCGCTCCGCCCCAGGCATCTCGCTCAACTGCCCAAAGTGAAACCGCAGCCGCTCATCGACAAGCGCAAACGCTGCAGCCGCATCCATCTGCGTGCCACCCTTCGGTTCGGCCAGCACATCATCGACACACCCGAGCCGCAACACGTCTGTCGCTGTATACCGCAAAGCCGCCGCCGCCTGCTGCTTCTTGCTCGGGTCCTTCCACATGATCGCCGCGCAACCCTCCGGCGAGATCACCGAATAGATCGAGTTCTCAAGCATTAGCACCCGGTCCGCTACGGCTAGCGCCAGCGCTCCACCCGATCCACCTTCACCCGTAATTGTTGCAATCGTCGGCACCTTCAGCCGAGACATCTCCAGCAGGTTCCGCGCGATCGCCTCACCTTGCCCGCGCTCCTCCGCGCCAAGCCCGGGAAACGCCCCCGCCAGGTCCAAGAATGTAAAGACCGGCCGGCCGAACTTCTCGGCAATCTTCATCGCTCGCAATGCCTTTCGATACCCTTCAGGCTCGGGACTGCCAAACTTGCGGTCGACGCGCTCCTTCAACGTCCGCCCCTTCAGGTTCCCGATCACCATCACCGGCTCGCCATGAAAAAACGCCATGCCACACGCCATGGCATGGTCATCGCCAAAAGCCCGGTCGCCATGGATCTCGCTGAAAT
>CAHJWN010000151.1 GCA_903642265.1 Acidobacteriaceae bacterium | reverse complement strand
ATGTGTTGCACGAGCAGAAGAATCCCTAGGGGAGGGTAACCCCAAGTCGGTGCCGCATGTACTCGTCTGAAACGGTGAATTCAGTGAGTACAAGCAACGATGCGGTTGCCAAGTCTCCCTATAAGCGCAATGATGCCATTTATGGCTTCTCGGAAAGTCACGGGTCCTTTCGCTGCGATGATGCTGCTCGCATTTTTAGCTCGATTGGCCTCAGCTCAGCAGCGGCCTGCAGCGACAGCAGCAGAAGCGCAGCGTCACCTGCTGCAACTCACGGTTCTGGACAGTATGAACACGGAAGTTCCGAATGCGGTTCAGAGTGCCATCAGCGATTTAAAAAAGGCGCTTGCCTTTCAAACTGATGCCGTCGTTGCTCAGTTTCCAGCTGACGTAACGGCAGATGTAGCAAAGCAGCGCCTAGCGGCGGTGATGCCTGCCTCAACCGTAGGAAAAATCTCCGATGAGCAATGGCGGAAAATGGGAAACGACAGCTCTCAGCAGCCCATTGCCGGACTATACGGGGGCGAACTGACCCTTACAGTCAGTCAGCCCAAATCCTCCTTATTACTGATCCAGGAGTCCTTCAATATCGCGTGCGGGAACGACAATGTTCTCTTGGCATACAGCAACACGTCTGGGACTTGGAAGCGTGTTTTGCTATGGGAAAGCAAACCGTATAACCAGATCAGCGGTGCGTTTGGCGACACCTACGAAACACTTCTTCTGAAGCCCCAGAGCGACAACCACCCGTTGCTCCTGGTGCTGCACGGCACCCCATGGTGCACCTCAACAATGAGCTCCTTCGACATGGACGTGCTCAAACTCGGGAGCTCTGCGCCGGATGTGCAGTTCTGGCATGGAGAGCACGGCTACCGACGTGCTGATTTAGACCCTCCGCTCACATTGCGGCCAACTGCGGATGGCTTCGAGGTGCGTACGAGCGTGAGCGGTGGTGGAGACAGTGTTTCGCGAAAGGGCGTGATTCGCTATTCCGTAACACCTACCGGCGTCCGTCGTGTTGAACCGCTTGCGATGAATGGGCGGGATAGCATCGTGGAATGGCTTGAGCTGCCCCGAAAAGAAGCTGCTGAATTTGCGGATGAGGGTCCAGGATCGCTTACTTGGCAGATGTTTCAAAACTTCACCTACGAAGGGAAGGGGACGAATGCAAGCGTTCCCTATCCTAGCTTTGGTGCAGTGCGCGCTTGCAAGGACTCCAAAACCCATTTCCAAGCGGAAATCACCAGCCAACTATTCGATAGTTCTGCAAAGGGTAGCCGACCAGGACCTGCGTACTTTGTTCAGCTTCAAGAGGTTCCAAACGGCTATCGCATTCATGCTGTGACGCATGCCTCGGAAAGCTCTTGTACTGGACTCGACCTTATGGCCGGTTCGTAATTGCCCACGACAACTCCGGTTGTCGTGGGTAATTGCTGCGGTGCGACCATCAACGCCGTTCTGGTCCGTTGTGTCTTCGATGAGCGCAAATTGCTGGCTCGCTCATTGAGAGAACGAGTGGTGATGAGACTGGGCGGTGAGGTCTACGAGTTTCAGGTGATTGCGCAAGATGGTGGGGCTAGGCGCGGGATTTTAGTTCGGGGTAGTGGGTGTAGATGAGGTGCTGGTCGGCGGGGGATAGTTGGGAGAGGCGGCGGGGGGTGTCTCCGGGGCGCTGGCCTTTTTGGTTGAGGACGTTCTTGAGGCTCCACTCACGCTGGGGGATTGATGGCTCGGAGGTGTGGAGGTCGTAGCGGGTGAAGTCGATGGCGAGGGGTTGCGAGTTCGCGGTTGCTGAGGTGCCGGGTGCGCTGCTGAGTGTCCAGTCGTGCAGTAGCGCCAGGCGGAACTCCTTGTTCATGAACCATTCGAGCTCAAGGTTCTTTTCGGACCCCGGCGCACCCGTGCCCTTGGCGTCGAAGCGGTAGTTGAGGCCGGCGTTCGAGGCATTCTGTTTGCGCCACTCCAACCCAAAAGCGCCTTCGGTCATCACCTGGGTATCGGGCCAGCGGTCATGGATAGTCTGGAGCCAGTAGGTGAGGTCTTCGTCGTGGCCAAGCGACGTCTCCCAGATGGCGGTGACCCAGCCGAAGCCGTTGGCGGCGTGGCCATTGTCGAAGTGCACTGCCGTGGTGTCCATCATCTCCTTGCGGCCAGCGGTGAGGCCGAGATTGCCGACCGATTCAATGGGGCCGACCCCAAGCCGGCTGTTGAACCCGCCTTCGAAGCCTTCGCGGCGAGCAGTCAGGAAGTCGCACGTCCAACCATCCAGGCAGACGGAGTCGACGAAGTCTGAGTTCGTCGCGCCAGGCAGGTCCTGTGCTGGCTTCAGGTAGTGCTCGCGGCTGGGGTAGTAGGGGTAGCAGATGCCGCCATCGCCATCGCCATTATCGATGCCATGCTGCGACCAGATCTGGCCCTGGCAGACGTGGATGCCTTCATCGTTGGCGAGGTGGCGCTGATTCTCTGAGTCCATGAAGCCGGCAACGAGACACTCGGGGCGATACTTGTTTCCCACCATCTCGGAGACCATGTTCAGGGCCTTGTGGATGTTCTGGCGATTGTTCTCGCGCGTGTCGAACATGGGCGCGAAGTAGCCGCCGGGGATGTAAGTAATCTCGTCGTTGTAGCGGTCGTGAAAAGATGCGAGCAGGCGGCGGGCGTCCTTATATTGCTGGCGCTGATCGTTAAGGGCGAGCCACGAGATGGCCCATGTCATGCGCCCACCCCCCTTGCCGCCAGCACAACCGCGGGCGAATGCTTCGCGCCGTGCCAGTATCTTTTCGGGAGTGTTGTCCGGCACTTCGTCAAGCCCGAGATTGCGGGTGGGCGTGACCTCGATCTGGTTCACACGCACGATAGAAATATGGGTGAGAAACCGGCCGCGCAGTGGCGACGGAGCCTGCGCGAACAGCGCTGGTGAGTTCAGGGCAGCAAGTGATGCAGCGGCGCTGTTGATGAATTGACGGCGGGTCAGGGTGTCGCGCATGGGTGGGATGTCAGGCCTCTGGGTGAAGGGATCATGCTAGCAGGCCGGGCTTGGTCGTCGTCGAAGCATAGGGCTTTTCTCTCATCTGGCGCTGACAAGCAGGAGGCCGGCGATAAGCATAACGGCGCAGGTCAGGCCATGGATCAAGTACGCGCTGGTCTTCGATCCGCCCGAGCCGAGAACGACGGCCATGTCGCCAAGGGGGATGACGGCGTAGACCAGTAGAGCGATGCCTGACAAGTGCTTGTCGGCCGCCAGCATGAGCGTCAGCACAACCAGGCCTGACGCAACATCCCGGACGCCCTTCAGTCGGAGCCACGCAAGCGTATTCGCGTCGAGTGCCGGAGGATTGAGGCCGAACGATCCCAACGCCCGCTGGGGCGATATGAGGTAGAAAGAGCCGTTGAAAAGGACGCCCACAGCAATCAGGGCCGTAACGATTAGTGGAAATGTAGTATGCATGCTTATCTCCTTGTGCTAATAAATCTAGCAATGCTATATATGAGCCAGGAAGCAGGCAATAGTTTCACAAAATTGTTGAGAATCTTTAGCAGCGCTATAATTTCTATCAATGACACCGTTACGTCCAGTTGACCGAATTGCAGAACGAAAGCTGCGCGACAAGCAGGCGCGGCGGGCACAGATCCTGCAGGCCGCGCGACGGATCGCGGAGCTTGAAGGCTGGCCGAATGTGACCGTGCGGCGACTCTCTGATGAGATCTCCTATAGCCAACCCGTCTTGTACAGCCACTTTGGGAGTCGCGAAGGAATCCTTGCCGCTGTTGCTGTCGAGGGCTTTCAGGAGCTGGGCTTGGTCTTGGAGAAAGCGCGGACGCGTGTGCGGCGGGGGAGTACAGTCGAAGCCGTTGCGGTCGCATACCTGGAGTTCGCCGCGAACTCACCTGCGCTGTATGAAGTCATGTTCTCCCTGAGCCTGAATGTGGCGTTTGATGATGCGGCCACACCAGCAGAGCTGCGCTTCGCGTTCTCCCAGCTTTTGGACCTGTTCCCGGGACAGAATTCGAAAGCAGAGGTGCTCGCGGAGATGTTCTGGGCAAGTCTGCACGGTATGGCCGAGCTGTCACGGACCAGCCGGTTTCCGCCCGGACGTCAGAAGGAGCGCCTGCGGGTGCTCGTCGATCACTTCACTTCTTGAGGCAATCAAGAGGCTGATCGGAGCAGCAACCCTCCGTTCGAATTCCCCTGCAAGTGCGGCGGCGGCGCTACGCCAGCGTAATCATAAGGGTAGTGACCGAGGCCGCAGGGAAGGTGTGCATCAGCTTGCCTGCCTGGACCTGGCCGATCGTGGCGGGTGCAGGCTTCACGGCGTCAGGATGGGCAAAGTCGTTGTGGTTGTGAATGTCGGAACTTGCCAGCACCTGGCCGCTGGCGGAGGCAATTGCAAGGCCGGCAACGGCGATCTCTGTGGTCAGTGCCTGGTCGAGATGCGGGTTGACTACGCTCAACGTCAGGCGCTTGCCGCTGCCTCCTGTCGAGATCGAGGCCGACCCACTCAGACCCGCAAGCGTCTGACTGACCTTGATCGAACCGACGGTGCTGTTGCCACCCACCGGGCTTGCATCAATTGCCAGCGGGTTCTTGATCGAGGGCGTCGAGAAGATGGCGCGGACCGATTGCGCTCCGCGATGCGGCATGTACATCTTGAAGACGTGGAAGGTAGGCGTGACGCAGAACTTGTCTTCCTGCGCGAGCATCAGCGAGTGGATGCAATTGATCGATTGCGCAACGTTGGCCATGGCAACCTTCTCCGCATTGCGATGAAAGATGTCCAGGGTAATCCCACTCAGCAACGCATCGCGCATCGTCGATTGCTGCGAAAGATTGTAGTGCGGTCCGAGTTCGGTGCCCTTGCCGTACCATGCACCCCACTCGTCCAGAATCAGGCGGGTGCGGTGGTTCGGGTCAGTCTCTGAGAGGACGCTCCAGTGGTCCGTAATGACGTTTTCCATAAAGCTGCCGCGCGTGAGCAGGTCGTAGTGCTCGTCGGAGGTGAACGCCAAGGCATCCCCGGCAGCGAACTTCTTGGCGTCGCCCGACGTGTAGTAGTGCGTCGATAGGCCATAAGGATGCTGCCCCTTGAGCGACTTCATCAGGCCGCGCGTCCAGGCGGTATCGTCGCCGTTGGGTCCGCAGATGACGAGGCGGAGTTCATCGCGAGGATGGTCGGTAAACTTCGGAATCCAGGTTGAGTAGCGGCGAAACTCACCCGCGTACTCTTCAGGGGTTTGTTCACCGCCGCAGCCCCAGCTTTCGTTGCCCACGCCCCAGTACTGGACATTGAAAGGCTCTTTATCTCCATTGGCCGCGCGCTGATCCGCCAGGGCGTTGCCCTCACCGGCCGGTGCGTTGCAATACTCGACCCACTGGTAAAAGTCGCGGGCGGGCAGGCTGCGCACGTCGGCAGCAAGGTAGGGCTTGCAGCCAATAGCGGAGCACGTCTCCATGAACTCGTGGGTGCCGAACGCGTTCGTGTCCTGCTGCGACCAGAAGGCGGCGCGTTTAGGGCGTTTGTTGCGTGGTCCGATGCCATCCCGCCAGTCGTAGGAGTCCGCGAAGCAGCCGCCAGGCCAGCGCAGCACAGGCGCTTCGACCGCGCGCATGGCGTCGATGAACGCCTTGCGAATGCCGTGCTGGTTCGGAATCTTCGAGTTCTCGCCAACCCACACGCCATCGTAGATAACGCCGCCGAGGTGCTCGATAAAATGCGAGTAAAGCTCAGGAGCAATGGTGCCAATGGTTTCGTTAGGAATGATCTCAATGTGGGCATCAACTTCTGTGGCAGCGCTAGCAAGGCGGGAGCCCGCAAGGGCAAGCCCGGTGGCGGCGAGGGCAGAGCCTTTAAGAAAGCGGCGGCGGCTGTTTACTGCAGGCTGAGACATATCGAAAGCTCCTGGGAGGGACGGGATAAATGTACCAGCGAAAAAGCGTTTCCCGGAAGGCGGGGAAGCGCCAG
>CAHJWN010000150.1 GCA_903642265.1 Acidobacteriaceae bacterium | reverse complement strand
ACGGGTCTGACGATCTCCCGCGTTGTCGTTCCAGTGGGAAGATACGGCGATGGCGAACGTAACGGGCTTGTTGTCCTCATCCTGCTTTGCATCGGATCCAAGGTGGCCCATAAAGACGGAACGATTGAGGTTGTTGATCATTGTGGTTTCTCCTGTGTTTCGGGTTGTGGACAGTGTTCCCGCACTGTCAGTGGTTGGGCTGATCGGGGTTGTTTCTCATCCCCTCTCTGTTTCCAAGTATACTACGTTATAGCTTATTAGCAAGCTAAAAAGGTAAACATCTGCAAATGAAGATCGCTGACTCTGGGAAAGTCGGTCCTACTTACTACACGTGTTGTGGAGCCTCTTTCTGGACATCCGCAGTGGCCCGACTCGCCACGCGAAGCATGGCTCGCAACGCGAGACATAATCAGAAAGGGTTGGCTTTTTTGTTGCCGACGTTCTTGGGAGGCTTCCACTAGACCCACATGGAGACAATGCGTTCTCCTGGCTTCTCTCTCATACATTTCTTCCCTCCCAGCGCGGTTGCGGTTGCTTGTTCTTGGGCGGCACAGCCGACCGTCAAGGGTCCGAAGGACGATGGCGGCATTTGTCTTGAAGTGGAGGAGCCACGATGCGGCCCCCCATGTGGCTAGATTGTCGTTTCGGGATACCCGCGCAGGAAGCCTTGCTCCTTCAGGTTGTGGCCCCAGAGGTCTGCGAATTCCTTCTGCTTCTGGACCGTGCGGGCGTTGACAGCCCCGTTGTCCTGGTCGTGCGCGAACTCCTCGCGCCCTACATAGTCGTTGCGGTAGTAGTAGGGAGCAATGCTCTTCAGCTTCCCGTCCTCAATCTCCATCTCGAAGCACATCTCCGGGTCGCGCATTGCATCGCCGTTCTGCTCTCCGTAATGGCACAGGGACACGGCTGGAAGGTCTCGCGGACCGCGTCCGATGTTCTCGACCGTGAGGGGCATGTGCTCGGGGTTTGGAATCTGGATGTGTGTGCCGACGTGGGTGAGGAGCGTGGGATGAACGCGGGTGAGGATTTGAAGGAAGGGGAGCATGGCAGCCTCGCTTTGGCATGGTTTGGCTGTGTCTCTTTTGAGACACGCCTTGGCCCTGGCCCACGCCAGCGGGGGTGGCAAGTGCAAGAGCCGGATTCCTTTCCCGAAGGGCGGGCGTAGCCCGGTCTGCACAAGCGAAGCGCGGAAGATAAAGGTGGCTCTTGCGGGCGCCAGGGGCAGAGCCCATTAGGAGGCTGTTGCTGTTGCTTGTTCTTGGGGCGTTGCGGGGTGTCCCCGCTGGGATGGGGAGCTGCGAGACAAGGCCGGATCTTCTCGCCGGCGTTGGCTCGGAGCTGGGGAAGGGCATAGCCTTTCCCCGATGTAGGCTTCTTGCAGGGAGGACTTATGTGCGGTCGGTATGTTCGCCGGAGCGACAAGCAGAAGATCGCGGAACACTTCAGGGCCAACCCGAATCCGGCTGACTTCCCCTTGCCCGATGCGGATTACAACGTAGCGCCGACGACGCACCAGTCCATCATTCGGCAGAGCAGGGAATCAGGCGACCGTGAGCTGGTCCTGGCGCGGTGGGGTCTGGTGCCATTCTTCACGAAGGATCTGAAGGATGTGAAAGGTCTCTCCACGATCAACGCGAGAGCGGAGACGATCACCAAGGCTCCAACGTGGCGAGAGCCGTTCAAGAAACGTCGCTGCATCGTTCCAGTGAACAGCTTCTACGAGTGGCCGAAAGCCGGGAAGCCACCAAAGCAGCCCTACTCCTTCGAGTTGGCGAATGGAAACCTGATGGGCTTCGCGGGCCTCTGGGACGCCTGGAAGGACGCGCAAGGTCACTGGCTGCAATCCTTCGCCATCGTGACCACGGAGGCGAACGAGCTGATGGCGTCGATCCACCCCCGGATGCCTGTCATCCTGCACTCGCGAGACTATGACCGCTGGCTGGATCGGGAGGAAACCGAGCGGCCGCCGCTCGATCTGCTGCGGCCCTACGAGTCTGAAGAGATGGAGGTGCACGAGGCTAATCCGAAGGTGGGCAACATTCGGAACAACGGGCCGGAGATGATGCGAGCGGCGGCGAAGGCCGCCGAGGACGGCGAGCTGCCGTTGTAGCTGGCCCAGTTCGGTCCCGATTCTGTGCAGGAATAATCGACTAAAAGGCTTCTGCCTTTTCAGAAGGCTAGCTTTTTACCTTGCTGGCGAGGTGCCACACGGCTGAACATACCCCTCGCCGCGCTATACGCGAGCAGGACAAGGCAGCTCAGGTCGAGGAGCAGGAACGGGCCAACGAACCAGTAGATGAGTGGTTCTAAGAACCATTGCCTTCCAAGAACGTTCCACACTGAGGGATACCGGTCGCGAAGTCGTAGGGCCACCCAGAGATCTTTGTTATGGACGACTTCTTCCTCCTGGTGCCAGAGTGCGCGCCTCCAAAGCGGATAGATCGCCGGACTTGTAAAGGGGTCGTGTCGTTGCTCGTGCACGATTTCATGCGAGAGAACGACGGCGAGCTGCGCGGGCTGGCCCTGAAAGCGGTATGGAATCTCGATCACACCTGATGGCGTTGTGTCGGCCATCGTGCCTGGAAACCCAGGAGTGAAGTGAATAGGATATCCACGAGACCGGATGTAGCTGACCTCTGCGGGTTCGACAGTTGCAAGGATGGAGAGCCCCTGTTCGATGTCAGGGCTGTACTGCCGGTACGGATGCCACGCTGATGTGCCCTGGTGCATGGGCGCACTGTCTTTCCACCAGTTCTGCTGTTTCGGGGCGGCGGCAATAAGCCCTAAGACAAGAACGATCACTGCTAAAAACTTCTGGTTGTCGGACATCGCTAGTTGACAGGTGTGTCGGGAAACAGTGGCAACAGCTCCTTGAGTTTCAGGGCGACGTTCGCCATGTCAACTTCCTTCGTACTCAGGCCGCTACGGGACGCGAGCATGGGGCTAACGTCAAACAATTGTTCGAAGGTGGTGCCGTGCATGATTGGAATGAGTTGGTCCCTAGACAGAAGCACGGATAGTTCCTTTTCTGCGATTCCAGAGTTCTTTATGCGCGTCAAAAAGGCCGGGGTAACCAACACAATGCCCACGCGAGACTGCGCGAGGCCCTTGTCGATCTCACGCATGAGCGGCGAGCCGAGCAGCACATCTTTCTCGCTGAACCAAACCTTGACCCCGCGAGATTCAAGCAGGTCGTGAAGCTCTTTCGCCGATGAAGCACGGTCATCCCAGGCGTGGCATAAGAAGACGTCGCGCTTGTCAGGCTTTGGGCCAATCTTTTCCAGCGCCTCGCGAAATGGTGTGAGCGCAATGACCTCGGAAGGTGTGTAAGAGACAGACGATCCTGCCGGTGACCACCTTGGTCGAGCACTACTGCCTGCACCGCCGCCACTGCTTCCGGAAGAACGGCTTGCACCTCCCGACGAGGAGGCAGAAATGGAATACGACGGGTAGGAGGAGCTGCTGTACCCGCCACCCCAACGCCCGGAACTGCCGCCGCAGGCGGGGCAATTTGCTCGACCTGATGCTGTGTGGTGGCCTCTGGAGGGTGCTGTGCATCTCGCCATGGCGCCTAGTTTACGCGCTCGCTAGGCCGAACTAGTCCTCACAAGTGAGCTTGTAGGAACTAATCTCAGGCGCTCCGAAAGCGGTTCCTTTCAATTAGCTGGCTGGCAAGGCATAAAGGCAGAAATCGGGCGGAGCTGCTGCCCACCGTGCCGGTCGAAGAGGTCTGGGGCATCGACGGAGCCTCGGTCGCCAAGCTCGCGAAGCTTGGAATCCTGACGGCGGCGGACCTAGCCGCCCTCAAACCGGATGACGCCCGCGCTCTAATGACCGTGCTCGGATTGATTACGTTTAGTGCTACCGATCCATACGGTTCAGGATCGGTCCGAGCAGATAGGCCACAAAGAATCCTCCGCTGTAGATGATTGCTGAACCCCAAAGCAGAACCCGGCTCAGCTTGCTTACCTCTCCGCACGTGGTCGGATCGTCGGCGTCGCAGGTCTCTCCTTCTCGCAGGCGTGGGGCGATGACATACGTCATGACGAAGCTGCAGGCAATCAGCGTGCCCGCTATGCTGAACGTCCAGATCTTGTGCCGCGAAAGGCTGACCAGCCAAGGAGCCGCCGAGAGCAGGGAAGCGACGGCGGTTCCCATGCCCAGCAGCACCAGCACGGAAGGCAATGCGCAGCAGATCAGGGTGCTGAAAGAGCTGAACAGCGAAAAGTAGTTGAGCAGGGCCGCTCGTCTGGCCCTGCGCTCCGGTTCGATAGAGGTTGCTGCAGTCATTTTGCCTCCGCGATGGAGTCGTACTTGAGAGTGTCTGGAAGCTTGCCCTTCGGTGCTTGTGGCAGCGTTCCAGAGACGGTGACCGTTTTCCCGATCAGAGTCGCAAGGTTTGCTCCGCTTCCTGCGAGAGCGTACTTGTCCGTGGTGCCAGTTACTTCCAGAACGGGGGCGGCGGTCGTGCCTGTGATCCGTCCTTTGGCGACTACCTTGGCGTCCTTGTGTGTAAATCCGTTCTTCTCTACGGCCTGGTTGAACTGCTGCATGCCGGCCGAATTTCCCGGCGCGAGCTGAATGGCAACGAGGCCGGTGTTCAGGTCCACATCGACTTTGTTCACGCCTTGTATGCCTTTCATAGAAACGTGAATGGCATGGGCGCAAGGAGCGCAGTCCATCCCGAAGACGGTCATGTTCACTTGGTCGTACTCCGCATGCGCGGCGACGGAGGAGAGAGCGAATAGGCCGAGGGCCAGAAAGCTTTTCATGGCTGATCCTTTCAATGTGTGCTCGTCCTGGACGAGAATTTGAGATAGCTGAAGTTGAGGGCAAAGCGAACGGCCTCGCGTCCATAAACCGCGCTCGAAACGTCCCGGAAGACTGGACCCTGCACGCCGCCCTCGATGGCAATGTTCTTGAAGATGGCGAGGATGGACGGTCCCAGCCAGAGAGAGGTTGTAGTGCTGTTCGGTAGATCGGCGCCGCTGAGTCTGACCGCAGAGGTGTGCTCTCCGGTGAACTCAAGCAGTCCGCGGTAGTCCCACTGGTCGTAGCCTCGCCTGAGCCGAGCGGGGCGATAGCCATAGACCGTGCTCCACGAGATCGTGTCCGGTCTCTTGGTCTGGTCAGTCTCGGGGAACCACGTGTAGCCCCCGCCCAGCCACAGGTAGTGGCTACGGGAGGCGACGCCGGTCGCCACAGATCCTGCTATGCCCGGTGCCCGGTGAACACTTGCAAGGGCACCCGAGTCGGACTGTGGCCCCGGCACGACGACGCCCAAGGTCCCGGTAGCCTCCAGCCGCTTGCCAACCTGCGTCACGGAATGGAGGAACCGCCAGGAAGCACCTGCAGACCATTCGCCTCCGGGGAAGATCCGTGTCTCGGGAAGAGAGCCGCTGCCGAACGTGGCGGGAGCAAAGGCAGTGAACGTCAGGTGGGGCGTGAGGCCGTACGCGATTTGGCTTCCTGTCGAGAACTGGGTGCCCAGAGATCCGTACCGGCCAAACAGCCCGGTATCGAAGCTGAACTCTCCTTGCGAGTTGACCGGCGTTGCGTAGCCGAAGACGGGGCCATGATCTGCGGCCCGTGCTGGCAGGGAGAACGCCAGCACGCACGCCAAAACGGCGAGCTGTTTCATAACTGCTCCTTTGGTTCCAGTGAACGCAAGCACGTGGATACGTGCAGGTCATTTGGCCTGGGAGCGAATCAGATCCGGAGAACGGTAGTGGAAGCGATCAGCAGACCCGGTGGGGAGTGCTCATCCGGTACGTGCCAGAGATGCCCCGTAGACGCAGGCAGCTCGACCAGGAACGGGTACAGAAGCGCTACCGTCATGATCGGAAGCACGGGAGCCATTACCACGTGTGCTGGAAGCTGGTTGAGGTCGTTCCGAACCTCAACCTGACAGCAGCCCTGCTTCGCCATCTCACCGCACTTGCCGTGCATCTGCTGGCAGCAGTCCTGCTCCATCCGACTCA
>CAHJWN010000149.1 GCA_903642265.1 Acidobacteriaceae bacterium | reverse complement strand
TCGACCGGGATCTCTAAGACTTCGTCGAGTGCACCATCCGCGATAAATACGTCACCTGCGCCATCTACCGCGACCCCGTCAGGCTGCGACGTACCTGAACCAGCGGGTGGCGTCCATACGACTTGCACGCAGCTGGTGCTGGTGCAGCCAGCTGGGATTTCCGAGACCTGTGCTGGAGTCAGGGAAGCAAAGAAAACATCTCCCTTTCCATCTACCGCCACCGCCGATTGCGCAGATACCCCGGTCGAGGCGGCCAGGGTATTCTGGCAGGAATGCCCGCTGATACACCCGGCCGGAATCTCGATGATCGCAAAAGCACTCTGGTCCGCCACGAAGACATTGCCCTGTCCATCGACAGCTACACCTGTTGGGCTAATGAAAGAGACTCCAAGCTCGGTCGTCGTACCATTCGGCCCAACCTTTGACACAGTCGCTTCACCCGTATCTGTGAAGTAGACATTTCCCGCTCCGTCCGCCGTTACTGCATAAGGGGAGTTGAGGCCAGAGGCGACGGTGATCGGGGTACCTGGTGCGATCACTGCCGCAGGCCCCTGGCCGACACCCCAGATGAGCGTAGTCGCGAGATTAACGCCGTTACTATTTACCAGATTTACCGCGCCCAGGCGCGCTCCGGGCGCGATCGGAGCGAAAGTGACGTTGACGGTGCAACTGCCAGGCGCAACTGTGCCTGTACACGTGCTGCTGCCGAGCAAGAAGTCGAGGCCGGTAGTCCCTTGCGTGACAACCTGGGTCTGGCCGAAGGTTGTGGTAGACGCGATGTGGTACGTGAAGGCGACGGTGCTGCTGCACGGTGCCGGAGTCGCCGCGCCCACCGGGCAGACGTTCACATTGCCGAAGTTGCCGGGGAGGCCAAAGGTCCAGGTGTCGCTGTACTGGTTGCTGGCATATCCTCCGAACAGCACGACCTGATTGGTCGCTGGGTCGTACTCCATGCCGTTCGGAACGTCGCGCCCGGACGGACTGGTCGCCGTATTGCTCTGCGTCCAATTTGTCCCATCGTAGAGCCACGTGTCATTCAGAGAGCCGCTGGCAGTCTGGCCGTTGTAGCCTCCAAACATGACGACCTCACCTGCTGCAGCATCGTAGGACATGCCCTGGGCATAGCGCACTGCGGGGCTGTTTGCCGGGTTCTGCTGGATCCAGGTGGTGCCGTTCCAGACCCAGGTGTCGTTCAGGTAAGCGCCGGTCGCGGAATCCCCTCCGAACAAGACCACCGTTCCCAGCGCCGCGTCGTAGGCCATCCCAAAGTCCGCGCGGGCAGAGGGGCTGTTTGCGGGGGTGAGCTGCGTCCAGTTTGTTCCGTCCCAAAGCCAGGTGTCGTTGATCTCCTGACCAGCGCTGCTTACGCCGCCAAACAACAGGACGCCATGGCCCGGGTAGTAAACCATTGCCGCAGAGGCGCGAGCGGGAGGACTGACTGCGGGAGTCGCCTGCGTCCAGTTCGTCCCGTCCCAAAGCCAGGTGTCTCCGGCCCGGCCGCTGACGGAAGTCAAGCCTCCAAACAGCACAACCTGGCCATGCATCGCGTCGTAGGCCATCTCGACGGCAGCACGCTGCGAAGGGCTGTTTACCGGATTGGCCTGCGTCCAGGTAGTTCCGTTGTACAACCAGGTGTCGTTCAGATAGCCGGTACCGCCATACCCTCCAAACAGCACCACCTGCTTATGTGCGGAGTCATACGTCATTCCGTGGATATAGCGCGCGGGAGGAGAGTTCGCGGGCGATTGCTGGCTCCAGGACGGAGTCAGGGTCTGCGCCTCGACGTTAATGCAACCGAGCAGCATCGCCACGCATGCAAGAACAACCGCACCTCGCGCCCACAGTGACCCGCTACGTGACGACCCGGGACATGCCAGGTCTATAAGACGGTTCTTGCTCGGCCTCCAGAAGATCTCAGCAGAAATGGATTGGACGTCACCTGAAGTACTGGATCTCGGGGCCGTGCACGTGCTGTTCATTTTCTTGAAATCTCCTGGGAGTGTGGATTGTTCCCGTGGACGTGGATGGCGTGTGTGCAACGATGCGGGCCCGAACGAACCCAGAGAGGCTGCATCCAGGCGGGCGAAGAAGGCCAGCAAATGAAAGCTGAATAGGGGCCGGGGCACCCGTAGTCTAATTTCCGCGACAAGGGACTCAAGGAATTGCTCGCCGCCTCTTACTTGGTGACGAGGATCATGTCGCGGACGCGGCACCGAAGTTACGTAGCAACTGTCCCACACAAACAAAGATCAGACAATAGATTTCAGGTAACTCTGTTGTGATCTCCATTTAAGTGGCATATGGCAGTGGTTTGCGAGTAAGCCTGAATACAAAAGCTTTAAACTTTCAATTGCATCAGACACCGCAGCCTATGTCGGTCATCTTGAGAAAGCGCGAGACTCATACTCAAAACTTCGATAACTCCAATCGACGCGCCGCAGCTTTCATGGCGTTTGTGACAGGACGCTGCATGGGCGTTTGACTCTTGAACTGCTAGAATCCACGCACAGAACCTATGCCCGAACCAAACGCTCCAGTAAACGCCTATATCGACGTTGTGTTTCTTGACCGCGCTGCGCAGGTCGTTTCCATCTCAGAATTGCCGTTCTATATCGGACGCGGAGCGGAGAACGGAAACCATCTCTCCATCGACGACATGCGTGTGTCGCGCAAGAGCATCGTCATCTCCGCAGGCGCGGTCGGGCTCCTGATCGAGGACAATGGGCAGCGCGAAGGCGTCTTCGTAAACGACGAGTTGACAAAGAGCCAACCGCTCGCGCACGGCGATCGTATCCGCCTCGGCACGGACGATGCCTGCCAGCTCGTCTTCCGTCTTCCACCCGAAGCCGCCGCACAGGAAGAAGCAGAGACCAGGCTCAAGCACATCCTCGGCTCGATGGGCGACGACTCAGCCGAGGAGCTTGGCGGCCTCAAACTCCTTCTCGAAGCCACCTCGCTGATGCACTCCCAGCTTCCCCTGGAGTCCGTGCTGGCAACAATGCTCGACCACGCCATCGTCATCACCAAGGCAGATCGCGGTATGCTGCTCGAGCCTGACAAAGCCGGCGTGCTGCAGGTAAAGCTGGCGCGCGGTAAAGATGGTGAGGTCCTTGATCCTGAGTCCATGAATCCCAGCCGCTCGGTACTGAGCAGCGCCATTGAGCTTGGATCGGCGGTAGTTAACGAAGACCTCAACCTGGCAGATCTCGACCTTCAAGGTGCACAAAGTGTAGTTCGCCAGCTCCTGCGGTCGTCGGTCGTGATCCCGCTGCATGGCGCGCAACGTCGGCAGGTCGGTCTCTCTACTGAGACTGCGTGGCGACAACTCCTGGGCGCTGTCTATCTCGATTCCAAACGTACCGCCACCTTCTCCGCTCTCGATCGCCAAATCCTAGATGCACTTGGCGCACAGGCCGGAAGCATTCTCGAAAACGCTCGGCTCATTGAGCGCGAACGCGAGCGCCAGCGCCTCGAGCAGGAGTTGAGCATCGCGCGGGAAATTCAACAAGCCCTCGTCCCGCAAGGATTACAGGATTTTCCAAACTTCTCAATCTCGGGGAGCTACAGGCCGTGCGACGAGGTAGGTGGCGACTACTTCGATGTTTTTCCCCTGCCTGACGGGCGCATCGCACTTCTGATTGCCGATGTAGCCGGCAAAGGTCTCGGCGCCGCCCTGGTCACGACCATGCTGCAGGGAGCTCTCTCCGGGATGACCCTTGGCGTGGATCCCGTCACGGTCTTCAACCACCTCAACCAGTTTCTTTGCGGCCGAGCATCAGTAGGCAGGTGCGCCACGATGTTCTTTGGCCTGCTCGGTGCCGACGGAGCTTTCGACTTCGTCCGCGCCGGCCATCCCACGCCATTATTGATGAGGCGCGGAATCGTCTCTGAGCTTTACTCTGTCGGCAGCTTCCCGATCGGTCTCGTCGAGGACGCATCGTACGACTCTGCCCGTATTCAGCTCGAAGCCGGAGACACCCTGCTGCTCTATACTGACGGCGTCACTGAAGCTGAAGATAAGGATAGGAACCTCTTTCAAGACTCACGTCTCAAAGAGGTCTTCGGCCAGCATAGCGGGTCTTCGATGAAAACTTTGCAGGATGGCATCTTCAGTGCGATCGATACGTTTGCCGGTGGTGCAATCCAATCAGACGACGTGACACTGCTTGTTGCCCAGTACCGCGGTCCCACTGTCTAGACCGAGGTAAACTTACCAATGGTGAAGGCGGACGATTTCGACAACCTGTAGTGTTCAAACAAGTACTTAGGTGAAGAGGTGCCCACCCGAGCGGGCACCTCCCGCACTCCAACTAGCGTTATGGCTGCCCGTCTCCGCCACCTGCACCATAGATATTGCCCGTCGTGTAGCTGGCATCATTGGACGCCAACTGCACGTAGATGCTCGCAAGTTCCGCCGGCTGACCAGCTCGACCCAGAGGATATTTTTGCCCAAAGTGGATCAGATGATCCTGTGTTGCACCCCCGGACACCTGCAGGGGCGTCCATATCGGCCCTGGCGCTACTCCATTTACGCGAATGCCTTTCGGTCCAAGCTGCTTGGCCAGCGACTTCACGTAGTTCATCGTTGCCGCCTTGGTCTGGGCGTAGTCGTAGAGATTGGCTGCCGGATCGTACGCCTGCTCTGAAGTTGTTCCGATGATGCACGACCCTGGCTTCAGGTGAGGCACGGCAGCTCTGATGATCCAAAACGGTGCATAGATGTTGGTCTTGATCGTTGCATCAAACGCCTCGCTCGTGAGTTGCAGGATGTCCTCACACTGTTGCTGGCGCCCCGCATTCGAAACCACGATGTCAAGACCGCCCAGCCCGTCGACAGCCTTTGCTACAAGTTCCTTGCAGTAGCTCTCCTCGCGAAGATCTCCCGGCAATGGAATGGCTTTCCGCCCGGCAGCTTTGATCAACTGAATCACCTCGACAGCGTCTGATTCCTCTGATGGGTAATAGCTGATAGCTACATCCGCGCCTTCGCGGGCATACGCGATCGCCGCAGCGCGGCCCATGCCTGAGTCACCACCGGTGATCAACGCCTTCCGTCCCATCAACCTTCCGGATCCTTTATAGCTGGTCTCGCCATGATCCGGACGCGGAGTCATTTTGCTGGCCAGCCCTGGCCACGGTTGCGACTGCCCGGGGTACGGAGGCTTCGGGTACTTCGTTGTCGGATCAACGAACGGCGCAGCAGTCGAGCCGCCTTGCGACTGCGCATTTGCTGCCGGGACGGCTCCTGAGAGTACCGTGCCTGCGATGCCCGCGCCTAACGTTCCGACAAGATCACGGCGTGTAATTGCGTTCTTTTCAGAACTCATCTGGTATTGCTCCTGAAATCAAATTTAGAGGTGCTACAGGAGGGAAACCGTGCAAGCCCACTCTGTCAGTTGTATTGAGGTGTCGTTGACGGATCGCGTTGCTTTGGCCCAGTGCCGCGAATGGCTTCGGGCGTTCCACCTTGTGGAGGACAGGGTCTGCTTTTTCTATGCGTCGCGTGAGGATCCATCGGCCTGCTCGAGCGTTGCCGCATCTGCCCAATCCCCTGTTAGCTCCCCTGGAAGCAACAGAGTCGCGTCCGCTCCTGTGAATACCGCTGCGCCACATAGACCGGTTGTAGGGATGGCCTCTGCTATCCTGTTATGGTGATCTTCGGAAATACGGCAGTAGATCGTGTAAAGTGCAGCGCGGCCCCGCTCTCGCTGCGCACACCGATAAGCAAACGGGACCACAAGCTAACTCATGCCATAGGTGATGGGGCAAAGTTAGCGCATTCTTTAGTTTCAAGTGCGGCGGTTGAAGACGGCTCGGTGTATGCCCAGGAACAAGGACCTAAATCGACTCGATTCATCGTCGATTGCCGTAATCTGGCGGCCTCGCGCTGCGGTAGGGTGTCCCAGGTTAGG
Organism: Acidobacteriaceae bacterium; assembly: GCA_903642265.1. Taxonomy (GTDB): domain Bacteria; phylum Acidobacteriota; class Terriglobia; order Terriglobales; family Acidobacteriaceae; genus Edaphobacter. The sequence continues at coordinate 148 of CAHJWN010000149.1, read as the reverse complement.
CATCGTCTCATCGCATGTCGGCGGCTGACAACAATTCTCAAGACAAACAAGATTTTGTTCGGGTGCAGACCCTCAATATATAACCCCCATGTCAGATGCCGCACAGTCAGCGGCGCTTTTCAACTTTATTCTTATAGGCACTGCAAAG
>CAHJWN010000148.1 GCA_903642265.1 Acidobacteriaceae bacterium | reverse complement strand
TTGGTGTTCAATCGTTCCCTTGCCAACGCCTGGACAAGTTGGGACCGATCCGATGCAAGGTGGTCTACAAAAGGATCTGCATCTTCGGCCGGAAATCCCCGTTGCACTGGACGGCGGACCAGCCAAGGGTTTCAGCAGACCGAATTGTTCCGATCCTGGCAGCAGGAGTGTACCCAAGATGCGGTAGTGTTCTTTTCACCGCGATCACCTCATCCAGAATAATTAGTGATCGTTCGTCGCCGAGTTGCACGAACTGCTCGTAAGAACGGGCGATCTCGCGGCTCTCGTCGACTTCGAGCCGGCGTAGCTTGACGGCAGAACCGGACAGGGTTGATGCGAGAGTCTCCGCACCTCCTGTTTCTTTTCCGCGATCTACCAACGCCGATTCATCGAGTTCCTGTAGGCGTTCGACCGGAGGTTGGCATGGTGGCGTTTCGCCTCAGCCAGGCCGCGTAAAGCGTTTTTGCGAAGCGGGTCTGTCTCAGCCTCGGCAAGCGTTTGATAGGTGTGTTAGCCCCTCATCTCCGTTTGCCAGTTCTCTCTCAGATTGGCGATCAGCTCTGCATTCTGCTTGTCGATCACGACTTTACCTCGCCGTCAGCAGTCGAGATGCCGTATTTTGCAAGCTTGTAGGTGATATCGCTTTTCGATAGTCCCAACCTGCGTGCGGCTTCCGCTTTTCCTCCCTGTGTTTTCGCAAGCGTCTGGACGATCGCATCCCGTTCCCATTCAGCCAATGCATCGCGCAGATTGAACTCGTCGGCGAACACCGGACTGCTGGAGTTCTTCGGCTTGAGCGGCAGATCGATCGAGAGAATCTCGGGACCACTGGTCAGGATGCAGGCGCGCTCCAGAAGATTTCTGAGCTCGCGGATATTGCCGGGGTAGGTGTAACTTTGCAGCTGCTGGAGTGCTTTGGGCTGCAATCTACGCGGAGCCATTTTCAAGTCGCCTGCGATGAGCTGTAGCAGATAGCTGGCCAGGGCCGGAATATCTTCCAAACGCTCCCGAAGGGGAGGTACTTCAATGGGTACGATGGCAAGCCGGTAGTAGAGGTCCTGACGGAACCTGCCTTTCTCTACTTCATTCAGCAGGTTTCGATGGGTGGCCACAAGCACCCGCACGTCTACATCCCGAGAGATCGTCGATCCGACACGTGTGATCTTTCCTTCGGCGAGAACACGAAGCAGCTTCGCCTGTGCCGCTAGTGACATTTCGCCGGCTTCATCGAGAAACAGCGTGCCCTGATGGGCTGTTTCAAACAAACCGTAACGAACCCGGTCAGCACCCGTGAACGAGCCCTTTTCGTGGCCAAACAGTTCGCTTTCCAGAAGAGTTTCAGGGAAGGCAGCACAGTTCACGCTCATAAGCGGCCTTCCTGCCCGCATGCTCATCTTGTGCACTGCACGAGCGACGAGCTCTTTCCCCGTCCCGGTTTCTCCTGTAATCAGCACAGTCGCATCGGTGGGACCAACGCGGCGGATCAATCCTTTGACCTTCGAAATGGATGTGCTCTTGCCGTGGATCTCGCTGTCACCTTCAAGGCTGTCGACCGCGTTGCGGAGCAACGCATTTTCTCTTCGCAGAAGGGTGTACTGCGCTGCACGAGCGATCACCGCTTTGAGATTGTCGGCCGCAAAAGGCTTCGTCAGAAAGTCGAAGGCACCTTTGCGCATGGTCTCAACGGCAAGCTCGACCGTTCCGAATGCTGTCAACACAACGAGAGCCGTTGCAGACTCGCCGTGGGCGAGAGCCTCCAAAATGTGGAGACCCTCGCCATCGGGCAGCTTTTGATCCGTCAGAACGACATCAAAGTCCTGGGTTTCCAGCGCGGCCAGGCCTTCCCGGATCGTGCCTACCACCACAAGGGCATGCTCCTCCGCACGCAGATGAACGGAGATCAGCTTGCGCATGTTCGGTTCGTCTTCAATCACAAGAATGCGTGCCATGAGGGTCCCTTAGTGTCCTACTGGTGCGAGCGTGGGCTCGGCTGCCGGGAGGAGCAAAGTAAACAGGATGTGACCTTCGACGTTTCTCTCCAACGTCAGCGTGCCGTCATGGGCCTCGGCTATCTTTTTCGCGATGGGAAGGCCCAGACCCGTTCCCCCGTTTTTGGCTGTGAAGAACGGCTCGAAGATCTTCGGAAGGATGGGCGTGGAAATCGGCATGCCCTGGTTCTCGACTTCAATGCGCACGAAATCTCCGTAAGGATCACAGCGCACCGATACCAGTCCCCCGTCAGGCGAGGCGTCGATGGCATTCCGCATGAGGTTCAGCAGCGCTTGCTGAAGCTGGTCTTCGTTGCCATGCAAACGGCAGCCATCCTCTATATTGAGACCGATGGAGACGTGCTTCCCGAGCGCCTGAGCTTTTGCGATGGATGCGATGTAGCCGACAAGAGTGAACACATCTATCTCGCTGCGCAGAAGATCGCCTGGCTGTGCGTAGCTCAAAAAGTCGGTCGTCAGCCGCTCCAGTCGCTTCGCCTCGGTTAGCGCGATGCTGGACATATCCTCACGTTCCTCGGCCGAAAGACTCGCCGATCTTGCAGCCTCCATCGCGCTGGAGATGATGGCGACCGGATTGCGAATCTCGTGAGCCACTGCGCTTGCCAGACGCCCGATGGCTGCCAACTTCTCCTCCTGTACCAGACGTTCCCGTGTTGCTACAAGATCGTCGAGGCGGTCACGGAGTTTCCTGTCCTGTCTTCCAAGGAGGTCGAGCAACGTCCAAACGAGCGTTCCCACCGTGAAAAGAAGAAGGATGAGCGTGGCGGTCTCAAGCAATTCGCCAAGTTGAAACGGCGGCTTGAAGTGGGCAGCATAGGCGACCCAGAGAGCAGCGGAGCATGACGCCAATGCTGCAACGACAAGTGTCGTGGAAAGTGAAAAGTATAGGGCTGCTTCCAGAACTGAAAGGATAAGGAGGCCGAAGTAATGCGTGTGAAACTGCTTGGTGGCGGCTGCAAGCGCGAACGGAACGATCAGTCCTGCTGCAATAGAGACGACGGCACTAGTCCGGGCGCGCGTTAAGGTAAGAGAGTGGCGGGACAGCGTTAGCTCGCCACAGCGGAACAGAAGCGCGGCCGCTGCAACGAGCAGCATGGCATGGGGTGTCGGAAAGTTGAAGTAGGAAAATCCGAGTTCCACCGTGACGAACAGGGCCAGCGCGGCGATGTTGACCAACGCAATCGCCGTTCGTTGAGAAATCCCCTTCGGAAACCGGATATAGTTCAGGTCGTTCGTAAGACCCCCTCTGCACTGACATGCTGAGTAGCAATCGCGCGGCCAACCTCGAGTGCGGGTTTCCCCGAAAAAGTAGCCTCAGGGTGCGTCTTGCCGTTTGAATAATCGTACGGGAGTACGAACATTCAAACGAAGTAGGTGTCAAAGAGAGGTGAAATACCCAAAACCGCCCACATCGCCACAATTCAGGTTTGGCTGTAATTCTGCTATACCCATGGTGCTGGGGTTCTCGCTTCAGCAACATGGGAGAGGCAGATCCAAGCTCAAACATCCAATTTCGCGGCTGACGCTCCTAAAAATGCCTGGGCGAAACTGCTGCTGGTTTGTGCCGTTTTCAGTCTAGTGGCGGCCGCCGCGCTTGCCCAAGGGAGCGACGCCCATAGCTCGCTCAGCCTCCACGACGCGATTCAACAGTCCCAGACGAGTCCGCAGGCTCGCATCGGTCAAGATCAGGTGGATGCGGTTCGCGGATTGGTGGTCCAGGCCGGCTTGCGGCCGAATCCGCGCCTCTACCTTCAATCAGAAGATCTTCGACCATGGGGCGACAATTTCGACTTTCCAAACGCCACCGAGGATTATGCCTACATCGGTCAACTGTTTGAACTGGGCGGCAAGCGGTCTCGGCGACTAGACGTTGCAAAGGCGAACGTGCGGCAGGCTGAGGCGAACCAGACACTACTGAAACAGCAGATTGCAGGGCGTGTTGCCGCTGCGTACTGGACTGCGGTCACCAGCATCGGGATTGAGAAGCTGCTGCAAGAAGACCTCCATGCAGTGGATGAGATCGTTCACTACAACAAAGAACGGGTGGATGCGGGCGCCATGCGCGGCGTCGACCTCATTCGGGTGCAGATCGAGCGTGACCGGTTGCTGCTTGCCTTGGAATCTGCAAAGCGAGAGGTGGTACTGAGCCGCATTGAGCTTTTTCGCCAGATGGGCCGCACTCCCGACCCAGGTGTTTCCCTTTCTGATTCGCTCGATTCCACTGCACCGCTCAAAACGGAAAGCCTCGCCGTTGTGCTGGCGGCACGTGCCGACGTTGCGGGTGCCCGAGAAGCTGTGACCGCAGCCGAGGCGGATGTTCGACTCCAGCGGGCGGTTGGTGTTCCCGATCTCGACTTGCTGGGTGGATACAAGCGCAATTCGGGCTACAACACCGCCTACACCAGCCTGCAAATTCCACTGCCCTTTCGCAATCGAAACCAGGGTGAAGTAGCGCGGGCAGAAGCCTCTGTCAGGCTGGCGAAAGATCGCCTGCAGCAACTTGAGCTTTCCGTTGGCGCGGACATTGCGGCGGCGCAGGAGGCCTATACCCACCAGCAGGCGGTCGTGCTCGACATTCTGCCGGATATGCGGGCAAGAGCCAAACAGAACCTCGCCATTATGGAGGACGCCTATCGCACCGGTGGCGTTGATTTGCTGCGTTACCTGGATGCGGAACGCACCGCGTTCGACGTCGAGGTTACGGCGTTGCACACACTCGCGGAGTTTCAACAGACCGGTCTCCGGCTGCAGCTTGCCTACGGGGTACAACCATGAACCGCCTGAACTTTTCTGCTCCCCTGTTGATGCTGGTCTGTCTTCTGAATGGCTGTTCCAAGAAGCAGGCGGACGCCGGCAGCTCAGGCACATCCTCGTCTGATAAATCCGGCTCCTCCGCATCCGGCACGCAGGACAAGCCGGATAAGTCAGCAAAAGGCGGAGCGCAGGCGAACGACATCGTTAAGATCCCATTGCAGGACCAACAGCATGCCGGAATTGAGACAGCATTTGTGCTGGTCCAGCGCACGCCACGTGCGCTCTCCGTCGCAGGCCAAGTTGCGTTGGATGAGCAGCATACCTCGCACCTGGGCACCATTGCGGATGGCCGCATCACGACCGTGAACGTGCTCCCCGGCGCCCCCGTTCGACGCGGACAGGTTCTCGGCAGCCTGCACAGTCACATGGTGCATGAAACGGTAGGGGCGCTCGTCCAGGCTTATGCGGAGGCAGACCGTCAACGAGGAGCAGTGAGCTTCGCGAAACAGGCACAGGCCCGTTATCACCACCTTTACTCCATCCAGGCGGCATCTCTTGAGGAGTCGCAGCGCTCCGATCAGGAAGTCCTCCAGGCGCAAAAGATGCTGGTCGATGCCGAGGCGAATGTCCATATGGAGCGGGAGCATCTTTCCGAACTGTTACAGGTCCCTCCGGAGTCGCTCAACCCGGGCAATCTTTACGACCGCGAACTCATTCCGATTCGGTCGCCCATTGACGGTGTTGTGATCACACGGAACATCAGCGTCGGCCAGGTTGTCGATACTGGCTTCGTCGCATTCGACATCTCCAATCTGTCCAACATCTGGGTCACCGCTGCAGTCAACCAGCAGGACCTTTCCTTGATCCATGCCGGCGCGGCGGCGGATGTCGTGACGGCGGGCTTTCCTGACCAGGTGTTTCACGGCCGCGTCGCCATGATTGGAGACACACTCGACCCAGAGACACGCACAATTCCCGTCCGCGTCGTGGTGCCGAACCCGGCGACGAAGCTACGCCCTGGCATGTTCGCTTCGGCTCGCATCGCCGAGCCACAAACGCGCGAGGCTGTTTTCGTTCCTGAAGACGCTCTGCAGAACATCAACGGCATGCCCGTTGTCTTTGTCACGGCAGATGGTGCGACATTCCAGGCCCGCACGGTAAACGTGGGCACGCGGTCTACAGGGAGGGCAGAAATCGTGGACGGGTTGAAACCCGGGGACCGCATCGTCGTGAATGGGGCATTTATGGTCAAGTCCGAGATGCTCAAGGGCACGATGGGAGACGGCTAGATGCGTAAACTTGTCGACTTCTTTCTCTCCAATCGGTGGCTTGTTGTTGCTCTCCTGATAGTGCTGGTGATCGGCGGCATCACGGTGATGCTGCACCTGCCGCTTGAGGCGTTTCCCGACCTCACGAATAACCAGGTCGTCGTCACGGTGCAGTGCCCGGGCATGTCGCCGGTTGAAGTTGAGCAGCTCGTCACCTATCCCATCGAGACCTCCATGATGGGCATGCCGAAGCTGCAGATGGTTCGCTCCACATCCAAGCTCGACCTGTCCATGGTCACTGTCATCTTTGATGACTCCATGGATAAGTACCTCGTCCGGCAGCTCGTCGCGGAACGCATCAACCAGGTCCAGAGCCGCATTCCGGCGGGCCTGCAGCCGCAAATGAACCCGATGTC
>CAHJWN010000147.1 GCA_903642265.1 Acidobacteriaceae bacterium | reverse complement strand
GAAATCAGCGAAGTCTGCCGGCGCGAGGAAATAAGCTCCTGCGGCTCCTGCAGCCTGGGCTCAGCGGGCCTTCGCTATGCGGATCGAACTTGCCTACATCACGCCGCGCCGCCAGCGCCTGAAGTCCGGCCCCCTGCAGAAATTGCTGGAGGATTACGTCGAGCGCGCGGCGCGCTACATTCCCACACAGACTGCCTGCTTCGACTCCGAAGCCGCCCTGCTCCTCTCCCTGGAAAAGGCCGCAGCCCGCATGCCGGCTACGCTGATCCTGCTGGATAGCCGAGGTGACGCTCTGACATCAGAGGCCATTGCGATTCGTCTGGGACGCCTGCGCGACAGTGGCGCGCAGCACCTCGTCTTTGCCGTGGGGCCCGCGGATGGCTGGTCGTCCACGGCCTGGCATCGCGCGCAACTCCGGATCTCTCTCGGTGCCATCACGCTTCCGCATGAACTCGCTCTGGTGATCCTCGCCGAGCAGCTCTATCGAGCGCAAACGATTCTCGCCGGCCACCCTTATCACTCTGGCCATACCTGAGATGGCGGCGGCTGCCGAGCGTTACCTGAAGGCCCGCGGGAGGGCATCGACCTCCAAAACCTGTGTCTTGTGCCGGAGGCCCGAACGGAACGAAAACATCCTCTCCACCCTGTATGTTCATAGGTGAAGTCTGGAGGCCTCGCCTCGTGAGTGAAAGCATCTTCTCCCATTTCCCCACCGTAAAGTACGAGGGGCTCGACAGCACAAACCCGCTCGCCTATCGGCACTACGACGCCGACAAGGTCGTGCTGGGTAAACCTCTCAAAGAACATCTGCGCTTTGCCGTCGCCTACTGGCACTCGCTTGCCATGAACGGCAGTGATCCCTTCGGCGCTCCCACCATCGTCCGTCCCTGGATGACCCATCCGGACGCGATGCAGGGCGCCAGGGACAAGGCGGATGCCGCCTTCGACCTCTTCCGGGTGCTGGACCTGCCCTTCTATTGCTTCCACGATCGCGACATCGTTCACGAGGGCAGCAGCCTGTCGGAGACGCTGAAGAACCTCCACACGATGGCTGACTACCTGCAGGAGAAGCAGGAGTCCTCGAAGACCAGGCTGCTATGGGGCACGGCCAACCTGTTCTCGCATCCGCGCTTCATGGCGGGTGCCGCGACCAACCCGGACCCCGAGGTTTTTCTCTGGTCCGCGACGACCATCAAGCACTGCATGGACGTCACCGCGCAACTGGGTGGCTCCAATTACGTGCTTTGGGGCGGCCGTGAAGGCTACGAAACCCTGCTGAATACCGATATGAAGCAGGAACTTGGGCAGTTCGGCCGCATGCTCCAGTTGGTGGTCGACTACAAGCACAGGATTGGCTTCAAGGGCCAGATCCTGATCGAACCCAAGCCCAAGGAGCCCACCGCTCACCAGTACGACTTCGATACGGCTACGGTCTACGGCTTCCTGAAACAGCACGGGCTGGAGAGCGAGGTGAAACTCAATCTGGAGGCAAATCACGCCCTGCTGGCGGGTCACAGCTTTGAGCATGAGATCGCCACGGCGGCAGATCTGGGCATTCTGGGCTCGCTGGACATCAATCGCGGCGACCCCTTGCTCGGGTGGGATACCGATCAGTTCCCCAACGACCTGTACTCGATGACGCTCTCGATGTATCACGTCCTGCGGGGTGGCGGCCTGGGCGTGGGCGGCATGAACTTCGACGCCAGAATCCGTCGCCAATCCATAGATCCAGAAGACCTGCTGCACGCCCACGTGGGGGGCGCGGACCTCTGTGCGCACGCGTTCCTGCTCGCCGCCAGGATGTGGGAAGACGGCGCGCTGAAGCAGGTCATTGACAACCGCTACGCCGGCTGGCAGACGGCCGAGGGCCAGAACCTTCTCAGCGGTAAACTCTCGCTCGAGCAGATCGCCGACAAGGCCGAAAAGGACAACATCAACCCGCAGCCCAAGTCCGGCGGGCAGGAAAAGCTGGAGAACCTATTCCTCCGGCAGCTGAGATAGACAGGAGGTTTGCCTTCAAAAGTCATCCCGACGAGGTCCGTTTGGGGTGATTTTTTGTACGTCCCAAATGCGTTTCTGCACGGATGAAGTGCGTTCCTGCACACTGCCAAAAACGGCTGCCTGCTGGCTGTCGTTCGATGAGGGGTGTGGCACCCAATCCTCTGCGCTACGGGGTGACATGCGAGGGCGGGTCTGCTGGCGACCAGTTCGGTGTGATCAACGGCCGTGCGCGACCGCAAGCCTGGTCATTCGTATAGTCTTGGAAAGCGGTTGCGGGAGATGGGAAGGGAAGTAGGAGGACGGGAGCGGCAGAGCCGCTCCCGTCCTGATTGCTGTCACTCTTAGAAGTTCAGCTTGAGCTGGAACTCGGTGGAGCGGGGTGCTCCCTGGTCGTAGGTGCCAGCGCTGCGTTGGGTACGAACACCGTCCTGGACCGCACGGGTGTTCGGTCCGTTGATATAGTTGTTGACTACGCCGACGGTACCGCCGGCATCTGCCGTGTTAGCGAGGGTGTAGCTTCCATTTGTCAACAAGCCAAAGTTGCTTAGGTTACCGACGTTGAACATGCTTACCCCGGGCTCCAGGCTAAGACCCTCGCGGATCTTGGAAAGGCGGATGGGGTACGTGACGCTGGCGTCGAAGGCGCGGAAAGCACTATTTGGGAGGGGATTGGCTGGAGCGAGCGCAATCTGTTGTTGCACCGCGCCTAAAGACTGGAGTTGTCCCGTGGTGAAAAGACCCGCATTCACCAGCGCCTGACCGGCCGGAGTCGGTTGGTTTGCCTGCGTGGCGTTGTAGCTCTGGATGTAGGAATTTAATCCCGCACCCTTGACGCTATGCATATAGGAACCGGGAACGGTGCCGGGAGCCACGTCACCGGTGGTCCCATCACCCGTGATGTCGGAGCGGAAGATTTCACCGGGTGTGCTATTGCCCTGGTTATCCAAAACCAAAGTGCTTGCCGGGGCTGAGAAGAAATGTCCGACCAGACCTACCCGCAGGCCGTACTTTATATCGACACTACCGCCGAAGCTCAGTTCGTTCGTGTGATCGAGCGTTGTGCGGCCCATGTACAGATTGGGGTTATCGAAATCGTAAGGAAGGTTATTGAAGAACTGATCAGGATTGCCGCCGCTTACCGGACTCACGACGCGAGACAAGGAGTATGAAACCTGCAAATTGGTATTTACGATACCAGGCGCAGGGTGTAGTTTCTGTTGCTGCAACACGAGCTGGAGAGCGTCATAGCCGGACCGCCCAACTGGAAGGATGAACTCGCCCAGGCCTACGTTCGGATTGGCACCTGCAAAGGCCGCGGAGCTTTGGCCTGTGTAGGATACCGGATAGCCTCCCGCGTACTGGTTGCTCGAATCGAGCCCCTTGGCCGCAAAGTCCGCGATGTTCGCTCCGGAGATAGCACCAGTGGTGGCATCAGTGTGTAAGCCAGGGCACGCAACGATGGCTTGAGCCACCGATGTAACGCCACAGGAGGCGAGGGTAGCAGCAACCGCGTTCTTAGCGGCGGTTGTGTTTAGAAAGCGGGCAGCGCCCACGTGATTCTCATCGATGACCAGTGGGATCTTGATCGTCGCATTATGCACGTAGTCTGCGCTAAGAATCAGGCCGCGTGCCAGTTCCCGCTGAACACCGCCGTTGATCTGGATGGAGTAAGGGGTCAGGTACGGAGCCCCATAGATGCCAGTTGAATGAAGGCCACCACCGAGACCGCCGATGAAGGAGGGGTTGGCACCGCCTCCCTGAGAGGCCGTTTGGTACTGGGTCTTCAGTTGATTGATCAAGGGAGCAGACTGCGCCAGGGGCTCATTACAGATGTCGGAGATCTGCTGACCGTTGATGGTATTGACCGTTCCTTGGCCCGGAATGACTACCTGGTTCGTTCCGCCGCAGACAGTGGTGTAGTTGAAGTAGTTGCCGTTGGCCTGTACGACTGCAGAGCGGGCATTGGAGGTGTTGTTGAAGATATCGCTCTCGTAGAAGATGCCCATGCCTAGACGGATCGAGGTCTTGTGGTCTCCCGGACTGAACACGAAGCCGGCTTGAGGGCCGAAGTTGGCGTAAGGCTGGTGCGTCTTTCCGCCAAGGCCGGCACCGAACTGATCGAACAAGTATGTATTGCCGTTGCAACCAGTAAACTGCAACGACGGATCGACACTGGAGCACAGCGGGCTAGCCAAATCCTGATTGGCACGATCGGTATCCACGCTCCAGCGAAGGCCAGCCACAAAAGTGAAAGAGGAGGACACCTTCCAGGTGTCAGCCACATAGGCACCCTCGCGCCAGTCTTCGACGCCACCACCGGAAAGTCCGAAGCCGGGCTTCTCGGTAAAGAAACCGTTGCCATTTCCCAGCACGAAGAGGGAGGCAGAGTAGCCGTGGATGGGATCGCCGGGGCAGGCTGCTGCTCCCGCAACACCGTTGCAATTCGCTAGTGCTGTTGAAGGGCTGAAATCCGTGTACAGTGAGGGTCCGTAGAAGGCGGCGAAGCCACCGCCAAGTAGACGATTGAGGTTGTACCCGAACTTGAGCGAATGGGCACCTTTGGTCCACGTACCGTCGTAGCGGAACTGCTTGTCGGACTGGAAGGTTCCCTGGGGGGCGAGGAAGTTTGGCCCGGCATAGAAGTTGTCGGTGCCGTCCAGGAGTGTTACCGAACCGGAAGGATTGCCTGCAAATGGATTGTAGATGGAGCTGCCCGCTCCAGCGGTACCGTCGCCAAGAAGGTTGTGGAACTTTTCATATCCGACGCGGAACGAGTGCGTGAATTTACCGGTCGTGAAGTCGGCACCGCCCACCAGGCCCGGAACATTGTCCCGATTGAGGTAAAGCGAATATAGGTCGCCAAAGTTCGAGGAGTCGGCGTTCACGCTGTATGTTCCACGAACGAACATGTGGATGCCCTTAGGGGCGTTGTAGTCCAGGCGCGCAGTATTGTAGGTGTCGCGGAATGGTGCAGGGATAAAAGGATATTGCGCCGTGATAGCAGCAAACGTTGCACCGGTGGTTGCCGATCCCTGTTGGTCCTGCTTGGTACGTTCTGAGTCGGCGAAGAAGAACAGCTTGTCCTTGATCAGGTAGCCGCCGAAGTTGCCACCGAACTCATTGCGCTGAAACGGGGCATTGAACCCTCCCGTTACTGCCGCGAACCCGGCGCGGTAGTCCTGGAAGTCATAGAAGAGCTGTCCATGGAAAGAGTTCGTGCCGGAGCGGGTAGTGACGAGCACCTGTCCAGTTGAGGTGACCTCACCAGAGACGTCCTGGGTGGAGCGGTTTAGCTGAAATTCGTCGATGGCACCAGTAGGTACGTTGTAGAGCGTGGTGCCCACGGTTTCGTCCGTGATGTCCTGACCGTCGAGAAGAATACGCGTGGTGCGACCCGAGACACCGCCCACGGAGATGGCCGAGTAGCCGGCCTTGGTCGGATCAAAGCTTTCGCCGCTCTGCAGGATGACTCCTGGCTGCACCTGGGCGACATCAAGAATGTTTCTGCCGTTTATGGGCAGGGTTTCGATCTGCTCACGCGTTACAACGCCGGAGACACCGGGCTGATCCGTGTTGACCTGAAGCTGACCGGCGTTGACCTCGACGGTTTCACCCCGATTGCCGACAGGGAGCTTTTCGCTGCCCGGGGTCACGGTTCCGACACGGATCACGGTGTTCACTTTAAGGTTCTGAAAGTTTGGCGCCGAGATGTTAAGGACGTATTCGCCGGGAATCAGCGGGCCGAGACTATAGAAGCCACTGTTGTCGGTTTGCAACGTATGGGAGTAGCCCGTCTGGGGGCTGCTGACGACGACGGTGGCGTTCGGAATCGCGGCGCCCGAAGCGTCAGAAATTGTTCCCTGGACGGAGCCACCGTTGGTGGAAACCGCCTGTGCATGGGCCAAAGAAGGCGTGGCAAGACGGGCCGACATGGAGGCAAGTGCGAACAACACGGGGGCGAAACGACGAAAGTTCAAGAGCAAATCGCAACTCCGGGGAAGGTCTTGCGAGTTGGTATGCAAATGGGTTGCCAAACAGAAGTTGTAGCTTCTGCGACTAATGTAAGGAGAAACAGATGGCGACATCCATGATTGCAGAGAGAAAGATCAGAGGCATATGAAAAAGCGGAGATTAAACAAGGGAAAGAAGCTGGTATTCACGGGAGATGGTCGACGTATCCGTCCTGAGTTATGGGTGGAAGGACGCGTATTACGCCTCGCTTGCGGTGTTGTGGGAGCAGTAGCCCAGCAAAAGCCCTGTCCGCCGACAGGTTGGCGAACAGGGCTTTGAACATTAGGGGTCGACTAGACGGCCTGGATGTGTTCGGTGTGCTCGGTGGGGATGATGCGGTAGCCGCGCCAGCCGTAGTAAATGATGAAGAGATAGCAGAGGAAGGGGAGAAAGAGCGCGTGATGGATCCCGATTCTGTCTGCCAGGAAACCCATGAG
>CAHJWN010000146.1 GCA_903642265.1 Acidobacteriaceae bacterium | reverse complement strand
GGCGGGGACGACGGGGCTCGAACCCGCGACCTCTGCCGTGACAGGGCAGCGCTCTAACCAACTGAGCTACGTCCCCAACGTGACCTGCACGCTATCTTTGCGTAATCCAGCCATACGCAAGACGGAATGCGGTCATTTATCACGTCGCCGTTCAGAACTCGTCTGCAGTCTAGCTAGCCTGCTGGCAACCAACTCTGAACACCGACGAGGTTTAGTTTAGCAGAAGATAGCGGCCAGCACTCTCCTGGAGAGTTACAAAGTGCACGCTCCTCGATCGGACATTCTGAGACACGCTCCATCGTTGCTTCCCAGCCCGCCCTGCCTTACACTCGTATCAGTCCGGAAGATCGGGCGGTTAGCTCAGTTGGTTAGAGCGCCTGCCTTACAAGCAGGATGTCGGGGGTTCGAGTCCCTCACTGCCCACCAAATCTTCTGCCGTTGTCTCTTAAGCGGCAGGCCTAATGTCACGAATCTATGGCCGCCCGCCTCATCCTGAACGCAGACGATTTCGGCCTAACGCTCGGCGTAAATCGGGCCATTCGCGAATTGCACCAAGCCGGCGTTCTTACCTCCGCAACCCTCATGGCAACCGGTCCTGCGTTTGACAATGCCGTTGCCATTGCCCATGCCCACCCTACCCTTGGAGTGGGGTGCCACATCATCCTTACAGATGGTATGCCCGTGTCTCATCCAGGCTCCATTCCCACGCTCATGGGCGCCGACGGGAAACACTTCCGCCCTACCCTTGCCGACTTTGTCCAGGCGCTGCTTCGTGGAACCATCCGCGAAGCAGAGATCGAGCGCGAGGCCTGCGCTCAGGTTAGCAAGCTGCAGCAGGCCGGGATTGATGTCACCCATCTAGACACGCACAAGCACACCCATATCTTCCCTGCCGTAACACGCCCGTTGCTCCGCATCGCGGAAAACAGCTCTATCGGTGCTATCCGTAATCCCTTTGAGCCGAAGTGGTGCCGCTCACTCGGAAAGGGAACGTTCGTCCGTCGGCTGCAATTGTCAGCACTTGAACCGCTGCACGCGCGATTCGATGCTCATCGTCAGATCCGCAACGGCTATGTCCACTCTACGGAGGGCTCCGCAGGTGTCTCCGCAACCGGTCAGCTTGGCACCGAGTCACTGCGTCAGATCCTCACCAACGCGCCCGATGGTCTATGGGAACTTGTGCTCCACCCCGGGTACAACGATGCTGAACTCGCCACCGTCACCACGCGCCTGCGCAGCCATCGCGACATAGAACGTGAAGCCCTGATGGCGATCGTTCCCGGAATCCTTGCGCAACCAAACGCGCCCGAACTCATCCATTATGGGAACCTCGGATCTTTCGGCCTGCAGCGCGAGATGGGGGTTCACACTCCCGACACCGGATTCGATCGTACTTAGCACAGATGAAAGGCTGCAGCCGTTGGTTCGTTGTTCCTCTAGAAAAGCCTGCATCCTCAGTCGCTCATGCGTGTTGAATGTCTGCCGCAGTTACGTCTTTCTTAGTTTCGCCGAAACACAGGACCTTCCATGAAGATTGGCATCACCTGTTACCCCACGTACGGCGGATCTGGAGTCGTTGCCACGGAGCTCGGCATCGAGCTCGCCGCCCGCGGCCATGAAGTCCACTTCATCACTTCCTCGGCGCCCTTTCGCCTGACTGGCCGCGAAGCCAACATCTTCTTTCACGAAGTAGCCGTTTACCAGTACCCGCTCTTCGAGCATCCTCCTTACGACCTTGCCCTGGCCACGCGTATGGCTGAAGTCGCAGAGCTTTACTCGCTTGATCTCCTACACGTCCACTACGCCATACCGCACTCCGTCTCCGCCCTCCTTGCCCGCCAGATGCTTGCTGCCCGCGGCAAACATCTGCCCTTCATTACCACCCTGCACGGCACGGACATAACCCTTGTCGGCCTGGATCGCTCTTACCTACCAATCACCCGCTTTGGGATCATGCAATCGGATGGAGTGACAGCGATCTCCTCCTACCTGAGAGACCGAACCCGCGAAGCCTTCGACATCCACTCCGAGATCGAAGTCGTCCGCAATTTTGTAAACTGCGACGTGTACGTCCGCAACCCCGACCTCATAGCCGAGATGCGCCCCCGCTTCGCCGCCTCCAACGAGAAACTTGTCGTCCATCTTTCCAACTTCCGCCCGGTCAAGCGCGTTACGGACGTTGTTGAGGTGTTTGCCCGCGTCGCGAAAGCAATGCCCGCCAAACTTCTTCTTATTGGCGATGGTCCGGATCGCTCCGCAGCCGAGTATCTTGCCAACCGCCTTGGCGTTTTCGACCAGGTCCTGTTTCTGGGTAAACAGGACAATGTAAACGAGTTACTTCCTCTTGCCGATCTCATGATCATGCCCTCCGAGATGGAGTCCTTTGGACTTGCCGCCCTCGAAGCAATGGCCTGTGGCGTACCCGCGATCGCTACCCGCGTCGGCGGCGTCTCTGAACTGATTGACGACGGCATCAACGGCCGTCTCTTTGAAGTCGGCGACATTGAAGGTATGTCCGCTGCTGCGATCGCTCTTCTGAGTGACCGGATCGACCTTAGCACGATGGCGCACGCTGCCCGCAAGACCGCGCAAGACCGCTTCTGCGCCTCGAAGATCATCCCTCTCTACGAGGAGTACTACCAGCGCGTCATTACCCGCACGGCCAGCCATCCCGGCTGAAGTGGGCTGCGTCCAGCGCAGGTTAAAGCTCTGACTGCGACTGCTTACCGTTGAAGCACTGTCCTCGCATCAGCCGCTTAGTACCCTCAATCTTTGTTGCCTACGTGACGTGCAGCTTCATAGCAGGACCCTTACAATCAGGGCCGCCAACATCTATCCGCGCGAGATGGCCTTCATTGCCGCGCCCCACCCTACCTGGGCCACCGCTCCCAACTCCGCCCACGGTCCCGCACCCGACTCCAGGATCGGCATCAGGAGCACAACCTTGGTTCCCCGCCCCGGCCTGCTCTCAATCGTTACCTCTGCCTCGTGTCCGTAGAGCACTTCCATTCGCTCCCGCACGTTCCGCATTCCGATGCCTGTTCCTGGCCGGATCAGTCCACTTACCGGCGCAGCTGTCTCCCGCTCCGGAGCCATACCGACGCCATCATCCTCCACTTCAAGCTCAAGCCTTCCTTCGACGATCCGGCTCCGCAGCGTCACCGTGCCACCGCTGATTCTCGGCTCAAGCCCGTGCTTGATGCTGTTCTCAATCAACGGCTGCAGCAACATGCTCGGGACGACGATGTGCAAGGTGTCCTCGGCAATCTCCTTCACGACTCGCAGCTTGGGCCCAAATCGTACGACCTCGATATCGAGGTAGTCATCCGTAAACGCCAGCTCCTCGCTGAACGGTACAAACGCCTCGCGATCTTTCAACAGCACGCGAAGGATGTTTGCGAGCTTCACGATCATCTCCCTTGCCAACTCCGGCTGAGAGCGTACCAGCGACGTGATCGAATTCAACGTGTTGAACAAGAAGTGCGGATTGATCTGGCGCTGGAGCGCATCAAGCCTCGCCTCTAGGAGCAGCCGTCCCTGCTCTTCCAACTGCCGCTCGATGCGGATTGCATTCCAGATTTTCAACGGGATTCCGACCACCACCGGCGCACACGCGCAAATAGCGAGTTCGATGAACCACGAGTCCGAATGAAGCTCAAAGAAATGCCGTGGATAGAACCGGCCAAACATGCTGGTTGCGAACTGCATCAACGTAATCAGCAGGAGTAGCAGGACCTGGCGGTCAAAGTGTGGCCGCCGGACGTTTCGTCGGAACCACCTGTAGATGCTCAGGTCGATGAGCGGGGAGAACAGCCAGATATCCTCGTCATCTGTAAAGCGGCGAAAGCCCCCCGCGATCGCGGCGATCAGCAGGTTCACTGGCAGGGCCCAGTATTCGTGCTGCATCACTGCCGGGAACGCCAATGCGGCCCCGCCGAGCATTGCGTAACCTGGGCCAAGCAGCAGCCCAAGCAGGATCGTCGCCTCGAACGAAATATCCGCCGCGAGAAAATTAGGCACCGTCACGCGCACCCAGACGCCCAGCGTCAGAGGGACGCAGATGATCGCCATCAGGCGAAGTGTCTGCCCCGGGGTGCGGTCTGCCAGCAGCAGCAGCTTCTTGAAGCGTGTTGATCGCGCCAGCGAGCTCGAAACGGCGGCCGCCACACCCAGCTCGACGAGCAGCGTTATCAGGATCAGCTTCGGATCGATCTGCCCTGCAGTATGGCTCACACGTCTACTCTAACCTTTGCATTTCCTCGCCACCGGTTACACTTAAGCCCATCGCATGGCAGGCATACTTTTCATCATCTCGGCACCTTCCGGATCGGGCAAGTCGACGCTGGTCAGCCAGTTGCTTACCCTCGTGGAACGCATCGACTTCTCTATCTCCTACACGACGCGTGCACCGCGTGGCTCTGAGCTTGACGGCCGCGAGTATCACTTCACCACACGGGAGCAGTTTGAGCGCATGATTGCCGCGGGCGACTTTCTCGAGTGGGCCGAGGTCTTCGGCAACTTCTACGGGACTGCCGTCTCGGCTCTCGACCAGGCCCGCGAACATGGCCGCGATCTTCTCCTCGACATCGACGTCCAGGGCGCTTTGCAAGTCATGAAGAAGCTGCCCGCTGCTGTGTCCATCTTTATCCTTCCGCCGAGCCCGCAGGTGCTTGAGATGCGGCTGCGCAACCGCAGCCAGGCCGAGCACATGACCATAGAATCCGTCATTGAGCGTCGCCTCACCGAGGCACGTGAAGAACTCAAGCAGCTTCACCATTACCGCTACGCCATCGTCAACGACATTCTTGACCAGGCTGCGACGGAACTCCGCGCCATCGTCTTGAGTGAACGCGCGACGTTCGAGTGTCCCGAAGCGTCTGCGGATGCTGTTGATGCCGTGATCGCTGACACCTGCCTTACCAGCTCTCCCTTTCCACGACTGCAGGCTGCCCTCGACAACTTCACTAACAACCACGCGTAGTTGGCCGAGATACAGAAGCGCGAATTACCTTTGTAATTCGCCTGTCATACGCTAACCTCGGTCCTACGGGGTGAAACGCATGACGATTGAGAATGCTTTCCACAACAAATACAGTCTGGTAAAGGGTGTTGCGCGTCGGGCACGCCAACTACAAGGCGGCGCTCCCGCACTTGGCACATCGAAGTCCATGAAGGCTTGCCGCATCGCCCAGGATGAGATTCGCTCCGGCGTTGTGACCTACGTGGTGCAGCACATTCCTGCCAAAGTCGCGACCGAAGTAGAACTCTAGCCTTCCGTTCTAACTGGATATCACTCCAGCTTCGTTTGCGCGGCCAATGGTAAGGGCGACCATAGGGTTGTACACTCTGCGGGATCCTCGCTGCGCTCAGAATGCAGACGATGTTGTAGGCAGCGCTAAACGCACTGCTGGCACCCGTACAATCAGCTCATGCCTCCCGCGACTGACCAGCTACGCGCATATGTCGAGTACCTCCGCGATATGGGCGTTTACGACATCTACCGGCAGGGTGAGCCGCTTGCGCCTGAAGCCTACGCCGCCCTGCTTGCTGAGTTTGCTCCTGCTCCAGCCACCGCTCCCACTGCAAAGCTGCCTGCCAGTGCAATTGAACCATCCCCGGGAATTCGACCGGCCCAGGGTGCGGCTGCTGTGCGCCGTCCCGAGCCTACGGCACCAGCCCACTCCTCAACATCCTTCTCATCCAAGATCAGCACTCCCGCGATGCTGAAGCTCTCGGCCGCGCCGGAAGCTTTTCCACCGCCAAAGCCGAGCTTTCTGGAGGTCCCCATCCCCAAGCCAAAATCCTTCGACGAGCTGATGCCATTGCCGCAGGATCGCATCGCCCCTGCCGACAGACCCGCCGCGCTCCAGGCAATTCGCAACCTGATCGGCGACTGCACCCGCTGTCCGCTCGCCTATGCTGGCCGTCGCAACATCGTCTTTGGCGACGGGGACCCGAGTGCTCGCCTTATGTTTGTCGGCGAAGGACCGGGCGCTGACGAGGACACCTCGGGCATCCCCTTCGTCGGGAAGGCCGGTCAGCTGCTCAACAACATGATTGCCGCCATGGGTCTACAGCGCGAGCAGGTCTACATCGCGAACATCGTGAAGTGCCGCCCGCCGGCAAACCGCACACCAGAGCCTGTCGAAGCTAACACCTGCAGTCCCTTCCTGCTGGAACAGATTGACGTCATCCGCCCCGAGGTGATCGTAGCCCTTGGTGGCACCGCTGCAACCTATCTGCTCGGCGTGAAGCAGTCACTCGCTTCCCTTCGCGGCACCTGGCACAGCTGCCGCGGGGCGAAGGTGTGCGTTACGTATCACCCCGCCTATCTGCTGCGCGACCCGACGCAAAAAGGGGAAGCCTGGAAAGATCTGCAGCGCGTGATGGCCGAACTAGGCCTAAAGGCACCGAGTAAGTCCTGACCCGGCTTCCTGACTCCGGAAGGTCAGGGTCTGCATGAGCACAGTATGCAGGCCGAAGAGGATGCGTCCGGCACGCCGCGGGCTGATCTCGTCGGCAGCGATAGCAGTCATGAGGACGGCAATGGCGCGTAGGATGGACGGCCTGTCGCCCGAGACGAGCAGCTGCTGGAACTCAGCGGGGGTGAGGCCGTGGAGGGCGTACGCGCGACAGTCGCGGCGGTCGGGATATTTCTTCGGTTTGGCAAGGCAGGGCTGGTGGAAGAAGCACCTGGCCTTTCCCTTGAGGGCGGGAGAACGGCAGATGATGCCATTGGCCTTGATG
Organism: Acidobacteriaceae bacterium; assembly: GCA_903642265.1. GTDB lineage: Bacteria > Acidobacteriota > Terriglobia > Terriglobales > Acidobacteriaceae > Edaphobacter. The sequence continues at coordinate 85 of CAHJWN010000146.1, read as the reverse complement.
TGGCGGCACAGAGGTTTTCGCATGGCTTCTCCGTGGGTGACTTGACGTACCCCTACCCACCCCCCTTCCGGGACTCCGGAGGTAA
>CAHJWN010000145.1 GCA_903642265.1 Acidobacteriaceae bacterium | reverse complement strand
TGCAGGCCGCTATTTTTGGGATCGGCCGCGACAGCCAGTTCGAGATGGCGCTGCGCAAGCGGCAGGTCGCCGCGGCGGGCATACAATTTGCCAAGGGCACCGTGGATCTTGCCGTCGGTAGGCGCCAGGGCCTCGGCCTGTTGTAGCAGGGGAAGGGCCTCGTCGAGTAGGTTGCGATCGGTGAGCAGGATGCCAAGGTTCAGGCGTGGCTGCTCGCTGGGGTGGGCGGAGGCCGCATCCCACGCAATGGCCTGGCGATAGGCTGCCGTAGCGTTATCGGGCTGGTTGAGGCCTTCATAGGCGAGGCCAAGGTTGTTTTCCGCCTTTACGGAGCGTGGAACGAGCTTCAATGACCTGCCGAAGCTCTCTGTAGCCTCCCTGAACCGGTTCTCGGTGTACTTGATCCTGCCCATGGCGTACCAGATTTCGCCATCGGCGGGGTCCTTGCGGGCGGCCTCGGTGACCCACTTGTCGGCATCGGTGTAGTCGTTCAGAAGCACATAGTCGAGAGCGACGAAGCGGAGATCGGTGGCGGAGGGCGGCTTCTCCGCGGCGGCCCGTGTGTACTCGCCGAGCGACTCCCTGGGTTTGTTTTCATGGAACAGCGTCTCGGCGAGCAGATACCGGGCGTGTGCGGCATGAGGATTGGTGGCCAGGTAGGGGCGCAGTTGTTGCTCCGCCTCTGGCCAGCGGCCCCCCTCCAGAGCCACACCCGCCGCGGCCAGAGCCGGATCAAAGGTGGTCGGTGCGGTCGGAGCCTGCGGCGGTATTTGTCCGGAAAAGATACTGGAGGTCACGGCCAGAGCGGCGAGCCAGGGGGGAAACAAGCGAAGCAGAAAGCCTCCTTGGGGAGCCAGAAGAAAGGCTGCTCGAAGAGAACCATATAAGAATTGCTTGACAGTGTCGAAGTGCAGTTTCTATTATGCTGACCGAACCGTGTAAACGATTTCAGGCGCGTTAGACGCCTGGTACCTCACCCAAGCTGCTACGTGCAGCCCAGGGTTACTTTACGTCCGCCTCATTTGAGGCGTGCTGTGATTCGGAAGATTTCAGGAGGCAGGATGAGCAGAAACAGGAATGACTTGCGAAGGCTTTTGCTGACCGCAAGCGTGTGTATGGCGAGCGGGGCAGCTTCAGCGCAGAGCAATCAAGGCCAGATCGCGGGAAATGTCGTCGATCCAAGTGGCGCGGTGATCGCCGGTGCGCAGATCAGCGCCAAGAACGAAGCGACAGGCGCGACGTACAAGGCGACGTCGACCAGTTCGGGTGACTACCGTTTTCCCTCGATCGATCTGGGCCGATACACCCTAACCGTCATCGCCTCGGGCTTTCGCCAGGAGATAAACCGCGGCGTGGAAGTGCGCGTGCAATCTGTGACCAGTTTCGACATCAAGCTGACCACGGGTGGAGCAAACGAGACGGTTACGGTCGAGGCAGATGCCCCGGCTGTTGAGGCTGAATCGTCCGACGTCGGAGGCACAGTCACCGACCAGCAGATCATCGAACTTCCATTGGCACTCGGCGGCGTCGGCGCGTTGCGGTCGCCTGAGTCGTTCGTCTTCCTCATTCCGGGCACGGCGGGTCCGGGAACCGGCAACAGCAACAACGGTATTTTCGTTTCGAAGATCGGTGGCGGCCAGAACTTCGGCAATGAGGTGCTGCTGGATGGTGCCAGCCAGACGCGTTCAGAAAATGGTTCCTCATTCGACGAAGAAGCCCCCTCTGTTGAGGCGATCTCGGAGTTTAAGGTTACGACGTCGACGCCCGCTGCCGAGTATGGTCGGACGACCGGCGGTCTTGAGAACTTCGTGACCAAGAGTGGAACGAACAAATACCACGGCACCGCCTTTGGCATTTTTCGGAATGAGTTCCTGGATGCAAATGACTGGTTTGCGAATGGCCGGAAGGCGATTTACAGTTCACGATTCGCTGCGGACACAGCCGCAGGTAACACCGTAGCGGCTGCAGCAGATCAGTCGAACTTTGTTACGAATCGACGCCCCGCTGACAAACAATACGACTTCGGTATCAGCGCGGGTGGGCCTCTCAGCATTCCGCATTTTTACAACGGCCGGGACAAGACCTTTGGATTCTTTTCCTGGGAGCAATACCGCTTGACATCAGGCGGCGTAGCGACAAGCAGTGTTCCCACGATTGCGGAGCGAGGCGGTAACTTCGCCGACCGTCTGATCACGGGTTCAAACGGTCAAATTAATCCATGCGACGGCTCCACCATCCTGAATGGCCAAATCTTCGATCCGGCGACGACCCGGACTGTCAACGGCATTCGTTGCCGCACAGCCTTCACGGGGAACCAGATTATTCCAACGCGTTTCAGTAAAGTCGGGCAGAACCTGGCGGCGTTCTACCCACAGCCAACCGATCCAACCGCGCTCGTAAATAACTACTCGCTCGCCAGTTCGTCGGCCCTCTTCAACACGACTTACACGCTTCGCGTGGATCAGAATCTCGGGACCAAGGACAAGCTGTTTGGCTCTTACAGCACACGCGAGAATAGTCGTGATAATCCGGTTAACCTAACGCTACCCTACCCTGTGGATCCTAACGTGCAGACGCAGGACTTCATCACGCATTTCGGGCGTGCCGGCTGGGATCACATATTCACCTCAAACATCCTTAATCATTTGAATGCCGGCTTTAATCGTTCTAACTCTATTAATGGAGCCATCGAGGCGAGCGGAGGCACAAACTTCAATCCGCAGCTGGGCACGCCGTTCGGTACCGGCTTTCCACGCGTTAATGTCGACGACTACGTTTCCCTGAGCCGCAATCAGAATGGCGACAATATCGATAACGGCATCCGCGTCAATGATTCCGTGAGCTGGCAGAAGGGTCGTAATAGCTTTAAGTTCGGCGTAGATTACCGTTATCAGCAGTATTCACCTTTGGCACACGACACCGACAACGGCCAGATCAACTTCACGGCAAATCAGACCAAGGCGACGCAGACAGGTGCCTACCAGAACGGCACCGGCAATGGCTTTGCCAGCCTGCTGCTCGGCCAGGGCGACTTTGCTTCTTCAACCGATCCAAGCCACTTCCAGCCCCGTTGGATTTCCAACTACTGGGCCGGGTTTGCACAGGACGATCTCAAGATCGGTAAGAGCCTGGTGCTAAATCTCGGCATCCGGTATGACGTCGATCAGCCGCGGCGCGAAGCTCATAACGAGACCTCCAATTTCAGTGAGACCGCAATCGATCCGAAGAATGGCCGTCCGGGTGCGCTTGTCTTCGGAACTACATGCCAGCCAAACTGCAACACACGCTGGGCGGACACCTACATGAAGGACATCGCGCCGCGTGTCGGCTTTGCTTTCTCGCCGGCTTCGCTGAACAACAAGTTCGTTCTTCGTGGTGGATTCGCCACACTCTATGGCCCGTTGCAGTACACGGACTTCGGTGGATCCACGATCGTCGGATACTCAGTGCCCCAGATCCAATCCTCCGATGGATTTGACCCATCGTTTTCCGTCGATGGGGGCGTAAAAGCACCTATCGTCGGCCAGGATCTGGACCCGGCGTTTTTCGACAGCGGCAATGCCAATGCTGTCACTTCCTTCAGCAATTTTATCCGCCCTTCCTACGGTCGCCCCGCGCAGGTTAATCAGTGGAACATGCAGATCCAGCAGGAGCTTGCCAAGGATCTTATCCTGACGATTGGCTACCTGGGATCTGCCTCTGCCCACCTTCGCTCAGGTATTGAGAACATCAACAATATCCCGAGAGAGAATTTCTCACGTGGCGACGCCCTCGTGAACTACAACCTGGACGCAAATGGCGTGGCGTCGCCATATGGTGGATTTAACGGCAATGTGCAGCAAGCTCTACGGCCGTTTCCGCAGTATGGCTTTATTGCTACTGACTGCTGTTTACAGAATGTGGGACATTCCTCATACGAGGCATTGATTGCTTCTGTGGAGCGCCGGATGCGACAAGGATTGAATGTGCAGGCTTCCTACACATGGTCCAAGGACATCACCAACGCGGACTCTTTGCTGCCGGGTATCAATGGCGGAGTGAGCCAGGAGCAGGATCCGTTTACCTCGAAGAGTCAGAAGTCGCTTTCTATTCAAGATATCCCGAATACTTTCGTTGGTAGCTTCTTGTACGAGTTCCCCTTCGGTAAAGGAAAGTCCTTCCTCAATTTCAATAATCCGATTGCCCGATCACTTGTTAGCGGCTTCGAACTCGGCGGTGTATTGCGGTATCAATCTGGCGAACCAACCTCCTTCGGGAGGAACGGCGACGGCAGTTGCGGCGGCGCTACAGGGATACCTGGATGGGACAACTGCATCTCGTATACGCGTTTACCGGCGGGTAGCCTCGAGAGCAATGCGCGCAAGAGCGGTCACCTCAATCCGTTCCGGAATCTTCTGGCCGGCGGAGCTGTCGCCGGACCCGATCCGAACGTAGACTCCGAGTTTAACGGCCTTGCAAGGCGTGACACGGTTCCTACGGCGGCTAACCCTGTTACCTACTCCACACTGCAGACTTCCCCGGCTCTTTACGACCAAAACCAGGGACCAAATCGTATTCTGCGCGCTGTACAAGCAGGCACTGGACCAACAGCCGACAACGGTGGCTTCTTGTTCGGTGACGTGCCTCGCGTAACCAGCGAGATCCGAAACTACAAGTACAACAACGAGGACTTCAGCTTCTTGAAGAAGACTCCGCTCGCCGAGGGCACGACACTCTTCCTCAAGATCGAGATGCTGAATGCCTTCAACCGTCACATCTTTGCAACGCCAATCACCAACCCTTATGACCCGTTTTACGGTGTTCCCACCTCCACAATCGACGGACCGCGCCGGATTCAGCTCACTGGCCGTATCCAGTTCTAACCAGCATGGCGTCACCAAGGGAGGATGGCTTCGGCCGTCCTCCCTTGCCTTTGTAGTGAACTAGAATAATTATGCGCTTCCAGGGTGTGGTACGGCCTATGCTCTCCCCATTCCAACTCGTTTGGACGGCTTACCTGTTGCTGCTGCCGGCAGTCACACTTCCAGCGCAGACCCATGCTGGCGTTGCGCCTCCTGATTTCAATCTGCAAGAGGGGACGGCGGCTCTGCAGCGTGGCGATCTGCCCGCAGCAGAGGCGAGCTTCCGGAAGGCAACGCAGGAGGCACCGCGGTCCGGTGAGGCGTTCATGGGACTAGGTCTGGTCCAGCTGCGCGAGGGTTCTGGTCAAGAGGCGATCGCTTCATTGAGGACGGCCACCTCGGTGAGTCCCAATCTGAGTGGAGCCCATATGTTTCTGGGCATTGCGCAGTACCAAGCCGGGCGAGCCGCGGACGCTGCGAGCTCGCTGAGGCAGGAGATTGCGATGGACCCTCACAACGTGGAAGCGTTGACGTGGATGGGCATTGTGGAGCTTGGGTCAGGGCACCCGGAGGCAGCGACGGGTCCGCTGGACCAGGCGCTTGCGCTTAACCCGAAAGACCCCAACCTGCTGTACTACCGGGCCCGGGCGCATAGCCTGGTTGCCGAGGCTACGTATCGCCAGCTGTATACGCAAGAGCCTGACTCTGCGCTGGTGCACCGTGCCCTGGCTGAGTCGCTGGCGGGATCAGGACAGCCGGAGAAGTCGATCGCGGAATATCAACTGGCATTGAAGAAGGACCCTTCCAATGCGGATCTGTACGAGGGTCTTGGGGAGGAGGACCAGAAGCTATCGCGCTTCGATGCGGCGCGTGAGGCCTATCTGGGGGAGTTGAAGCTGAACCCGACCAGCGCCGTCGCGTTGTACAACCTCGGCAAAATGGATGTGGAGGCCGGCAAGGCGGAGACGGGGGTGGCGCTGTTGCGGAAGGCGGAGGCAGCCCACGCGACGGGCGCGCCCACCGCCTACTATCTGGGCTTCGGTCTGGCGCAGATGGGCCAATACGACGAGGCTGTGAGATGGCTGGAGCAGGCACTGGCGGGCCAGCCTACACCCTTTATCGAACAGGGCGCTCTGTTTCAGTTGGGCCGGGTATACCAGCGGCTTGGGCGCAAGGACGAGGCGGGGCGCACGATGGATCGTCTTCGGCAGCTGAAGGCGAGTGCGTCCGCAGGGACACAGTGATGGCGTGCTGGCGTGGGGGCTTCCTGGGCCTTGGGATGTCAAGCGCCCGTTCCCTTGCCGTCGCCGTAGGCATCCTGCTTGGCGCTTTGCCGTTGGGAGCGCAGGTCAAGTCGCCCTTGCCGTCGACGGAACAGGCTTCCGATCACCGAGATGCTGACATGGAGGCACTGACTGCATCCGCGCACACGTCGCTTCGGGAGCAGCGTTACCCGGAGGCCATGGAGCAGTTTGAGGTGCTTCTGAAGGCAGCACCAAAGAGCGGGGACGCCCGTCAGGGTGAGGTCGATGCAGCGACCGCCTGGGCGCTTGCGGAGATCAGGGCGCAGCATCCGAATCGTGCCATGGAGATCCTGGAACGGGCCATACAGCAGGTACCGGACGAGCCAGAGCTGCTTACGGATTTTGGCGTCGAGGCGACTGCACTTGGACAGTTCCCTATCGCCAATCAGGTGCTGCAGGCTGCCGACAAGCTGCGACCGAACCATCCGAAGACGGTGTACGCACTCGCACGGTTGGAGATCGAACAGCAACACTGGCCTGATGCCGAGCGTGACTTGAAGACATATCTAGCGTTGCGGCCCAATGATGGTTCGGCGTATTTCGGTCTGGGCCATGTGTATGCGATTCAGCAGCGTTACGATGAGGCGCGTGTTGCCTTTGAGCGGTCCATTGAGCTGCAGCCCAAGCAGACGGAGTCGTACTACCAGCTGGGGCAGCTGGCGTTGCAGGCACACCAGGACGCGGCAGCGCAGAAGGATTTCCTGAAGGTGCTGGAGCGGCTGCCGAGCCATGCGGGGGCGTTGACGGGTCTGGGACAGATTGCGTTGCGGGCGAAGGAGTATGCCCGGGCTGAGCAGTACCTCGG
>CAHJWN010000144.1 GCA_903642265.1 Acidobacteriaceae bacterium | reverse complement strand
TCCCTTCCGTGTCGGTGGCACGGCTACGGAGCATGTAGGTTCCCTTCTCCAGCGGAACCTGCCAATCGAACTCCCAACGTCGCCAGACGCCGTACTGGGGCGCATCGAGAAAACGCACCGGCTGCCACGTCTTTCCGTCGTCGGTGGTGAGCTCAACCTGTACTACGTGCGTGTTGCTGCCCCAGGCTGCACCGACAACGCGATACCCGCTACCCGCAGAGATTAACTCGCGGGTACGCGGGCGAGCAATGGCGGACTTGACAGCCATTTGGCCCAGAGCCCGGCGCATCGGGTTGTTGTTCTCGTCATACTCCCAATAGGCGTAGTCGGAGGTCTGCCAGTAGCCCTTGTATGGTTCGGTGAGAACACGGATGTGGGTTAGCCACTTTACGGAGGCCATGCCATAGTGGCCGGAGACGATGGCACGCAGCGGAAAGCCGTGGTCGGTAGGGATCTCTTCGCCATTCATCGCATAGGCGATAATGACGTCGCCAGCTTTATCGGCCGCCAGACTGCGGGAGTAGGAGGTTTCTCCTGGCGGGATCGGCTCTTCCTTTGGTTTACCGGTGTCGGCAGCTTCGAACAGGATCTCGCAGGCTTCAGAGATGATGCCAGCGCGCTCGAGCAGCGCGGTGAGAGGAACGCCGGTCCACTCCGCCGTGCTGACTGCGCCCAGCTGCCACTGCGCACCCTTCACCTGAGGCGAAAGAAATACACGTCCATTGCCAGCGCACTCCAGAGTCGCGGGCCGGGTCACTGAAGGCATCGCCAGCAGCTCTTCATAGCTGATGGTGAACGGCCGCTCGACAGCACCACCGACAGTGAGCTTGTAGTCGTGACGGTCCAGCACCGGCGCGGCGTAGTGGCTACGAATGTAGAACTGATCGTTGGGCGTCAGGAAGGAATCGAGTTGATCGAATGGCCACTCCAGGTTGAGCGGCTCACGCTCGCGAACAATAAAGCCAATCTGGGTCTCGGGCGGTGCTACCGGGGAAATCGCTGCGGATTGCTCGATCATTAAATTCACTCCTTCATCTGCAGTGAGACGGTTAGGCCCGGCCCTGAGTCGGTTCGGCAATATCGTACAGGGCACGAGGTGAGATGCGGTGCGCAAGAGCACTGGCACCAAGGTTGAGGGCCAAAAAGAGAGGTAGCAGGTGCCACTGCCCGGTGAGTTCCGCTGCCATAAAGGCCGCCATCCACGGGGCATGCGTCACGGCAGCTAAAAATACACTCAGGGCGACCACGGCGATCAGCACCGGTTGCGGTAAGTGCAAGAGATTAGCGCAGGCAAGGCCGATGGCGGCACCGGTAAAGAGCGTCGGGGTGAAGACGCCGCCTACCGTTCCTGCTCCGGTGCAAACGGCAGTCGCAACAAGCCGGAGCAACAACATCGTGGCTATTGTTTGCAGCACTGGCTGACCAGTGAGCGTGTTCGTAAGCGCAACGTCGCCATTGCCCCACACTGTCGTTTGCAGAAGGCTGAGCAGGCCGACTGTGAGTCCACCCCAGATCAACGGAGCAGGCAGCTTGCGAAGAAAGCGGACGCTATGCAGCAGCCATTGATAGGCGGGCCCGAGGAACGTGAGAAGAAGCGCTAAAGGGATCGTCCATGCAACGGTCCTCCCTAGCGGATGCAAGCCATGAACAGCAAACAGTGGGCCCGCACCAAGCAGGGTGCGACTGACCAGCCAACCCATGATCGCAGAGACCGCAAGTTCCGGAGCCTCAGTCCATTGCCACTCGCCAAGCACGATCTCGTAGACGAAGAACACACCGGCGATCGGTGCCTGGTAGGCGGCAGCGACCGCGGCTGAGACGCCGCAGGCAACTTTTCCTGCGAGGGAGAAGCTGGTGGTGTCTCGGCGTGACCCGACCCACGATGTCGCTGCGGTGGCGAATTGAATCATCGAGCCTTCCCTGCCAATGGCGGCGCCCGTCGCCACGGAAAAGCCAGACGCTATCGTCCTCCAAAGTGTTGCTGCGAAGGAGATGCGGCCGTTGTCGAACCTCACTGCTTCGACATAGCCCTCTGCTTCTTCGTTGCCGGCGATGTGCCGAGCCGACGCCAGGACGCCCATCGCAACTATGGCTCCAAGGACCGGTACGAGGACCCGGTGAAGGGGAGACAAGGCGGCAGCGGCGGCAGGCAGCAATCCAGAGTGCCGCACGATTATCCATTGCAGAACGCGGAAGAGCATCCGTGCGGCGACACAGGCAAGCCCACTGACGAGACCCAGACCGGTAGCCCAAAGAAGCGAGACGACCCTCTTTCGGGTAGCGGTTTCTCTGTGTCGCATTGCTTGGGGTTGGACAGGCATCAGGGCTGTGCTCATACCGCTGCCGATGATAGAAGTTGGCTCGCAGGTTGGAGTTGGATCCGCGATGCTGCAACCTGCCTGCGGAGCCGGCCATCCAGAATCACCGCGAGTTCTACGGCCTGCTGTCGAATCTCCGGGATTGCGATGGATTCCAACAGTGTGCCCAGCCGACCCGGGCCGAGGTTGAACAGGAGGCTGGATGCCTGTCCTTGCCCATCAAGAAGAGCGCCATAGCGGGTCGTGTTGAGACCGCCTCCAAGCGGACCTGAGGCCGCAAGCCCCTGCGCGAAGAGGCTTTGAAGTAAGGGAGAAGCCACCCGCCGATAGTTCATGCCGGGACCGGTGCAGTTGATGACGCGCGCTGCGTGCGTCTCACTCGGGCCTTCAGCCGTGCGTAAGGTAACTCGTGCACCATCGGCGGCGAGACTGACGCCTACCAGGTGGCCTTTCGTTATCCGCAGAGTTCCCGCTGCCAGTTCCCTTTCAATGATGTCCGCGACGGGAGGTGCCATGCGGTGCCGCACCACATCCCAGCGTCGTTGCAGGTGCCTACGAAAGCGTTTCTGTTCTTTCAAAGGAAGAGCCAGCCATAGGTCATTTGTGGTGCTGCGCAGGCTATCGATTGCAGAGCGCCACTCGATACCGCTCGCGATTGCCGCCCGGAGCGCGCGCAAGTAGCTTACGCAGGTAGCCGCTGTATTCGCCGGAATTGCACTGCAAACGGCCATCCTGCAGGCAGCGTGGCGATTTGGAAAGACGCCGTGACGCGACACGGCGGTGATCGGTCCGGTATGCCCGACTTCACGCAGGCGCAGAACGACGTCGATGCCGGTCAGGCCAGTACCGATCAGGGTGACGGATGCATCTTTCGGCAGGCTCGCATAAGTGGCGTCCGACCAGGCATTGTGACAGTACACGCCGTTCTCAACGGCCGCAACCTCAATGCCTGGCAGTGCTGCTGGATCGAAGTTTCCTGTCGCCAGCACAACGTAGTCCGCGGTGAGAAGGCCGCCGTCCTTGAACTTCAGAGTCGCCGTGTCACTGTCCACACCCAGATCGATCACTTCTGCCTGAAGCTGCTCGATGTTGGAGGCCTTTGAAAACACCGCACGGATGTAGCGTCCGAAAACGGCACGCGGTGCGAAGGTCGCTTCCGTGGCCTCCGGATCAACGGTGTTTCGAAGCCACTCAAGAAAATGTCCCGGCTCTGCAGGGAGTGCGCTTATTTTCCCCGCCGGAACGTTCAGCAGGTGCCGCATGCTGGGCGTGGAATAGGCAAGGCCAAGACCAAGTTCCGGACGGGGATCAATGACGACGATGCGCACATCTTTCGAGTTCTTGCGAAGGTGGAAAGCCGTCAAAGCTCCGCTCACACCTCCTCCGATGATGGCTACTGTCTTCGTGCCCGGTCTGGAAACTGTGTGCATGTCAACCCTCTGATATCCAAGCTAGACGTTCGAGGAACTCGATGGAATTCGCAAATCCTTATGCCGGATAAGCAAGTCTTTGATCGATGCAGCGCCTGATCCAACTTCGGCTTATACCCCATCAGCGCTTCTGCTTGGACCTGGAGGTACATGCGGCAGCATGCTTGAGATCGACAAGGAGATTCATCATGAACTCGACCCGGATTTGCCAGTTCGCTACCGCCGCTCTCACCCTCGCCACCTTTGCCGTCCCGTGTACCAGTCAGGCGGAACTTCGTTCGAAGTCGGGAGACATCGTTGTGATGGAGCCGCAGAACCTGCCCGAGGCCGCACAGGTTGCAGGCAATAGCTTGTTCGTTCACGCAACCAATGATGGTAGCTTCTACCTTTATGTGGAACAGCAAGGTGGAGCACGTCTAGCCGTCTTCGATGTGACGAACCCGGCACATGTCAAGACTGTTTCGGTGATTCCCCTTTCCGTCGCCGGCCCTTTCGACTTCGTTCGCTCGCTTGACGGGAGCGCTGAGCTGATCCGCTTTCGCGATGGCAAGGGCGTAGCCGTACTGGACATGCACAAAGCGGCTCATCCCACGGTGCGTATGGTTTCGGCTTTGATGGACCCGGGCCAAACCCAGTCGCTGGGCGAAACCGGGTTTCTTGCAGTGAACGAGCCGTACAACTACGTTCGTGCGGTTCCTCGCGACTTCCAGGTCGTCGACATCTCCACCCCCGACAGCCCGGTGCTTCTCACCACCGTAAAGCAGGTCAAGCATCAGGTCGCCAACGATGAGTTGGGAACGACATTCCTGCTCGGCAGCGATGGGCTTACTGTAGTTCGCCGTATCAGCGTAGAGACTGACTACGCGACACACCAGCAACAGATGTCTCAGAACTAACGGGAGGTCTGGTAGCTTCAAGGGCACCTCATACAATTCATCGTCCACATCGATGACACTGATGAGGAACGGTAGGTGCGCTGCTCATCCGTTGAGGGGCCGACAGTAACCCTATCATCGGCACGGTCATCTTCTCTGCGAACAGCGGAATGAGTGTGCAGCAGACTTTCTGGAGACGAAGTCTAGCTGAACCTGCTTACGAGCCTTTGGATCCTGCTCTCGCTAGATCGCTAAAACGGAGGCGGCCGAGAACGCCGCAGTCACACGTCGAACTCAGCATGTAAGCCCAAGCAGAGCGAGAGTAGGGGGTTCATGACCTGTATAACCCGGTCCAATGGCGAACGGTGATAGATCACTTCTCACGGGGGAGACACCACAAACTCGACGTCTGTATCTGTTGCAGCCGGAAGAGGCAACACAGCCTCCTCCATGCTCATCTATCAATACTCTGGATTCCCACGTTCTGTGGCTCCAGCGGTGATGGAATCCGCCGACTTGCCTCCGAAACGGAAGGCTGATGACTCCTACCTCTAGGTAGGAGTGCGCCTTTCTGCTCCTGCTCTGGATCAGAAAGGACTACATGACTGACTACCTCCGGCTCGATATCGGCGACGAAAGCCCCTCCACTGTCACCGTTGTCATCGAAATCCCAAAAGACAGCACGAACAAGTATGAGTACGACAAGAAGCGCAATGTCTTCAAACTCGATCGCAGCTTGTTTTCGCCTGTCCACTATCCAACGGACTACGGCTTCATCCCTCAGACCCTCGCTGAAGACGGCGATCCTCTCGACATCTTGGTGCTCGGAGAAGCGCCCACGTTTCCTGGATGTGTTTACGAAGCACTCCCTATCGGCCTCTTTCGCATGGTCGATCAAGGTGTTGCCGACGAGAAAATTCTCGCAACCGCCGCAGGAAATCCACGGTTCGCAGGCATCTCCGATGTCACTTCTGTTCAGCCGCACCTGTTGAAAGAAGTCGAGCATTTCTTCTCTGTCTATAAGGCGCTAGAGGGAAAGCAGACTGAAGTACAGGGCTGGAGTAACGCGGATGAGGCGCGTTCCATGATCAGTACATGCCACCAGCGATTCCTCAATAAGAAGTAGTGCCGAATGCTGCCTCACGCAAGTCGGAGTTTCCGGATTAGGAGAAATTATGAACCGCGATACCAGCTTCCATTGCATTGTGATTGCCGACGATGGAGAGGAAGAGGGTGAAAGGGCCGCCAGCGTAGCCCTCAACCTCGCAGCAAGCATGAAGTCCTCTGTCGTGCTGCTGGGCGTTGTAGAGCCAGCTTCCATTCAGGCAGAGGGAGAAGGCCTTGCTGTCAGAGACCCGTCGGAAGTTCGCCGCCGTCTTCAGGAGCGCTACGAGCGACTCCTGGCGTTAGGGCACGATCTTGAATTGAAGATGTCGATGGAGATGAGGGAAGGAGAGGCAGGAGAGCAGATCAATGCTGTTGCCAAGCGCGAGAATGCCGATCTGGTCGTGGTCGGCCGCCGCCATCTCTCCCGCTTCAGCAGGATGCTTCGAGGTTCCACATCGGATGATGTGATTCGTGGAGCTCCCTGCTCTGTTCTTGTGGTGAAGTAATGGAACCGTGCGGAAAGCAGATCACTCGCTCGACGGAGCTTAGCAAGATTCAAGATCAGCGGCTCCTCATAAGTCTGAGGCACATTGACAAGCTGCTTGCCGAAGTAGAGGGTATCCTCCAATCATCTGAAAGCGGGGCGGTCTTCCCTCAGTATGTGGATGATCTGACCTACGCGGAATCCAGAACGATCGAGGGCTATGCGCGTCAGTTGCGGCAAAAGCTGGTAGATGTCGTCCGATGGCAAGGATTGAGTTTGCCAGTCCCCGATATTCCGGCTCGCCGTGCTGTTTCCGTTCGAGTCGCTTTCATTGAAATAGCAATCGAGGAGATGAAGCCCAAGTATCTTCGTGGGTCTGGAGTGGTTAGCTCGGTCGCAGAGGAATTCCTGTACGGCATCTCGGGTGAGTTGCAGGAGATCGCCTCACGCATGAACGCCTACATAACGGGCAGCATGGCAGACAGTCTTTCCGTGCAGGCGCATGTCCTTGGAGATAGTGAGCCGGCGCAACGCCTGAACTGTCTTGCAGAGATCGTGAGCAGGCATCAGATGGTGCAGTTTCGGCCTGCTCTCCAAGTACTCGTCAATGGATTCAAAAACGGTTCTTACGAGATTGCAGCCTTCGGCCGTGTAAGCAGCGGGAAATCTTCCCTGCTCAATGCACTGCTTGGCACCAGCAGGCTCCCTGTGGGCACAACGCCCGTCACCGCGGTTCCCACACGAATCGAGTATGCGGAGGAGGCCCTGCTCGAAGTGCGCTTCCTCGGTGGACGGAGCGCCTTCGTGGGGGCTGAGGACCTTTCGGCGTTCGCCTCGGAAGAACAGAATCCCAAAAACACCAAAGGTGTTGTTCGTCTGGCGCTCCGTTTACCTCTGGAGGCTCTG
>CAHJWN010000143.1 GCA_903642265.1 Acidobacteriaceae bacterium | reverse complement strand
TTGCGCGGGTGAATGATGACACGCCTCTCACCGGACGTACGGTGGAGAAGGTGGAATCGAGAGGGAAGTGGTGCCTGCTTCACTTTTCGGGAAACCTGATCCTGGTGACGCATATGCTGATGAGCGGCAGCTGGCATATCTATCGCACGGGCGAGAAGTGGTGGATGGGTAAGGACCGGATGCGCGTCGTGATTCGTACGGCGGATTGGGAGGCTGTGGCCTTTAATGTTCCGGTGGTGGAGTTTCATACGGCGCGGTCGCTTGAACGATATAGCCAGATTCCGAAGCTGGGACCGGACGTTCTTTCGGATGAGTTCACGGTAGAGGGAGGAGCGAGGCGGCTGGCGGACTACGCCGTTGCCAATCCGCAGGCCGAGATTGCCGTTGTGCTGCTGAATCAGCGCGTGCTGGCAGGGCTGGGGAATGTTTATAAGAGTGAGGTAGCGTTCTCAGCTGGCGTAAATCCGTTTCGTCCTATGCAGACGATTACGCAACGTGAGATGGAGCAGATGGTCGAGCTCTCGCAGCGGTACATGCAGGCGAATGTGCTAGATGGGTCGGGTGATGGAATCGTGACGTACTCCGGCAACCGGCGGACGACGCATGCTTCGAATCGCGAAGAAAGACTGTGGGTTTATGGGAGGCAGGGGCAGGAGTGCCGGCGCTGCGGAACTGCAATCATGATGCGGAAACAGGGCGAGCAGGCGCGATCGACTTATTGGTGCCCGTCTTGTCAGCCGTGGGTCACGGCAGAGGGCGTGGAGGTGAAGGCTGTCGAGCCAGTCGGGCGCACGATGGTGAGTCGGCGGCGAAAGGTTGGGTGCTGAGAGCTCGTTTGCAGTGCGGGTGCACGCGCAGATTCCCTTTGGGAATGACAAACAGAGGAGGCTAGAGCAACGAGAGGATTTCTTCTGGCTCAGGGCGTACGCGGAAGTCTGCGTGAGCCTGGCTGAAAGCGATGGTGCTATCAGGTTTGATGAGGAACGTTGCGGCGACGGGGAGTCGCCAACTTGCCTCGGTGGCAGTGTGATAGCTGAGGCCGGCATTGTTGAAGGGGATGTTGATGAGGATGCCCTGGTAGTAGAGGCGCTGCGCTTGCGAGACGCTGTACGCAACCCCATATTGCTCTGCAACGCTCGCGCCGGGGTCGGTGAGGACCGGGAACGTGAGGGCATGCTGGTCGATCATGAAGCTGCTTTGCCGGGCGGTCTGGGGAGACATCGCGACAAGGATGGCACCGCGTTTGCGAAGCTCCGGGGCGAGTTCGCGCCACGTTTCAAGCTCGGTGATGCAGTAGGGGCACCAGCGGCCGCGAAAGAAGCTGACGACAAGAGGGCCCAGCGCTAATAAGTCTGCTGAACTGACGGGCTTGCGGTTTCGCGCGTCGATAAGGCTGAAGGCAGGTGCCTGCGTGCCAGGCTTCAGGATGTTGTCCTCGATGCCGGAGGTAAAGAGTTCGGCCGTGGCCTGCTCAGAGACAGCCAGGCGCTCTGCCTGGACCAACTTGCGCGTGTTGGTAGTGATGGCGTCAAGCTGGTCCTGAAGCGAGCGGATCATGGTTAAAGTATCGCAGCCACGGCTTTGCTGCTGCCTGCATTTCCGTGGTCGCAGGAAACTGGTGCTGTGGACTTCTCCGCGAGTTTCTCCTCAGTTGTAGTCGCCGGAGCAGCGGCTGCGCTCTGGGTATCAATTTGCTTCAAGAGTTTAGTCAGACGAGCAAAGCCTTCGGCGCGCGCTTTCTTGTTTTCCGGTGTGGTGGTTGGGGAGGGGTCCTCACCAGCGCGCATAAAGCCGTGACCGGCTCCGTCGTAGATGACCGGCTCGTACTTCTTGCCAGCTGCCTTCATCGCTGCTGTAGTGTCCGGCACGGTTGAGCTGATGCGCGCATCGCTGCCTGCATAGAAGCCATACACGGGAGCCGTGATGGTGGTGACATCCGGTGGCGGCGGGCCGTAAAAGACGAAAGCGCCAGAGAGGTCCTTGCGATGCGTAGCGAAGAGAAACGTCTTACCGCCGCCCCAGCAGAATCCTGCAACTGCGAGCTTGCCGTTGGCCGAGGGTAGTTTCTTGCCATAGTCGGCAGCGGCATCGAGGTCAGCGGTGACTACAGATGCGTCCAGGCCGGAGACTGCTTTGACCGTAGCTTCCTGGCTGGTGAATTCGCTGGAGCCGCCGCCGTTCGGACCCATGCCGCTGAGCAGGTCGGGGGCGACAACGATGTACCCGGCTCCCGCGAGTTCATCGGCCATCTCCTTTGCCCAATCGCTGAGGCCGAAGATCTCGTGGATCAGCACTACTACTGTTGCCTTCTGCTTAACCTCCGGGTAGACCACGTATGCCTGCAGGCTGCGGTTGTCGTGCTTCAGCGTCACCCACTCGCGGTGGCGTGGTGATTTTTCGAGGTTGGCCTTTGCCCAATCCTGTGCGAAGGCGAATGAGGCGGCGAACGGAAGCAGCATCACGAAGGCAAGAAGCTTCAAAGCAGATCGGGTCATGGGTGGAGTGTAGTTCGTGGAGTGTCCACAAACAAGCGAGGCGGGCAAGCGACAGTTCGTACGATGAAGCATCAGTGGATAGACTGGCTGGATGGCATTTCAACTTCGTGTGGCCACGGCAGACGATATACCGGCGATCAGGGATCTGATCGGGGCTTCGGTGAGGGCGCTGCAGATCGAGTACTCGCCGCAGCAGCGCGAGGCGGCGCTGACCACGGTGTTCACGGTCGACAGCAGGCTGATTGCGGACGGAACGTATTTCGTTGCTCACAACAAGGACGGCAGGCTGGCAGGGTGCGGGGGGTGGAGCAAGCGGAAGACTCTCTTTGGGGGAGATCATCATGCCGGACTGATTGAACCAGAGTTGCTCGATTCAGTGGTGGACGCGGCCAAGATTCGGGCCATCTTCGTGCATCCGGAGTTTGCGCGTCAGGGCCTCGGAAGCTCAATCCTGAAAGCTTCTGAAGAAGGTGCAGCAGCCAATGGCTTCTCGCGCTTCGAGATGGGAAGCACGCTCACGGGAGTTGTACTATACGAGTTGAACGGCTATCGGAAGTCGGGGCGCATCACCGTGCCGGTAGGAGTGAATTTAGGGATTGAAGTTGTGCGGATGGTCAAAGCATGCACTCACATTGACGATCATCCTTCACGCTGCAGCGTAAAGGATGACTCAGTGACGGAGTTCTTTTAGATATGGATTACACCAAGCAGTACCAGAATCAAGACGATGAGCAGGATCGTGCTGATGCCGCCGCCGCCGTAGTATCCGAGGCCCGGACCCATACGCGCGCCGCCGAAGCCAAAGACAAGAATTAGAACAATAAGGATAATGATGAGCATGCGTTCTCCGTGCAGGTTATTTTCACAACATAGAGTGTGATGCAGGATTTGATGATGATGTGAGAGCTCATCGTCGATGGACGATCAAAGCTCCATCGCAAACTGGTGGGTCGAAGCGTAGGAGAGTTGGGCGGGCTCGGTTGCGAGATCGAGGATGAGTCGCTCCAGGACAAGCAGCTTGTTTGCGGGGCTGCTGCGGAGCTCGAGATCAGCGCGAGCGACGAGCCGGATGGCGCGTGTGAGCTCTCTCCGGGATTTGTAGCGGCGCGCCTGCCGGATGAGCTCTTCGGCGGCGAAGGGTGGCATGCGAAAGCCCTGCCAAAGCACTTGCCAGATGGCGCGGGAGTCCCGGACGTTCTTTTCCGAAATGATAATCATCTGGCGGAACGTGCGGGCAAGCATGTAGAGATGCCCGATTGCTGCGTCTTCGCCACCATCAGAAGCGTTGAGCAGACCATGCAGGAGGGCAAGAGCGCGAGGCCGGTCATGCTGCGAGATAGCGTCGGTGAGTTCATAAAGGGAGCGCTGCTTGGCGGCAAGAACCATGGTTTCGACATCACCAAGGGTGACGTGATTCTTCGCAAGCTGCGACGGCTGAGCTTGCTCATCCTGGTGAGAAGGCGATTGAGGGCCTAAAGGGCTGGACACTCTTGGTGCTGCGCTCGCGTTAGCGATGAGCAGGCTGTCACGAAGATGTGGCAGACGGCCTTGTGCGGGAGCAGAGACGTAGAGGAGGAGCTTTTCGAACTCGCTCGCGATGAGCATCATGTCTGCGCCGAGCGCGTCGACGAGTTGGCGGGCGGCATCGGGATCAAACTTGACGTTGCGGGCGGCTGCAGATTCGGCGACCCAGCGGATTGCGTCCGACTCTTCGACACGGGCGAGTTCGACCATGCCGCACCAGTCACCGAGGGTCTCGCGGATACGCTCAAAACGATCTTTATCCTGCATGTCCATTTTGCGCAGGTCGGTGGGAATGCGGAGATGGTCGGCGACGAAGAGAAGAAGCGCCTGCGGGTTGGGGCTGCGGAAGTAGGCGTCGATTGCGCCGAACTCCTCCTTTTTCGCGCCGCGTGTATAGAGCGCTTTGAGGCCGCGGATGAAGAATACCTGGAATGGAGCCATGAGCGATGGCGTCTGGGCGCGGTCGAGGACCTCGAAGATTGAGGTTTCGGTCAAGTCGAGATCGTGGAGACAGAAGTCGCGGAGATCGGGAGGCACGAGGGCATCAAGAACGCCGCGGCGACAACGGTCATAGAGGAAGACTTCGTCTCCAGCGAGGACGTAGCCGGGACGAAGGCTTGAAGAGGCGATCTCGGTGAGGAAGCGGTCGACCGATGCGAACGACTTCATGGACGCCATGCGTTATTCCTCCCCCGGCTTGAGATTCTGCTTTGCGACGATCAATGAAATGAAGAATGCCAGCAACGCGAAGTAATAAGCGCCGAGGGCAAGATATCCAGGGAGCGGCAAATATTTCCCGGTTTGTTTTATGAAGCCGAGCGGCAAAGTGCAAATGAGGAGGGCAGAAAACAATGACCATAGTGCTCTCGCCTGGAAGGTCACTGGAGAGACTCCAGCATATTGCTGACGACGGTGCGGGCGAAGTCCTGCGACAAGCGGCGGATGGCAGCGCCATCCTCCTGAATGAAGCCATTCAGGTCTTGGGTGGATTGATACTGCTCGCGGAAGGGCAGCGCATCATTCTGGTAGAGGATGTGTCCGTCTCGGGCGGTAAGGACGACCTTGGCAGTTATAGTGACCAGATAGCTCGCTGTCTGGCCGCTGGTGGAATCGTAGGTGAGCGGCGCGATCGATTGTGTGAGGATCGTGCCCGAGAGATGCGCGTCCGCATCTGCGTTCGCCCCATTCAGAACCACGAGCTTCGTGCGGGTGTCGAGTTCGCGAATGACAGCCTTGGTAAAGTCGACTTCGGTCGAGAAGTTCTGGACACGCGTGGTAAAGATGGGGATGTCCATGGTGCGTGTGCCCGCAGGCAGGTGGGCCGCAGAACCGGCGACATGATAGCCGCATCCGCTTGTCGAGAGCGGTGCAAGGGCAGCAAACGACAGCAGCAGCGTGAGGGAGATTTGCTTCATGCAGGCAAGTCTATTGTCGCATCGGGGCTGCGGAGTCCGGGTGCATATCGTGTGGGGAATCGGGCAAGGCAGTGGCAAGGATGGCGAATTGGAGAAGTGTCGCTGAGGTCAGGTAGAACGCAAATCCGCTGACAATAACAGATGATAGGGTGGCGGCAATAGAAGATATGTCGCTTCAAAGAGGGGTAGACCGCGGCCAGAAGACGGGCATTGCGCAAACGGAAGGGCAGCCTCTGCAGGCTGCCCTTCGCGCATACATCTAGCTGCGTGTTATGCCGGGGAAGGCTGACTATCGCCGAAGCCGGGTTTGCGACCGCCTTCGGGCTTGAGGATCTTCTGGACATCGCCACCCTGGCCAGGATCAACCGCTGACAGCGGAGAGCGGGCTTCAGGAAGCGCCTTACCTTCGATGATCAGCTTGATTTCAGCGGCGTCGAGTGTCTCCCGCTCGAGAAGAGCGGCGGACATGCGATGCATGATGTCGTGATGGCCATCAAGGATCGAATAGGCAGAGCGGTAGCCGGCATCGACAAAGACGCGAACCTCTTCGTCGATCTGCTTGGCTGTGTCGTCTGAGAAGTCGCGAGCCTGGCCAATGTCACGGCCGAGGAAGACTTCCTGCTCCTTCTTGCCGAAGGTCAGCGGCCCAAGCTTCGACATGCCGTACTCACAGACCATCGCGCGAGCGAGAGCTGTAGAGCGTTGAATGTCATTGCCCGCGCCGGTCGTCATCTGCTTGAGGAAGATCTCTTCAGCGCAGCGTCCGCCCATAAACACGGCGAGCTGGGTCTCTAGATAATCCTTGGTGACGGTGTGTTTATCTTCGGTCGGCAGATGCATCGTGACGCCGAGGGCCATACCGCGCGGGATGATGGTGACTTTGTGCAGGGGGTCAGAGTGCTCGCGTAGCGCGGCGACAAGAACGTGGCCGGCTTCGTGGTACGCCGTTACGCGCTTCTCTTCGTCCGTCAGCAGCATGGACTTGCGCTCCGCACCCATCAGGACCTTGTCCTTGGCGGTCTCGAAGTCAAACATGTGGACAGCCTTGCGGTTGAATCGGGCAGCCGTAAGAGCAGCCTCATTCACCATGTTCGCGAGATCGGCACCTGAAAAGCCAGGTGTGCCGCGCGCGAGGATGTTGAGGTTGACATCTTCAGCCATTGGTACCTTCTTAGAGTGCACACGAAGCACTTCTTCACGGCCCTTGATGTCGGGGCGATCGACAATGACCCGGCGGTCGAAGCGACCTGGGCGGAGCAGGGCGGGGTCGAGCACGTCAGGGCGGTTCGTCGCAGCGATAAGGATCACCCCATCGTTCGACTCGAAGCCGTCCATCTCAACGAGGAGTTGGTTGAGGGTCTGCTCGCGCTCATCATGTCCGCCGCCGAGACCTGCGCCACGGTGACGGCCCACAGCATCTATTTCGTCGATGAAGATGATGCAGGGGGCGTTTTTCTTACCCTGCTCGAACAGATCGCGAACACGGCTTGCACCGACACCAACGAACATCTCTACGAAATCTGAACCTGAGATCGAGAAGAACGGTACATTTGCTTCGCCAGCCACGGCGCGGGCGAGCAAAGTCTTACCAGTGCCAGGAGGTCCGACGAGCAGGACGCCCTTGGGGATACGGCCGCCAAGGCGTTGGAACTTCTGAGCCTCGCGAAGGAACTCGATGATCTCCTTGAGTTCTTCCTTGGCTTCGTCGACCCCTGCAACATCCTTGAACGTAATTTTCTTTTGCTGCATGGAGAGCAGACGAGCGCGACTCTTTCCGAAGCTCATGGCTTTGTTACCGCCAGACTGCATCTGGCGCAACAGGAAGAACCACAGGCCAAGCAGCAAAGCGAAGGGCGCGATTGAGATCAGCAGGCTTACCCACTGGTTGGAGTTGTGGTCCTTGATCGTGACCGATACACCGTGCTCGCGCAAGGTCTTGTACATGTCCGGGTAGTTTGCCGGAATGGTGGTACGAAATTGCTTGGTCTGGTCGCGGTAGTGACCGGTAACTTCGCCATCGTTAATAATGACGTCGTTTATCTTGCCCTGGTCGGCATCGTTCAAAAATGTCGAGAGCGCAACGTTATTATCCTGGCCAATGCCTCCGCCCTTTATGACGAACTGCCAGAGACAGATGAGGCAAGTGATCATGAAGACCCAGATCAGAATTTGTTTGACGGTCGAGTTCAAATGCGTTCCTCGTTTTCTACAACCACTACTCGTTCAGGCGCGCTTCATGCGGCGCGAGAGACTGCGGTACCAGATCGAACTGCCTGGCAGAAAGCCTGACAATTAGACGGGGCTCAAGGTCCAACGATTCCTTGAAGGAAGATGGACATGTTCACTAAAATCCACCCTGCGATCTAAATTCAATTGAAAATAATTCTACTCCCTTGGTCCATGCCCCGGAACATCTG
>CAHJWN010000142.1 GCA_903642265.1 Acidobacteriaceae bacterium | reverse complement strand
CGGCGGTTCATCGAGCCCTCTAAAGCTGGCTTCGACCGCGCTTGGCTGAACGCCGGCCATGTTCAGCACGTCCCGCAGACGAACGCCTTTATAACGCGCGTTGCCCATCGCTCCATTGGTCCACTCCGCGCCGGGGACCTGAGGGCGAAAGAAGCTTCTCGAATTGCCCGCACACTGACTGAAGACAACGCCACTCACAGGCTCAAACTTCGTGATGAGATCGTTCAACGACAACTGGAGAGGCTTCCGAACGGCTCCGATGACGTTCAGCCGAAACGTGCGCAGATCAACATGCGTTGGCAAGCCCGCATAGTGCCAGCGAACAAAATATGCGTCATTTGGAGTGATGTCCTTCAGGAAGTAGTGCATTGGTGTCTCAAGAAGCGGAGGCCGATCCGCCAGCATGAGCAGGTCGGTTTTCTCTGGATACCGCGCCCATGGCCTCATATCCTTCGGACCTTGACCGCGAGAATCAGGGAACCCAAGCTCGGCCAACCGCCCACAACCGGTTGTCTTCGAGCAGGCCGTTAGGGCAGCGCTCGCACCGAGGCTGCCCATAGCTTTCAGGAAGTTCCGTCGGGCTATCGTCATGTCCACCGTCATATCGTCCGTCCGGCGCGCAGTTGCGCTGTGAAGCTAGGTGAATTGCTAATCATAGGGAGATTCGTTTCGCTCGTCCAAGAAGCTGAGCTTATCGTCTCTCTAAACACCATTTTTCCGTTGGTCGGCGGGGTTGCCGATGGAGCAGCCCGGCCGTAGCAGCTAATTCGAGTTCCGCATCATTTGCTGGGTCTTGTAATCATTTTCGACACTGGTGCGGCGAACAACCGTCAGACCATCGATGCCGAGAAGGAAAGTTGTTCCTGTGTCGTTATTCACAACCTTGTGCTTTACCTGCTTTACTGTCGCCAGCAATGTGGGATCGGACGGTGTAGCGATGTCGACGACCTGGTAATCACGGGGGATCGCACGCACATAGTCGTGAGGCTCATTCACCATTAGAAATCCGGTCTCGCCAAGGGTTTCTGTCGCACCCGGATCGCTCAGACCGCTCACAACCTTGAAGGTCGGATTCTTCGCCTTGCGAAGGTCGAGAACTGCTACGCCCTTGTTGTCGCGGAAGCGAATCATCTCGGCGTGCCCGTCCAGGGGACGTACGAAGTCATACGGGCCTGGAACGGTCAATGCGGTGGACGAAACGAGTTTGATCTTCGCCGGATCGGTGACGTCAAACACGCTGAGCTTCGCACCCTGCTGCTGCTCGACATAAAGGTAGGTATTGAAGTTGTCATCCTGATAAAGGAAGAATGAATTACCGGGTGTCTGAGCCTGTTCCGGGAGGTCGTGTGGTTCCATAACGATCAAGTCGTGAGACTTGGAGCGTACCTCAGCGTGGATGGGCATCGCCATCAAGATTACTGTGAGTGCCGTCATTCCTGCTTTGCCGATATTCGAAATCGTTGTCGTTTTCATGTGTTTCTCCTTTACAACTCTGAGTATTCGCCCCCGGTCTCGCGGGGTCCAAGCAGTAATCCTTATCCCTAATAAGCTGAACGAAACTCAACTCGCGTAAGGCAAACGCTTATCGCCAAGAAGAATTAGGTATTGGAATTTAGGAGCTACCGGAACCATCCTTTAAGCATGAGAACGACAAAAACAACGGGGCTAACCGAGCGGCGGGGGGAGGCCAAACCGAAGACTTCGAGTCAAAGCACGCTGGGAGTAAGATCGCAAAACATGGAGAACTTTCGACTCAAAGTCTTTCGCACCGTGGCTCATCACCTGAACTTCCGACGCGCGTCGGAAGAACTCTTCATCTCCCAGCCGGCGGTCACCCAACAGATCAAGGCGCTGGAGGAAGAGGTGGGTCTGCCGTTGTTTGACCGCGCAGGCGGGAGAGTGGCGTTGACTCCCGTTGGCAAGATTCTCTTCGGCTACGCCGTCAAATTGAAAGAACTCGCTGAGGAGGCCGAACAGGCCATCGCGCAAGAGAGCGGGGCTCACGCCGGAAGGTTGTCCATTGGCGCTTCCCAGACGATTGGTCAATATCTCTTGCCGACTTTGATGGCCGCTTTTCTCCGAGAAAATCCCAGGATCGAGCTGACGGCAATGAGTGGTAATACCGATGAGGTTCTTGAAGCCCTCACATCCCATAGCATCGATATCGCGCTCATAGAAGGCCCCGCACTTCGCCGGGATATCGTCGTCGAGCCATTTATGGAAGATCACATGGTGCTCGCAGCGCCGGCTGGTCACCTCTGGACGGAACATGAAATCTCGGTTGCGACCTTGATCGAAGAGCCGCTCCTGATGAGAGAGCAGGGATCAGGTTCACGCCGCGTTGTAGAACAGGCATTGGAGAAGGCAGGCTATCACACGAAAGACTTGAAGATAGCTATGACGCTTGACTCTACAGAGGGTCTTCTCAGCGCCGTTGAAGCAGGTCTAGGTACCGCTTTCGTGTCCCGTTGGGCAGTGCGGAATCAACTGACCCTGGGAACGCTCAAAGTCGTCAACGTCAAGGGGCTCATGCTAAAGCGAATGTTCTCCGTTGCCTATCCGACCGGACCTACGCCTTCTGGGAACGCCGGAGTCTTTCACCGCTTTGTCTTAGGGCACGCCAACACTCTTACTCCGAGAAGCACCGGAGCGCCACGTAAGGTTGCAGCGGCAGGAAAAGTGCCACGCTCCTAAACTCTAAGCTTGCGTCCGATGCCATCTGGCTGCTCGTCCGGAGTGGCGACTTCAGGCCGATGTATTCATCGAGGCTCAGATGACTCTTCGTGCAGCTCTGAATCGAAGCTTTTCTGCGTGTAGCTCTCCGACCCGAGGTCTCGAGAGTAAACTCTGTAGAAGCCTGGTGTGGTTAGCTCAAGCGCGAGTTCTTCGAAGCGGAATACTTCGCTAATGAAAATTCGGGTCTTGTGCCAGCTGATGTCGCCACTGTTATTCACTTTTCTCAGAAGAAGCCCTTTTGGGGTAGGTAAACTCCGGCAACTTGCGTGGCAGTCGAGCAGTACTGGGGTGATAGAGACTGGCCGGAACTGCGTTCCTCAAGCCTTCATGTGAGCGCTCGTTATTGAAGACATAGCGAAAATTATCGAAGCGACTCTGCTGCGCACGCAGAGATGACGCAGGCGGTCTCGTCATGTCCTCCTTCAGCGTGCGGTGCATGCGCTCGTGACGACCGTTCTGTTGCGGTCGACCTGCTTGAATCCGTTCGTGAACGATTCCGAGCTTCATCCAGCCGAGCGCGAGTTTCGAAAGTCCTAGGAGCCCTGTGCCCGCGAACGGCGCGCCGTTGTCGGTCCTGATCCGGGCGGGCATTCCGTACTCCCGCATGGCTGCTTCCCAGATCGCTCGAACCTGGCAAAGGTCTATGCGCGAGACGATCCGGCAACGAATCAAATAACGGCTGTACGCATCGGTGATCGTAAACGGATCGCATCGCTTGCCGTCGCCCGTTACGAAGTAGCCTTTGAAGTCCATACACCACAGCTGATTGGGTCCCGTGACTGTTGAGAAGGGCTCTGAGCAAGGCGTGATGCGTTTTCTTTTCTTCTGTGGACTCGTCAAGCCCGCTCGGCTCAGGATGTTTCCGAATGTGCTGGCTGCAGGCCATATCAGTTCTGGCTGTAACATTTCCAGCCTTGCCTTGAGTTTGCGTGCGCCCCAAGACGGATGCTTGGCACGGAGGACGAGAATAGCGTTCTCCATCGGCTCAAGGGTTGCGTGCGGGCAGGTATGCGGCGGCGACAACTCTCTTTCCAGGGCATGCACCATCGTCGTGTGTCACCCAAACGGCGCGTGTCCGTTACCGTCGCGCTTCGCTGTAGACCATGTCTCCGGTCTATTTCGTAACGCAAGTGCTAAGTACGCTTGTTGTCTTGCTAATTAAGTGGCGAAATTCTGCTCGCGCTATCTGGCAGTTTGGCATGCTTTCATGACATTCATCCCGGACACGCCTCAGCGGCGATACCGCTGCAGCCTTAGCTTAAGCTGTTGCTGTACAAAGACTTGTACCAATAAGGGGCCCCGCCATAACGGCTCGCTATGCGCCAGATAATTAGCACCGAAGTTCGCCACTTAATTAGCAAAACGACAGACATGCGATCCATACCTTGCGATGAGCCACTATCCCGTCACCCCGGACGGCCGCTACTTCGTCGTGCGTGGGCGTTTGTGGCGCTGCAGCAATCCTGAACTCCCTGATGAAGAGAGGCAGCGCCTGACCGCGGAGCTCATGGCTGCGCGGCGCGCAAAGGGAATCGCAATGCGAGTTGGAGACGACGGTGGCCGGGAGCAGGCCAGGCAACAAGTCGACGCTGCGAAGATCGCCCTGGGCGAGCGTGGACCTGTTTGGTGGACGGATGGCGCACCGGACGTAAATCGTAAGATGGTTAAGAACACGACCTATGCCGCGTGGTTTGCTGCCCTGGAGAACGGTGAGCATGGATGAGACATTCGGCATCATCGACTGCAACAATTTTTATGTGAGCTGTGAGCGTGTCTTTCGACCCGACCTCGAAGGAAAGCCGGTCATCGTGCTCTCGAATAATGATGGTTGCGCGGTCGCTAGGTCAGCAGATTATGTGGAATATGTCTATCGGTCAATATCTTGGTCGACTCTTCAAGGCTGATGGTCAGAGCTCGGGAAGGATAGGGCTAGTAGGGACGTAGACGCACACATCGGGGAGCGCCAATCCAATCTCTCCTTCCGCAAGCTAACGATGAAGGAGGTCGCCGCTTCTGAGTGGTTGAACGTTGAAGCAACAGAATGTGGCGTTGGTTCAGAGGACTTAATCGGTGCCGACCAGAGAGATAAGATGACCTGAAGAGCGCTTCGCTCAAGAGGTGGATCATGGGAACCCAAACCTTCTCGCGGCTGGTGTCTTGGTACCTGATCTTTCTACTCGCTTCCTCAGCTCCAGTGGGTGCTGCTCAGGATGTAGCAGCTCCCCAGAGCACTGGCCCTACCTACACCTTGCATGTGTACGACGATCTAATCCAGGTCCCCACACTGGTTCTAAGCAAAGATTTCGAAGTCCGCTCGAAGCTCGCACCGGAGAACTTCACCTTGCGCATCGATGGCGGCCATCCGTTTCATCCCCAAACTGTTCGCCGCGAGGAAGATGATGCAATCACACTTGCCCTTTTTCTCGATGCACGTGGCAAAGCGCAAATGGATTTCTCTGCTGGTCTGCTCAGCTACCGCCAAGCCATCGACCCGTTCAAGGAGAATGACCAAGTCAGTATTGTTGCCAGCGATTGTGGCTTCGTGGGAACAGCGGGTTTTGTTCCCGCTTCGCTGAGCATTCTGCGTTTGATGACGGGGAATCTTCTTCGTGCACCAAGCCTCCATGAAGTCACACCGGGGGAGAAGTCATGCCGAGAGGATCAGTCTGCGGTGAACCGGATCAATGCTGTACTCGCTCGGTTGTCGGCGCGACCCGGGCGGCGAATCCTCTTGGTTCTCTCGGATGGCAGAGATGATGACCTCGCCCGTGGCTGGACGTCATTAAGGGACGAAGCCAACGCAAACAGCATTGCAATCTTTGCCTTACGCCCGGAAACAGTGAAAGATCATTGGGAGCCTAGCAAATATGGTGCCTACGGGAGAGCGTTGGCTACACCTGAAGCCCCGCTGTCAGATCTCTGTCGCTCATCGGGCGGCCTGCTTCTCGCTACCTCCAAAGACAATGTTGGAGTTGAGCTAACCCGGATTGTCGCCTGGCTGCGGGCGCGTTACATTCTTGAGTTCCCCAGACCCGCGGATGGTGCGGCCGGCACCCATGCACTTGATATCAAAACCGCCAATCCAAGTGACCTCATACGTTCGTCCGGTGTGGTGTTTCCGACACGTGCAAGCAGTGGAGAAAAAGATCTTCATATTGTCCCAGTCTCTCCCGCGGCGCCAAGCCATGAAGAGAAGCGTTGACCGCGTCAGCCACCACGTGTCGAAAATTAGTTGAGTCAGGGGGCTGAAGTCGCGGAGATTGCTGCGCGTATATCGTCTCCACTCAACCGCAGGGTTCCCACGTGGTCTGTCGAGAGATCGTGCACGCCAATTCGAACGATCTGATCTCCTGCTGACTGCAGCGCAATCGTGCTGTGTAGCTTCAGGCCCTCTTGCAACATTGCCTGGTAGCGTTCAGGCGTAAGAACGATGGTGGCACGGTCCTGCCGAGTGTCTATGATCTTCTCGTTCGAGTCGTACAGCGCTGTGGCGAGATCAACTGTTCCGTGCATTCTGCCGTCGGCTTTCTCTTGAAACGCAATGTCAGACAAATCGATGGAGAGGTTCAAGGAGACCGTCTTGTGAGATTGCTTCGCCAGCGCCGCATTACCTATAACCTGTGCCGGGTCTGTCCCCTCTGAAAATGCGGGGCGTACAGAGAAAACGATCTGTGTACTCGGGGGGACGAGCGGCTCCATTGCACGAGCAAGGACCGGTCCCGCTGCCACCTGCTTTATCGCAGCGGAGGGCATGAAGTAGCCGTTCCGGTATGCAAGGCGTAAACCTTTTCCTGCGACCGTCACCTGAATCGTGCGAAAGCGACCTTTGTCTTCGCCAGGTGGCGGAGAGTAGGTGAGGGTATAGAAATTGGAGCCAAGCCGCGTGGCCTGCTGAAAGGCGCCCAACAGGTCGTTGGTGTCCAGAAATGCCTTACCTCCTGTAGCGAGAGCAATCTGTTCCATTGAGTGGTGTTGTTGATAGCGTTGGTCTTGGAACTTATCTTCCATGCTCCCGTACGCAGGATTGCCGGTCATCCGTTGCGCAGCTAGGGGTTCCGTGCGGTGGTTTTCTGTGGCCTTCGTATCGGATGGAGAATTGACGACACCATTGGGATCAACCGGATAGATGGCGACGCCAGCGCCGGCCAGCAGAGCCATGGCCTGCCTGAATGCTTGGCGTGTGTCATCTGGTCCAGGCAGTGCCATGTCGGGATTTTGGATGGCGCGCTGCGTGTCGAAGGGTAAAGCTCCCGCAACCCAGATCATGTTCTTACGAGTGGTACCGCCGCCAAGGAAACGTGCCAGCTCTGTCATTGCTTCCAAGGTTATCTGGATACGAAGGCTGAGCTGCTGAGTATCGACCCGGGCGTTTGAAGCAACTAGGCTGCTTTCCAGTCCCTCAAGAGCGTGCCGGATTCTGGGATTGGCCGTACGCTGAATCTGCTTTTCGAAATCCACGACAGATGGATCGACCCCGCTTCCTCCGGCCCGCAATAGTGGGGAAAATTTGCTGCCCTGCTTGAGCAGGGCGACTTTAAGCAGCTTCGGATCACTTGTGAAGTCCTGCAAAAGCCGGAGCCTAGTGCTGAGCGAGAAGATCGCGGTGGGCGTCCCCGGCTGCTGGGCGTCTACGAATTTGACTAACTGGTCGCGCATGAAAGGTTGCAGCTCAGCCGGCGTGTTCAGCCAATCCAATACAAGTACGTTCTCTGTGGCACTCCTTTGTACAGGAGGCACATTGGTAAACACTCCCGGCGGCGCAGGCGCGCTCGCGAGGGGAACTCCCCCAGAGTGTTCGTCGAAACTCTTGATGGACTGTTCGGTCTTATCTTCTCGAATGGTGAAAGCGTCCTGCTTCAATCCGCGGATAGGTTGCCCTTTCGAGTCTGTTACTACGACATCGACATTCACGAGCGTGGCTTTGGACTGAATGACTGGTACCGCAACGGAGCTTTGGCCTACGGCCTGCAATGCGGCACATAATAGAACGGCCGTGAATGGCGAGCGTCGCATATACAGGTCCCTCATTTCCGATTATCACCCACGCTCCGCAGGCAAGTTGGTCGTATTGTCAGAGCTAGTCATCTGAAGGCCGGAGTCGGGCAGGATACGAGCTTGGCGACCAGCTTCTCGTGCCCTGCGATGCCGTCTTCTACGGCCTGCAGCTCGTCTTCGCTGAGTGGGATCTCCTGCCGAAGCCTAAGCAGGTTTGCTTTTGCCTCGATACTTTGTGCCTTGCTGGATTCTTTGGGCATATAAAAGTCGCAGCGAGCGCAGGCCATACGGTG
>CAHJWN010000141.1 GCA_903642265.1 Acidobacteriaceae bacterium | reverse complement strand
AAGCTGGCCGAGTGTCGCGGAACGTAACTTCATGGGCGTGAGGTCTGGCATCTGGCATCTCCGTGGATGTGGCTGATACAGTTTCGTTCGATAGACAGACGCCGCCTGCACGTGTGGGGCAGGGTCGAGCAGAACACGGGCGATCAAGGTCGCATGCTTTGGCCTTGTGCATCGAACAGTTGAATCCTATCGGCGTGCGGAAGAAGATGCACCTGATCCTCCGGCTGGATTTCGGTTTCGCCGTTCACACGAACGGTCATGTTTTCGCCTGACTCGGCCAGTACATGAAGATAGCTCTCATTGCCGAGGTGCTCGACGACTTGAACCTGGGCGGGGATGCTGTCTTGGGCAGCGGGGGCGAGCGTGAGGTGTTCTGGGCGAAGACCGATGGTGACCTCCGAGCCGGTATGGGCCGCTGGCGCAGCAAACGGCACCTGCAGAAGAGTGTTTCTGCACATCGCGACGGTTATACCCAAGGGATTCACATCGCGAACGGTACCCTCAAGGAAGTTCATTTTGGGCGAGCCGATAAAGCCCGCGACAAAGAGGTTGCAGGGACTCCGGTAGAGCTCCATGGGGGAGCCAACCTGCTCGACGATACCTGCTCGCAAGACGACGATCCGATCCGCCATGGTCATGGCTTCTACTTGATCGTGCGTGACGTAGATCATGGTCGCGCCAAGCTGGCGATGAAGACGCGTGAGCTCCAGCCGCATGCGGACGCGCAGTGCGGCGTCAAGATTCGACAACGGTTCGTCGAACAGAAACACCTTGGGATGCCGCACAATGGCTCGGCCTATGGCGACACGCTGTCGCTGCCCGCCTGAGAGATCCTTCGGTTTGCGATCGAGCAGGTCCTCAAGATTCAGAATGCGTGCGGCCTCGTCCACCCGCTGCTGGCGTTCTGTCTGGGACACACCGGCGAGCTTCAGGCTGAAGGACATGTTTTCGGCGACCGTCATGTGAGGGTAGAGAGCATAGCTCTGGAAGACGAGCGCCAGGCCCCGCCGTGCCGGGGGTATGTCGTTGACGCGCTGACCGTCTATGAGCAGATCGCCTGAGGTGATGCTCTCAAGACCTGCAATGAGCCGCAGGAGCGTGGATTTGCCGCAGCCTGACGGACCCACAAGCACGGTGAGCTCCCCATCGTGCAGCGTGATGTCGACCCCTTTAATGATCTCGGCTGATGCGAAGCTCTTATGAACACCGTTGAGTTGGACCGTTGCCATGGGCGCTTTCTTGTATCGGTTTTCTTATCGTAGACTTCGTACTTGCTGCTTGTTACTTCACGGCACCGAAGGTGAGGCCGCGAACCAACTGTTTCTGAGTAAGCCACCCGAGCAGCACGATGGGTGCGATGGCCAGGGTGGAGGCGGCCGAAAGCTTGGCATAGAACAGACCTTCAGGACTGGAGAATGACGCAATAAAGGCCGTAAGAGGAGCGGCTTTTGCAGCCGTCAACGTCAAGCTCCAGAACGCTTCGTTCCAGGCGAGGATCACCGCCAGCAGACTCGTCGAGAGAACACCCGGCAGGGACAGCGGCACGAGCAGATCGGAGACCTCCCGAAGCGCGCTCGCGCCATCCATGCGAGCGGCTTCGAGGATCTCGCGCGGAACCTCGCGGAAGAAGGTGTGCAGCATCCAGACGACCATCGGCAGATTGATCAGGGTGTTTAAGAGAAGTAGTCCAGTGCGTGTATCCAGCAGGCCTGTCTGGCGAAAGATGAGATAGACGGGGACCAGCACACCCACGGAGGGCATCATCTTGGTCGAAAGCATCCAGAGCAAGGTATCGCGGGTGCGCCTTGTGGGAAAGAACGCCAGGCTATAGGCACAGGGAATGGCCAAAGCGAGCGCCAGAACGGTCGACCCGAGGGAGATAATCGCGCTGTTTGCAGCGAAATGCATGTACGAAGCGCGTTCCTGCACAGCGATGTAGTTCTCTAGGGTTGGATGAAAGAAAAGGTGGGGAACTCGCGAGATGGCTTCAGTCTCTGTCTTAAAGCTTGTCAGGACAAGCCACAACACGGGGAACGACAGCAGCAGCGCAGCGGTCCAGCCCAGGGCGGTAATGGCAAGCTTGTGGTGAAGGTAATTCCGCATGAAAGACAGTCTCTCGGCTGCGTTGGGTGAGGCTCAGGTTTCTAGGTTACGGGCAAAGGATCGCATCAGGACAAAAGCGACAACGTTGGCTACAACAGTCGCAAGAAGTCCTGCTACCGAGGCGCCGCCGATATCATATTCGAGCAAGGCATAACGATAGATCAGGAACGACAGATTGGTCGAAGCAAAGCCGGGACCGCCAGACGTGGTTACGTAGATCTCCGCAAAAATCCCGAGCAGGAAGATGGTCTCGATCATAACGGTCGCGGTGATCGCTCTGCCGAGGTGCGGCAGCAGGATGTAGCGGAAGAGATCGAGCGGACCGGCACCATCCATGCGCGCGGCCTCCTTGCGTTCCGCGTCCAGCGACTGCACTGCCGTAAGCAGCGTGAGGAACGCGAAGGGCAGCCACTGCCACGACACGATAATGATGATGGAGGTGAGGGGGGCGACCGCGAACCAATCGATCGGCTTAAGACCCACCGAGCGCATCAGGAAAGCAAGAAAGCCGTAGTCAGGGTGCATCATCATGTTCTTCCAGACAAGCGCGCTGACCGTGGGCATGACAAAGAACGGCGCGAGTACGAGCACCCGGGCAATGCCGCGGCCGAAGAACTCCTGATCGTAAAGAATGGCGAGCAGAATGCCGAAAACCACGGTGATCACGAGCACCGAGCCGACCAGAACCAGGGTGTTGCCCAGAGCCAACACGAGACTGGGATCACTCAGGAGATATCGATAATTCCCAAGCCCGTCGAATCCCTTGCGATCAGGCTCCATAAGGTTATATCGCCGAAAGGAGAACCAGATTGTCAGGACGAGCGGAACAGCTGACCAAAGGAACAGGGATGCGATGGCGGGCAGCTTGAGTGCGGACCGGGCCAGCGCCCCGTGTCGGGAGCTTCCGTGCGTGCGAGAGGCGTTCATGGCTGCTTTCCGGTGCCCGTTCCTGTGCGGTTCAGTACGCGCTCAGTAACCAATTGAGCCTCGCGGAGAGCTTCGTCAACCGAAAGTTTACCGACGAGTGCCGCGGCGAATAATTGGCCCACTTGATTGCCGATCGTGGGAAAGGCTGGAATCACAACGCACTGAATACCCATGTAGGGCACAGGCTTTACCGTTGGGTGAAGCGGGTCGGCGGCCAAGATGGAGCGATAGGTGAGATCGGCAAAGGGAGCGACGGCGGCGTATTGTGGGGCTGCGTAGGTGGACGTACGCGTGCCTGGGGGGGCCGCGGTCCAGCCGCTGGTGTTCTCAACCTCACGGATGTACCGCTTGGACGTAGCCCACGCAATGAACTGGGCTGCTTCGGCAGGATGCTTGGACGAGGCTGGTACCGCGAGCGCCCAGAACCAGAGCCATTGCGAGCCGTGAGGCGTCACGGCTACAGGAGCCGGCGCGAAGCCCACCGTGGAGGCTACTTTGGATTCGGTGCTGTCGAAGAGGGAACCGGCGGCCACGGTCGCATCGATCCACATGGCGCAGCGGCCGTTCTCAAACAGGGTTAGATTCTCATTGAACCCATTGGAACTGCTCCCTGGAGGACCGTACCGCTGCAGCAGATCGACGTAGAAAGCAACGGCACTGTGCCATTCAGGAGTGTCAAACTGAGGCCGCCAGGCTTCGTCAAACCAACGGGCTCCAAAGGTGTTTGCCACCGTCGAGATGTAGGCGATGTTTTCGCCCCAGCCCGGTTTGCCGCGCAGGCACACGCCATAGGTGTCATGGCTGGGATCATTTAATTTCTGGGCAAAGCGAGCGATGTCGGCATAGGTTGGTTGCGACGGCATGCTGAGACCTGCCTGACGAAACAGGTCTTTACGGTAATACGTTAGGGAGCTCTCCCCGTAGAAGGGCAAAGCGTAAAGGTGGCCATTCCAGGAGGCGCCGTCGCGAATCGGCTTCAGGAGATCGCCGATGTCATAAGAGGGCGGCAATTTGTCTTCGAGTGGGAGCAGCCAGCCGCGGCGACCCCAAAGGGGCGTTTCAAGCGGCCCAATGGTGACGATATCGAACTGGCCGCCATGGGCTGCCACGTCCGTTGTCGTTTTCTCGCGCAGAATCTTTTCTTCCAGGACCACCCAATCGAGGTTGATGCCTGGGTGTTCTCGTACAAACTCCGCAGACAAACGCTGCATGCGAATCATGTCAGTGTTATTGACGGTGGCGATGGTGAGAGTCGTCTGCGCACGAAGGCCGGCGGTCGCAAACAAGAGAACGACGAGAACAACGCACGTAAGCCACCGATACCAGGGAGCAAAGCCGAACGGTCTTGCGATAGCCAGTCTTGTGCAGGGACCAGACAGGTGTCTGTCGCGTATGTTCACGTTGTCCTTTGGTGCGCCATCGGTCGGGAGTGATACTGCACGTCGACTGTACATGCTCGACGGGTCCAATGACATGTCGTCTTTTGGAGCTTACAAAAAGGAAAGATAAATCAGCGTACCTCGAACGGGCGTTGGTGGACGCTGCCGTTTTGACATGCACGTCGCTCCATCAGAACGCGTTAAACGGCATTCCTAACGTGTTCATGCAAAAAAGCCTCCAGGGTCGCTGGCGCAACTGCCTGCCGTGCATCCGGGCTGATACGATTGTGGGCGCTCCGCAGACTGTACTGGTCTGGAGGCGCGTCCATCTCTTACACCCGAGGGAACAGTGAACAGAAGAAGCTTTGTGAAAGCCACCTCGGCGGCGCTGGCGGCCAGTGCGCTGCCTACACCTGTATTGGCCGAAAAGGGCAGTCTTATCGCCGGGCGTTCCATCCTGCCGATCAATCGAGGATGGCGTTACAGCCCCCGTGTTGTGGAGGGCAGTCACGCCCCCGAATTTGACGATAGCGCCTTCACCAGGGTGGTCGTGCCGCATACCAATCTCCGGCTCCCCTGGCACAGCTTCGACGAAAAAAGCTACGAGTTCGTATCCCTGTATAGGAGACCGTTGCGCCTGCCTGCGGACCTCGCCGGGAAGCGAGTGTTTGTGGATTTTGAAGGCGTGATGACCGCGTCGACGGTGTATCTGAATGGAACGAAGCTGGGCGAATACAAGGGCGGCTACACGCCGTTCTCCTTTGAACTGACACAGCACATCAAGGCAGGCGGCCCGAATCTGCTGTCCGTGGAGGTGGATTCCTCCGAACGTGCCGATATGCCGCCATTTGGCCATGAAATCGATTATCTGACGTTCGGCGGGATCTATCGCGAGGTAGCCATACGCATCGTTCCTGAGGTGTTTCTGGAGAACATCTATGCCCGCCCTCAGGATGTACTGGGCGGCGCGCCGAGCGTGGCAGTTCAGTGCTTTCTGGAGCGAGCGCCTCGCGCTGCAACCGGTCATTTGTCTCTGCATGCGGAGTTGCGCAAAGCGGGGAGCACCGAGGTTCTGGCTGAGGTGAGCCTCCCGATCACCCCACCGTCGGCTTCCGAGCCCGAGGGAGTCGATGCCGGACAGGCGCAGGGCGCGCTGCCTCCGGTTACGCCGGCACCCAACGCGTACACGCTGACATTAAAGAAGCTCGGCAAGATCAGCTTGTGGGATCTGGACCACCCTGAGTTGTACACCGTACATGTCCAGTTGAAAGACGGCGGCAAGGTGGTTGATGAGGACGAGCGCCGCATCGGCTTTCGTGAGGCGACGTTCACCCCAAAGGGCTTCTCGCTCAATGGCAAGGTCATCAAGCTGCATGGACTTGACCGGCACCAGACTTTTCCCTGGGTAGGCCAAGCCATGCCGGGGCGAGTGCAGCGCCAGGATGCGAAGATCCTGCGGCACGATCTGCGTTGCAACCTTGTGCGCACGTCGCACTATCCGCAATCGCGGCACTTCCTTGACGCGTGCGATGAAATCGGGTTGTTGGTGCTGGAAGAGATCCCCGGTTGGCAGCACATCGGTCCCAAACCCTGGCAGGATATCGCGGTGGACAACGTACGTCGCATGGTAACGCGCGACTGGAATCATCCCTCGATCATTCTTTGGGGTGTGCGCATCAACGAATCCCGCGATAACCACGACTTTTATGTGCGCACTAACGCCGTGGCCCATGCTCTGGACACAGGACGGCAGACCGGGGGCATACGGTATTTCCAGGAGTCCGAGTTCCTGGAAGATGTCTTCACCATGAACGATTTCGGCTGGCCATTGAGAAAGCCGAACCATCCGCGGTATCTCAACACGGAGTTTGTGGGCCACACCTTTCCAGCGAAGACCATCGACGCGAAGGAACGGCTGCAGGAGTTCGTCATTCGGCATGCGCGCGTGCACGACACGCTGGCCTCTGACCCGCAATACGCCGGGGGCATCGGATGGTGCGCCTTTGACTACAACACGCACAGCAACTTCGGATCAGGCGACCGCATCTGCTACCACGGCGTGATGGACATGTTCCGCACCCCCAAGTCAGCGGCGGGCTTTTACAAATCCATGTGCGACCCCGCCGAGGAGATCGTTCTGGAACCCGCGTTTCATTGGGCGCGCAACGATGAATCACTCGGGATCTCGAGCGGCTTTATCTCCTCTAACTGTGATCACATCAAGCTGTTCATCGATTCCGGCAAGGGGTTCCAGCCTGGGGCGGAAGGGGATCCGGATCGCAAGCAATTCCCATCGCTCAAATACCCGCCCTTCATCATCAGCTTCAAAGAAGGGATGAATGACTGGGGCGACCTGCGCATCGATGGTTTCATTCAGGGTAAGCAGGTCATCTCAAAGACCTACTCCGGCAAGGGCGTAGATCAGCAGTTAATGGTGCTTCCGGACGATACGGAGCTGGTCGCCGACGGCGCAGACACCACGCGTGTGGTGCTGCGGATTGCTGACGAGTTCGGCCAGGTACGGCCGTTTGCCAATGACGCGCTGCAGCTTGCCGTGGATGGGCCACTGGAGATCATCGGAGACAACCCGTTCGCTGTTGTGGGAGGCACTGGGGCCATCTGGATCCGGGCGCGGGAGCAGGATGGAACCGCCACCCTGCGCGTGACACATCCGGTGCTGGGGACAAAGACCGTGAACTTCACCCTAAAACCGTCAGTGGCGGAGCAGGCCTGATCGCAGGCCGGCCTGGCGTTCTTACGGTTTGCTCCGCTGTCCGAGAACAGCGGAGCAAACCGAACATCTCCCAACGAGAACAGTGCCTCCTCAGCGTGTGACTCGCTCGAGCGTGAAAGCCGCCGCCTGGAAGTCGCCACGAAGCTCGGCATCGACGCCGTGATGCATCCAGTAAGCGCCGCTCGCCCTAGTGGGAGTATCGGGCGCCAGTTTGCCGGCAAAGGCCTCAAGGCGGTACATCGCGTTGTCCTGCAAACCCTCAAGGAAGATGCGCGGAAACGGGTAAAGCTCCTTGCTGGAGTGCAGAAACGCGAAGGCCACTGCTTGGTGGCCGTCGCGCGCCACCGTTTCGGTCACAGACTGTTCACTGCCGTTTTCAGGGGAGAGAATGCGGTAAAGCGAGCCGCGCTGAACGGTCTCGCGGATTTTTTTGTACTGTGCCACCATCGCGTTGGCCTTGGTGAATTCCTCAGGTGACCACTTGTTCAGGTTTGCGCCGATGCCCAACGATCCCTGCATGGAGGAAAGAAAGCGATACTCCAGGGAAAGACTTCGATAGTTCACCCAGGTCGGCGAATCAGTGACCCAGGCCATCATGATGGCCGGCGTGTAGGCATAGGTAAAACCATTCTGAATGGTGAGGCGATCGAAGGCATCGGTGTTGTCCGAGGTCCACACTTCATCGGTATACGGAATGACGCCCAGGTCCACACGACCGCCGCCGCTGGAACAGCTTTCAATCTCCAGCTGAGGATGCTTGTGCCGCAGCTCGGCCAGAATTGCATAGTAGTTGTCAATGAAGGCGACGTACACCTTCTTCTGGTCCTCGGGAAGAACGGCATCCCAGCCGGGCTCGGACCAGTGGCGGTTGTAGTCCCACTTCAGGAACGCGATGTCGTTCTCCTTGACGAGCTTATCGAGAAACCCAAAAACATAGGCGCGTACGTCCGGGCGAGCAAGATTCAGGACAAGCTGGTTGCGGCCTTCGGTGCGGGGTCGGCCAGGGAAGTTCAGCACCCAATCAGGATGGGCGCGGTAGAGATCGCTGTCCGGGTTGACCATCTCGGGCTCGACCCACAGGCCGAAGCTCATGTTTAGGGAGTGCACCTTGTC
>CAHJWN010000140.1 GCA_903642265.1 Acidobacteriaceae bacterium | reverse complement strand
GGCCGCGTTGCCAAGGGCAGAAGTTTTCGGAGTGGGGACCCGGCCGGCATCATGGCCGGGGGAGGAGGCCGAAACCCACAGGGCGCGGAACGCGAGTTCTGAACGCAGAGCCGCAGGGCGCAGCTACCAGCACCGGCGCGGTGACCGAGTGAACGTGCATAAAGGAGAATGCGCTTAGACCTGGACTCACCTGCCCAGATCTGTGAGCACAGAAGGATTTGATATCAGATGAATGACGCACCTTGGGTCCCGTACCAGCATTCGCACAAATAGCTGTCCGCAGCGGGCAATACTGTCGGACCATCCGATCCGTTGGGCGCGCCATTCATAACAATCGATGCCAGAGTTCCAGACTGGCGTCCGTTCACGTCTTCTTCTTCAAGCTGGCTCTTGCAGAATCTTGGAGTGGATCGCCGGCGATGCCATGGCCAAATTTCGCCCAATTATCATTTTGAATGAGAGTTGAGCGCGAGATTTCGATAGACTCTGCTCCAGGAATCGTCTTTAGCATTTTCTGCACGGAGGTAGCAACTGTCTTCGGCATCCAAGGACTAAGATAAACGCGGTCGATACAGGAGAGTGGAATGTCGAGGTCAAGATAAGCACGCTCCTTACCCCGTTCTTCAAAAATCACGCGGAACTCCGCCTCAGGCCTGAAAGGTGCCCTTTTCATAAATGGAAGGTCTTTGGGCTTGCAGCTCTTGGAATCGAGTTCATTCAACAGGACATAGTTCACTTTTCTCGCTCTAACACCCTCGTAGAAGTGTGAGCTCATCCAAAAGCGCCTGCTTCTTGAAGCTTATGCAGACTCCGCTAGGCCCCTTTGCGAAGACGCTCCAATGGTGATAGGTTTCTGTCTCCTGAGAGAAGCAGAGTGCAAGCAGTGTATCAAGCGACTGATTCTCTTTGTACAACCGCATGAAGAGGGAGTCGTTCTTGTCATCCCAAGACTCGGGGTCTAGGAACGTAATGGAATGCGTGGTGAGTAAATGAATTAGGGATGGCAGATCGCCGTAGCGGCGCAGGAAGTTTAGGGTAACCGTCATGGGCTTGTCTCTCTTCTTCTTATAATTCAGATATGGCTTAGAATTTGCATTCGACCGATCAAGCGCAGTTCTCGTAATCGTTTTGGAGAATCATCAGCCGCCAAAGCCGGCCGCAAGACATTCCTTCGCAGCGAAGCGAAGATGAAGGATCTTGCCGTTTTCAGCGGCCGGCAACAGGATGCGGCTGCGGAGCAGGGGGACTTAGTCTCGATAACGAAGACGATCAAGTCCGCCGGTCGCGCCGTTCATTTTGTTTGGCCGGATTTGCGACTGAGTGAATCGCAAATCGCGTCTTTAGGTTTTTTTACCGCTAACGCCATCCACAAGGACATATCTCGTCAGTTATAAGCCCGACAATAATACGGGCCTGATCGCGGTTACCGCCAAATTGAAGAGCGCGCCCCCTACAAGACGCACTGAGCCCTAATCTGAGGCGCTTTACTCCAAGCGCCCTACGAGAAGGCTTGCGTCTCGTCGGACGGTTTGTCGAAGATCTTCACGATGAGAGAATCGTACAGGTTCCTCCTCGGGCGACCCTTGATGCCGACGATCTCGATGTCCTCTTTGATCATTCTGAATCGTAGCAACGGGGCTTCATATTGTTTCTAGAAAAGGAACTGTTCACTTTTGCAGGAAAACGTTCTGCGTAAGAAGACTGCTAAGAACCCGAAGTTGTCGTGAGTCAACCGAAGAATTGCGGCGACAATCACAATCAGGGGAACGCTATGCCTCGTCGTGGTATTTTTGATCACGCCTGACGAATGCCGGGCGAGTACCTTCAAGTACGGTTATGCTAAACAGATTGGTGGCTGGGTTCTCGAGCGACCCTGTGGTGTACGTCACACGATTCTTGTGTTGTTTGTCTATATGGGAGTGAATAATTTGATCAGCATCGCAAGCGACTGCGAGGTTTGGATTGTGCGTAACGATGATGACCTGCCGACGTCTTCTTGCCTCACGTAAGCAAGACACAAGCATGTCATAAACAGTCTGATTATCCAGGTTGTCTTCGGGCTGGTCGATGATCAGGGGCACGTCCCGACGATCGATCAGAAGGTAGAAGATGAGAAGCAGAGTCCCGCGCTCTCCAGGCGAAAGCTCTTCAATACTCTTCCCGGACCACTTCAATTGGTATTGTGGACTTAGATATCTGAGGCCAAAAATTGCGTCCATGAGTTCAAGGCTGGTTGAGCCAGACTTGACTTGATCGCTAATCTCGACACTCATGGGGGTTGATTGCCTGTAGTCCTTCCTGAATCGCTCCAAAAGCGTTTCTGAGAAGAGGAGAGCTCCAGTACCTGTTTGAAATTCTGCCGTTGCCACGAGCGCCTTCAGAGCACCTCGACCTTCCTCGACGCCGGCGAAGCTACCGCGGCGCCCCTGGTTAACTTTGCTGAGGATGTGTTCGTTAATGTCCACAGGCACGATGCTGGCGTCAAACTCCAGATGGAGTTTCTGATTCGCAACTTGGTTCAGAATGATGAATTCCTGAACGGGATGATAGAGCTTGCGGTAGGTCTCAACGATCTCTTGTATTTGACTGAAGATCTCTTCCACTTTCATCGCGCGGGTTGCATGCGCTTGTTTTAGAAGCTGAGGAAGATCGTCGAGCTCTTTGATTTGATTTGCAACGTAAGCGATGCTTTCGCGCTTCTCGGCGGAGCCGACGAGCTCGTCGCGGCGTTCGGTCCAGAGCCGTAGAGCCTCTATATACCTTTGATGAGCGCTGTTCGGAGCATCAAGTTCGGCTGTCAGCCGCTCAACTTCAGATCGAAGGTCTTCTAACCGGAGCGTCGAAGTGTTCACAATAGCCGCCTGGACTTCTGCGTCTGCCTTTGCTCCAGTATCCGCAGCCGTGACGGAGGTATCGGTGACCACAACTGCTACGAGAGTGGCAGGGTCAAGCCCCAACACATCGCAGTCACTTTGCAGATTCTGCATGAGAGCTTTGTGAGTGGCCTCGAAGTTCTTGAGCTGTTTCAGTATCCTCGCTGCGCTTGCACTAATGCTGGCGTCGGTCCGTTGCGCCGCCTGCGCAATCCGAATCGCGTTGCTGTGTTGGTCGCGCTGCTCATTGACTACGGCGATCTGCTCGTTCGCCTTGTTCATCGCGGCTTGATGCGCGGGATCGGTCTCGGGTTTGACGACTTCGGCAGGCCGGATCGCGTCGTGTGCCTCAAGTTCCCGGTCTTTGCTTTCTTTTAGTGCCAAGAGCATCTGCCGGTTGTTGCTGGAACTTCTCATCTCGAGTTCTAACGCAGCGCGATTGAGCTCCGTTAGTTCGGCCCGAAGGGTTTCCAAACGCTGCTCCAGCGGCTCCGTTTGAAACGCAAGAAGGCCGTCGAGAGAATCGGTGCCTAGCCTCTTGTCCTCAGATACGTGCGAGAAGATGACGGATTTCAGCTCCTTGTCAAAGGCGCCGCCAGGCTTGTTGTTGACTTCGTTGCAGATGAGTTCCAAATAGCTTTGAGGTATGTAAGAGAGAGATGGCGGTGCGTTCTGATCAACGGGTTCTCCGAGTGAACGTGTCGAAGAGTGGTGGCTGTGCCACGTCAACGTCGCTTCGAACTCCTTAGCCTTATTGTTGCGTGGCTGACGGAATTTCTTGTCGTTCAGGAACGAGAATTCGCCTGAGGAGGTGCAGTTCCCAAGCAGCCCAATCGCCTCCGCAAGGGCAGTCTTTCCACTTCCTTTGTTGCCGATAATCGCGACAAGTCCGGGGTTAATCGCGACGGTCCCAGAGAACCACTCTTCATCCAGCTTTGATCCTTGCCGCTTCGCAAAGCTGATCTGCGTGGCGTATTTGGTCGGGTGGCCGTCGATGCGAAGCAATTCCGGGGGCACATCGCCGAGGAAGGCACGGTGCTGGTCGCACAGGAGTTGCTGGAACGTTCGGAAGGTTGGATCACCCTTGATCCAGCATGTCCTCGCTTCATAGTGAGTGATGTCATGATTATCCGACCCCATGATGAGGGGCAACGATTTACCGATCGCTGGAAAAACGATGGTCTGATAGCCCTTGCAGTCAGAGATCTTCCCTACCTCGAAGACATCGACGCAATCGTAGGCCAAGTCCTTCTTCAACGCCATTTTGAAAGGCGCATTGCCGATGCTCTCGATTGAATTGCTCTTTCCACCCGCGTGAGTAGTGACGATCCCTCCCAAGTTGCGAATCGCTGCGGACGCCTCCTTGAAGTCGACGTACACGGCTTCGTTCGTCTTTTCCTTTACATCTCCCGGTGTAACGCCGAGAAGGACACTCAGCTTGGTCCAAAGCTCTTCGAGGGCTGCATCTTCGGGGAATATGCCGATGAGGTGCACCTTTTCCTTACCACCAAGTTCTGTTCGAAACTCGATGCCCGGCAGTACGGTGAGGTCGTCGCCTGCAAGCTGTTGCAAGTCGCGCACCCTTGGCACGTCGATCAGGTGGTGGTCGGTGATTGCAACTACTCCAACTCCTGCTGCTTTAAGACCCGCCACAATATCGGAATTTGTTACCTTGCCGTTTTGGTAATCGAAAGAAGAAGGTGTGTGGAAGTGTAAGTCCCACCGCCTCCACAGAGAACCACGGTCGTCGAAAGGCATTGGGACCTCAATCGCTAGGCTCAGCGCATGGAACTGATTGATTGGAAGGTCCAGTATAGATGTTGAATCAGTTTCGGGAACACTTACAACTCGTTTCGCAGGCGAACAGAACCTAATGAGAACGGCGTTTACGCCACACATGCAACTGGGTTCACGCGACATCGTTAACGAACTAGTTCAGCGGATTAGTAAAGAGTTGTCGCATCGTGGGAAGTGAGGGAGGAGTCTGAGGAGGGAACGGCCTCAGCACGCGCTCCTTGGATGGAGCGTGTAGAAAAAGCG
Organism: Acidobacteriaceae bacterium; assembly: GCA_903642265.1. Classification (GTDB taxonomy): domain Bacteria; phylum Acidobacteriota; class Terriglobia; order Terriglobales; family Acidobacteriaceae; genus Edaphobacter. Next base: position 3,389 of record CAHJWN010000140.1, on the reverse strand, counting down.
GGAAGAGGATGGGAGAACCCGAAGCGGGTTCTCCGCGCGATTTCAGGCCGCCCACCGGATCGCTTTGGAAAGTGTGCGCTGAATGTAAGCGGCTTGACGTGAGCGGCTGGTGTTGTGGGAGAGGTAATCGCAGCTGAGTGCGGCGGCAATGTCTGACTCGGGCCAGCCCTGAGCGACGGCGGCGATGCAGAAGGCCATATCGGCGGCGGCTGGCCGTCCATGGTAGTTCGGCGATGAACGGAACCGTGAGAGCGTGACGGGCGTGGCGTAACGGCTGAATGGGCGGGCTGCGAAGCTGAGACGCACGGCAGCGCGTTCAGCTTCTGCCTCCTGCTGGAGCGTGAGCAAACGGGCGCGGAAGGCGTCGGCTTCGGGGAAGACTGTCCCGGTGGAACTAAGAAGATGGGCGAACGGGTAGAGGCCGCTCTGGTTGCGGTGCTGCGGCTTGCGGTTGGTGAAGCCGGGGGCACGACCGAACCTGCGCCAATCGGCGGCGCTGCGATCTGCGCCGAACTGCTCGGCAAGAGTTTTCGCGGCAAGGGTGCCAAGCTCTTTGGGGAACGGCTGCGGGTGTCTAAGCCAAGCCTGGAAGCTGCCGGGGCTTGTCTCGACCACGGCGGCGGGAGCGTAGCCTCCGGCTGTAAGGCGGGGAAGGGTAACGGCGGTGAGATCGTCCAGCAGCGTGTAGCAGCTTTCTCCGGTGGGGCGCAGGTAGATATGTGCGCCTTGGGCGTTGCGATGTTTGAGGAAGGGGAGCATGCGCAGGATGCGGGAAGCTGGGGCGGCTTCGACGCGGTACATCCCTTTGTCGGCGAGGACGCCGATATCGTAGTCCGGGGCGGGAAGCGCGGCGAGTAGCTGGCGGAGTGTGTTTTCTGTTTTGTCCATGACTGCACCTGGCTCTGCGTTGTTGAAAGCAAGGGGGCCGCGTGGCCCCCTGCCGGGTTAGGCCGCAATCTGCTTCTTTGCTACTTTGGCTTTCTTGATGGGCGAGGTTTTGACCAGCGTGGGCTTCTTCTCCTTAGCTGGCGGGGCTTTCTTCTTCGGCTGTGGTGCGGCGAAAGCGGCTTCGGCTTCGGTGAGGAAATCGAACTCGTTCTCGCGCGGGATGCCAACGTGGCCGGAGAGGGCGAGGCGAAGCGCAAAAACTGTCAGCTTCTCATCGGCGGTGGCGTCGATGGTGGCCAGCAGCAATTCTTCGGCGCTGCGCTGTTCGTTCTCGTTCTCGGCGGCGATATCCTCGGCCAGATCATCGGCGAAGGTGTAAGGGTCAAGGTTGACGATGGCCCGGAGGACAACCCGCAGTTGATTGGCGGTAAAGCTGGCTGGGGCTGAGGCGATGATGCGGTCGAACGTGGCCTGCCGTGCCTTGCGCTGTTCGTCGCGTTTGGTTTGTGCTGCCTCGTACTCCTGCTCCTGCCGTTCCTGCTGTTGCTTGAACTCCTCGGCCCTGCGCTCCTGTTCGGCCTCGTGGGCTTTGCGCTGCTCCTCGTGCTGCTGCTTTCGTGCCTCGGCCTCTTCCTCGGTTTCTGCTGGGGGTGCTGGCGGCATGACGGGGGCGGGGTGTTCGGCTGCTTTGGCGGCGGCGCGGGGGTCGTGGATCGGGCAATTGTTGTCGGTGCAAACGGTGAGGTTGGTTCCTACGCGCTTGCCGTAAACGATGATGGCGGGTTTGGCGGCTTCGCACGGTGCGATGGGTTCCGCGTCGGGGTTCTGGTTGGCGGTGTCGATTTCGCGATAGGTTCCGCTGCGTACGGCTCCGGGGCGCTGCTCCTTTGGGGCACGGTATCCGTTCTCGATCTGCACCAGCCCGGGACGGGCGGCAACTTCGCGGTCGATGTGGGCGTTTACCTTGGTGTGGAAGCAAGGCGCGTCAAGGCACTGGTCGCCCTGCACGTCGGCAAACAGGGACGTGTTGAATCCGCTGCGGCGGGGGCATGTAACGCAAGCTCCGGCGGGTGGGTTTAGCGTGGGGTCGTCCTTATCGAACGGTGCCTCGGCAAGGGACAGATAAAGGTTGGTCTGAATCCACGCGGAAAGGTGCTTCGCGGGTAGCAGGTGCGGTTCCTTGTCCTGCCAATCCTTGCGCCAGCACTGCTCGTATGCGGTGGCCTGTGACTCCTGCGGGAGACGGGCTAACAGGTTGGCGTGGGATGCGGTGATGCGCTCGGCGCTGAAAGCCTCGGCGATGGACGGAACAAGCTGCAGGAGAGACAGACGGGCGTAAACGTGGGCTGCGCTCTTGCCTGACTTCTCGACCAGCGTTGCCACGTCGTAACCGGGCATATCCAGAAGCCGCTGAAAGCCTTGTGCTTCTTCGTAGGGGTGAACGTCCACGCGCTGCGAGTTTTCGACCAGCTGCCACTCGAGCGCCTGGGCGTCGTTGATGTCGACGATACGGGCGGGAAGGGAAAACAGTTCGGCAAGCTGCGCGGCACGAAAGCGCCTGGCTCCTGCGACTATCTCAAAGCCCTGCGAGTTGGGGCGTACCGTGATGGGCTGGATGAGGCCGTTGGTGCGGATGCTCTCGGCCAATTCGCCCAGCTTGCACTCGTCGAAGGTGCGGCGGGGGTTGGTGGCTGATTCGTGGATGGTATCGACGGCGATGTACTGGAATTCGCTGCTGTTCTGCATGGTGGCCCTCCTAAGGGCGTGGGTGCGGGTGGAAGTTGTAAGCGGCGGCGTTGCCCTGCATCCGCTCCGGGCGGGAAGGGGTTAGCCGCGCGTATGTTTCTGCGGGTCGAAAGCCTCGATAAAGCCCTGTTGACGCAGGTTCCTGTCCCACATTTCAGCGAAGCGCTGATGCTGGGTGTGGAGTTCAAAAAGGTGCACGTAGTGGTTTGCGACCACGTTCCGGCTCCACTCCTCGGCTCCGGCGTAATCGTTGCGCCAGTAGAAGGGAACCAGGTGAACTCCCCCGTACAGACCAAGCTCGAAACACATCTCCGGGTCGCGCATCGCATCGCCGTTCTGTGTGCCGTAGTGGGCGACTGAAAGGGCGGGGAGACCCATGGGGCCTGACTCGTCCAGGGCTTCAATGACAAGCTCCATGAACGGCGCGTTGTCGATTTTGAGGTACAGGCCGGGGTGCCAACCTCCGGCCTTCTTGAGGATGTCCAGAATGGTTTGCACTAGGCCACCTCCGCGAGTACGGCGTCGGTGGCGTTCGTGGTGGGCTGCTCGGCTGTGGGTGCGGTTTCCGGCTGCTCTGCCTCTTCCTTGGTTTCCAGTGCGGAGAGAATCAGGGCTGTGGTGCGCTGAATGACTTCCAAGCTCTCGGTGAGGAGTGCGGCGTTGCCGTGGTACAGGTGGATGTAGTCGGCTGACGCGCGTCCTGCGTCTAGGCCGACTGTCTGAGACACAACAAAGGCGATTGCCTCGGCTTCTGT
>CAHJWN010000139.1 GCA_903642265.1 Acidobacteriaceae bacterium | reverse complement strand
CAAGAGTCCGAATGGGTGAAGATTAGAACTTCAGGGTGGGAACGTCAAGCCAATTTTTGTAGCGCTTTTGAGGCAGGTTCAAAGCCGGCTGCGGAAATCACTGGGCCTGTGCAAGGTTTGCCAATGAACGCAAAATCCTATAGAAATACGCCAACTTTCTGGCAGAGGGGGCCGCTTGGTTGCGCGATCTCTAGAGTCTCGCAATTGACGAGTGCAAGCCAGCGAGACAGTATCCCGAGCAAGACAAGGGCCTTGGCTTAACCAGGCCTGGCTGGATTGAGAGGATCGCGGGATCAGGCGCGAAGGCGATCCTTCCACTTGCGGTGCTCGCTCGTGATTGAAGCAAAGGCGCTTGATCTCGTGGCTGCATATAATTGCTCTCCATGCGTAAACGAGGTTTCGGATTGTTGTTCGTGTTGTTGTGTGTCTGCTCGCTCCAGGGGCAGAAGCTGGCGACGCATATTTGGAGAGGTGTGCTGGTTGACGAGGCAGGTGCGGCGATCAAGGGGGCGGAGGTCCACCTGAGTGGGCCACGTGGCGAACTGGTGGCGCAGACAGGAGAGGACGGTGGCTTCCGGTTCCTCGGATTCTTGCCGGACAGGTACAAGCTTTCGGTGAGGATTGCAGGGGCTACGAGCAAGCATGATGAGGCGCTTGATCTGGTGCCGGATGCAGGGCTGGTGACGATTGCGGTGGCGAAGGATGGGGCGGTCTCGATCTCGCTGGCGCGGGACGAGCGCAACGGTACCGGGACGGCAACTGGAGGCGAGAAACTTTCAAGTCAGACGGTGAGTGCGATTCCTCTCAATAAGCGCGATTTTAGCCAACTGCTGCTGCTGGCAGCAGGAACTATGACGGATGCCAACGGTCAAACCAACTTTACGCAGCAGTTTGCGATCAATGGTCAGCGTGGAGTGGAGGCAACATTCGCAATGGATGGGGCTGATGTTAGCGATCCGGAGATGGGTGGAGCCACCTTCAGCAATTTCAACGTGGATGCCGTGGAACAGATTCAATCAACCTCGGGTTGGATGCCGGCTGAGATCGGGCGTGGTGCAGCGGGATTTACCAACGTGATCACACGGTCAGGTGCGGGCGGATTTCACGGTTCTGTCTTTGAGTTCCTGCGCAACTCCGCGCTGGATGCACGGAATTACTTTGATCACCCTTCATTTGCGGAGCCAGGCAGAATTCCGCCGTTCCGAAGAAATGAATTCGGCTTCACAAATGGTGGACCGATCGTCCTAAGCCACGTGTACGACGGGCGGGAGAAGAGCTTCTATTTCGTCCAGTATCAGGGCTTTCGGCAGGTACTGGGAACGACGCAGGTACTGCCTGTGCCGACGCTTGCCGAGCGTTCAGGTCAGGATACCCGGGCGTATGCGGGCGACACACTGCTGATCACGCCTGACCCGGCAATCGCTGCGGTGCTGGCGCGATATCCTGTTCCAAACGATCCAACGGGACCCTATGGCGCGAACACCTATGCGGCTTCGTCAAAGGTGACGACGAATGCAAACCAGTTTTCGATACGGCTGGACCGGAATATTTCTCAGGACCAGCACCTGATGGCACGGTTCAATTTCAACGACCTGTTTGGACCGACGACCAACCCGGATCAGACGGCCATCGATCGCAGCTTTGGCGTCGTGTATATCGATCACCAACGCAATGGAGTACTGACGTACTCGAAGACGGTCTCGCCACGGTTTGCATTTGAGAGCTCTATTAGCTTTACGAGAACGACGCCGCAGTTCCCTACGGCGAACCATGTGGATCCCGCGGTGAAGTTCAACGACGGGCTGTTTGAGGCGTTCAATTCGCCGGCTGGTTCGGTGATGTCGGCGTACGGAAATCTCTTTATGGCTCGTCAGAACTTCACATTGACGGCAGGACGGCACCTGGTGAAAGCGGGTGGTGAAGTGCGGTTGAACCGCGACTCAACATTCTTCGGGACGAGCCCGAACGGCGAATACGACTTCGGAGGCGGGACGGTCTACTCACCCGTGGACATCGCTTCGCAGAGTGGGACCCACAACATCGCGAAAGGCGAACCTTTGCCGGACACGCTCAGTGCGCTGCTCACAGGGAGTGCGTTTGTCTATACGACCGCCATCACTCCGCCTTACATTTCGGGAGGCATCCACATTGGGCCTGCGGCGATATCGCGGAACGGGTTTGCAGCATATGTGCAGGATACCTTCAAGATTTCACCGAGGTTCACGCTGGACTACGGTGTGCGGTACGAAGTCTACTCGCCGATTACGGAGCGGGCCCACCGGACAGCGGGTTTTCTGTATACCGCGGCTGGACAGGAGTATGTCGCGAATCCGCAGCCGGGCTATCGATTCGATTGGGGCGGCGTGAACCCGAGGGTGCAGCTCGACTGGAGAGTAAAAGGTTCGTTGCATTTGCATGCAGGTGGCGGTCTTACGACCGTTCCACCAAACATTTGGCAGGATAACTCTCTAACGGGAGCAGCACCGTACGTAATTTATCCGCACATAACGGCGACAGCGGCAGCGGGCGTACCTTATGGTTTCCACATCACCTCGGCGCAACTTCCCACGTTCTACTCGCTATCCGGACAGGATGTGTATGCGAGAGGGGACACGAAGTCGGTAGCAGCAAACATGCCGCTCGATGTGGAGCGATACCAGAGAGACCTGGCAGAACTGACCCCGGGAGCTCAATTCACACCACTCAATCTCGCAGCGATCGACCGGCGATTCGGCAACGCGACGCTGCAGACGTGGACGCTGGGCGCGGAACGGCAGTTTGGGAAGATGACGGCAGACGCCGCTTATGTCGGAACGGCTTCGGAGAAACTGCCGCGTATCGAATCGCCGAACGGTTATTCAGGGGCGGGGCCCGAATTCGCTAGGTATACGCAGTTCGACGCCGCGGGGAACGCAGTTGGCGGATTTGGAACGGAGCAGTTGGTGGTCGCGACGGCGCACTCGAGTTACAACTCCCTGCAGACCTCACTCTCAGGGCCGCTGCCGCATGGCGGGCCAGGAGTGCAAATAAGTTATACGTGGGCGAAATCGCTTGACGATACAAGCGGAATTTTCGGCAACGGGGGAACGGGCGCAATCTCGAACACGTTGCCACAAAATCCATTCGACAATCATCCAGAGAAGGGGCCTTCGAGCTTCGATGTGACGCATGGCTTTACCATGAGCCTTGCGCAGGATTTGCAGCTGGAGAAGGTGGACTGGCTGCAGCCTGTAAGCCGGAGATTTACAGCCGGCTGGGAGTTGCTGAGCATCTCTACGATCAGCAGCGGATCACCGTTTACGGTGTATTCGGGTGTGCAGCAGACGGGAGCGGGCACGGGTGGAACGGACCGGCCAAACCAGATTGCGACGCCACATCTCTCGACTGCCCGGCCGGTGCGTGAAGATTACTTTGGCAAAGGTGCGGACAACGCTTCATTCTTCTCAATCCCGATTGGTCTGGCTGGAGGAACGGGCCCAAACCAGGGATACTTTGGAACGCTGGGAAGGAATACCTTTCGGGGCCCGGCTTTTTACGACTTCGACTTTTCCCTGATCAAGGACACGCCGGTAGGACGGAGAGCGGCTGGCGGGGAGTTGATGGACGTGCAGTTCCGGTCTGAGTTCTTCAACCTGTTCAACATTGTGGATTTTGGGTTGCCGGCAAACACCATTCGAGGAGCTGGCTTTGGAGAGATCAGCAAGACAGCGGGATCGTCTCGGCAAATACAGTTTTCGGTAAAGCTCTTATTCTAAGCAGAATGCGAACGGAGACTAACGGTGCGAGCGTTCTCAGGGTAGATGCGATTGCGTCGGTTCCTTTGCTGCGCTCAGCATGACGCAACAACTGAGATCGTGAACGCCCGTAATGTCTGCCTCGGCCCTAAGCTTGTGGATTTGCACCAACTTATGGGCCTTTACTGCCCAACGCGGCCGAGGTACTTGTCGAGCCAGGTCAGGACCGCGTTGACGAGTTGCGGGCGCTGATCAGTAACGTCGTGAGAGGTCTCCAGCAGAATGTGTTGTTTGTCGGCGGCGGGTGTAGCCAGCATGTTGAAGAGGGGGTTCTGGGCGAGCTCGACGGAAAAAGCAAAGTCATAGCGACCGTTGACCATGAGGACGGGCTTCTTCATGCGCAGGGCGAACTCGGCCTGGTCGCCGCCGGGGGGTGGGGTTTCGAGAAAATAGCCCCCGTCGAGGAAGATGGCCGTTTTGAGGCGGTCCTGCAGCAGTTCGGTACTGATAACGCCTTCGGCAGATCCCATGCTCACGCCGAGGTATGCGAGCTTGGTTGAGTCAATGTCAGGGCGGGTAGCAAGATAGTCGAGGGACCGGGCGGTGTCCTTGTACCAGTCAGTAGTGATCTCCACATTCTGACCGCCTCCAGGAAGGGAGAACTTTACCTGGCGCTCGTAGGTGTTCTCGTAGATCGGGTACATAACTGCGCGGCCGCTCTGGATGACGTAATCAACGAAGGCCAGGTCACCAAGGCCTAGCCCGTTCTTGCTTTCAGTGATGTAGCTAACCCGCGCGCTTGGAAAAAAGATGACGGTTTGATACGGTGCGCTCACGTTCTTCGGAAGAAATAGATAGGCGGACATGCGTTCGCCACGGTAAGCAGTATCGTAGGTGACCTTTTCTTCTCGCCAATCGGCGGTCTCGCCGACAATGCCTCCGGACCTGGCATTTAGCGGGGTCTGCGCATAGTTGTACAGGACTTTGTAGGCACGAAAGACTTCGTCCGACACAGGCTTGAAGTTCGCGAAGTCACGGGAAACGTGATTAATGGTTGCGGAAGCGGCTTCTGGAAGCGCAGCTAAATTGCGGACGCAGCGGAAGCCGTTGGTCGCGGAACGATCGAATGGTGAAAGGGCGCTGGGATCGAAGGAGGAGTAGACGGGAGACTTCCATGAGCCGCCGAGGATGTAACGAGTTCCGTTGTTGACTGGGTTGGCGACCCACTCGCGAGCATTGCCGAACATGTCGTAAGTGCCGAAGGCACCGAGGCCAGCATACTTGCCAACAGGAGCAAGGGTAGTACTGGAGAAGTTGCTGAGCGGCAGGGTGTAGGCCGCAACATCGGGAGGCGCGGACTGAAAGAACTGCGCCAGGACCGGGAGAGACTTGCCGACGGAAGCGGCGTAGGCAGATGCCTCGAACCAGCTGATGCCAGTTACGGGATCATCACCCTCACCTTCAGGAAAGTGGCCTCCTGCCCAGGTGGAGGGCCCGGTGCGGCCCGTAGTGTCGCGGAACTTCGCGATGGCTTCAGCCCAGGGTATGGTTTGGCCATCAAGTTCGAAAGGTTGGGGCCATAGTGACTGATTCTGGTAGCCGCCACCGTCGATGAAATGCTGGAAGTCAGCATTGGTGACTTCGAACCGATCAATGTCATACGCGGGAAGATTGAAGGGCCCGAGCCAGCCTATGAAGTCAATGTAGTTCGTCCATCGCTCGGATGGCACGTAGACCATGCCGGCTGGAGCGGAAGCAGCCTTATCAAAGGCAAAGGCCATGTCGCCGCGCGTCATCGGCGCGGTAATAAGATCGGGGACGCCAGACTTTGAGAGCTTCCAGCGAAAGTACCCTCTTGGAATTGCAACACCGATGATGGGCGTGGTGCCGAGTTTGTGCCACGGCGCGGCGGGATCGGAGTAGTCCTGAAGCGCAACAATGGCTCCTGGAGGGTCTGAGGTGATCCCTACCGTGATGGAGTTCTGAGTGGCAATCTGCTGCAGTTGCGGATCGGCAGGAAGGATATCCTGAGCGTGATTAAGGAGCTCAAACGCCGCAAGAGCCTTACGCTGCGCGAGAAGATCATTGATCTGCGCCGGAGCTTCCGAGTGTGCCCAGTTGCGTTGCGAGACGCGATGGAAGCACCAGGCTCCTAGAGCAAGGATTAGAAGAAGCGTGAACGCCAGAGATGCGACGAGAGTACGGGATACGTGCGCGGGAGCTTGGTCGGCGACGATTGCCGGTGAGCTGAACGTGGCAAGGAGCTCCGAAAGATCCCTGGACATTTCAGCCGCAGATTGATATCGGGAAGCAGGATCCTTTGCCAGCGCGCGCAAGATGATCTGAGCGGCGAGTGGCGGGAGTTCGGGACGAAGGTCGCGGATCGGCCTGGGCTCGTGATCGGCAATCGCGCGAAGTATGGCGATACCGCTGTTTGCCTGGAAGGGTCGAGTTCCTGTAAGGGCCTCGTAATAGATGACGCCAAGGCTCCAAAGATCAGTGCGCGTGTCGACTGCGTTTCCGAGGGCCTGCTCGGGCGACATATAAAGTGGCGTTCCAATCATGCCGCCGGTCTCTGCAAGCGAGATGGTTGCGTCAACGGGAGGTGACGACAGCAGCTTGGCAAGACCAAAGTCGAGGACCTTGGCATTTCCCTTGGGCGTGATGATTACGTTGGCCGGCTTGAGGTCGCGATGTACGATGCCTTGCTCATGCGCTTCTTCGAGCGCCTGCGCAATCTGAAGAACAATAGAGGTAGCTTGCTTTATCGACAGCAAGTCAGTCCTCAGCTTCTCGGAGAGGGCGCAGCCTGGAACGCACTCCATGACGATGTAGTCGGTGCCGGCCTGATCGCCTACGTCGTAGACCGCTGCAATGTGTGAGTGGCTCAACCTGGCAAGCGCCAGGGCTTCCTTGCGAAACCGCTTGCGGGCATCCTGAGTCAAAGCGCCGGGTGAAAGGACCTTTATGGCAACGTCGCGCTCAAGCTTCTCGTCACGTGCGCGATAGACGACCCCCATGCCGCCGGCACCAAGCGGCTCGACAATGGAGTACCGCCCCAACCGACTGCCGCACGTAAGTCCAGTCGTACTTGGGATAGAGACGTGGGTCTTAAGGACGTCAGACTCAGCATCGGAGGCCGAGGTTACGGCTGATGCTTTGTCGGGTTGATCGAGATTAGCCATGATCGTGCAGTAACAATGTTTAGGGTCTCGAGACGGTCGCTGGCTGCAACGTCTGCCTACCTACGCATCATAGCTGAGTTGGTGAATCGCGGAGGACAGCAGGGGGTTGATAACGGATAGAACGTGTCTGGCGGGAGTTGCAAGCCCGAGCGGCTCGTCCGTGCTGCAGCTTTGGGACTAACTGTTTGAAGACTAGCTATCTGATTCGTCTTCCATTGAATTCAGACTGGTGACCACTTCGGCTTGAGCAAGGATGGAGTAGAGAAGTGCAGACGAATAGATCGCACATTGTCCGTCTCTGAAGGTGATGATGACTCCGTCTTCCATCCGTTGCGCCTCTACGATCGAGGGAGCTTTCGAACTTTCCATTCGGTTACGCTATCGGAGTCGCTTTGGCTTTGTCAGCAATCTTCTTCCCGTAAGGTTCATCTGATAACAATCAAAACGAAAGTGGTTCAGCAGGTTGACGTTCCATAACAGAACCCACGCCGGGATCGTACTCGGCGAGGTTTGTAAGGTGTGCTTTAACCACTCCGTAACATTCACAAGCAATCAGCTCAAGCCCGCGAAGATCTAACAGATCGATCTTGCCGCGCTTGTAATGGATCAGATTTTGATCCTGCAGGCGGATCGCCACTACCGTGACGGTACTTCTTTTTGCGCCGATCATATCTGCCATGTACTCGTGCGAGAGTGGCAACATCCGTCCGGCATTCCGGTCTGCGCACAGCAGAAGCCAGCGGGCGAGGCGTTGCTCGACTGAGTGACGGGCATTGCAGCCGGCCGTTTGGGCCGACTGGATGAACTGAGCCTGCAGATATCGGAGGGTCAAGTCCTGGAAAATGCCGCCGCGCTTAAACTCGGTACTGGCAGTGGAGGCTCGCATCTCGTATCCGTGGCCTGCTACCTGCATATAGACACGGTTCAGGCTGCGCCTGGTGCCCATGAGAACCGACGTTCCCAGGATGGCCTCTGTTCCGGCAAGAGCTACTTCCACTTCAGATCCGTCTTCGAAGGTGGTGGTCATCGACGCGATGCCATCTTCCAGGAAGTAAAGATGCTCGATGGAACAACCAGGATATTCGATCTCTCTATTAACAGGGAGATCGACCCTGCGAAGTTCAAGCCGGGCTATCGTCTCGTCATCAAACTTATGCAGCAATCCATTGGTAAATGGTCCCCTGTTCATATCGCCTCGCGTTCTGGAACACTCGAAAGTTTTCCGCTGAACACCAAGAAGCGATGCGAATTGCTCTACTGCGCCGTTTGTTGGTCATTGCTGAGGCGATACTACGCTCTTATGTAAGCCAGAGCTCATAAATCAGGAAAATAGAACAGCCAAAAGAAATTGGTAAAAGGACGCGGAACAGGCGGATTTTCCTTGTAGATTAGCGTCATATCGAAAACCTATG
>CAHJWN010000138.1 GCA_903642265.1 Acidobacteriaceae bacterium | reverse complement strand
TTGGTGGAGCTGAGCGGGATCGAACCGCTGACCTCCTCGTTGCGAACGAGGCGCTCTCCCAACTGAGCTACAGCCCCAGACTTCCCTGGGTTACAAAGGGCGCGCTGATTGCTGCGCGGGTTCGTGCTTCGAACTCTTCGAGTCTATCAGGTGGAGATTTTGTGCTCAAGCGAGCCTATCCGAGGATTGGTGCGGTGCTTATTCAAGCAGAACAAGCAGCAGCAGCAGCTTCTAAGGGAATTCTCCGCGGCGTTCTAGAAGGACGGCCTGGGCGGGCTACGAGATCTCACCGACGACTGTGGTGCCCTCGCTGAGGGGCTTGTCTACGATGTGCCAGAGTGTGCCGTCCTCCTCTTGAATGCCAAGAACTGGAACTTGGAGGCGGGCCCCGCTGGGAGCTATGGCGATGAGCGTACCGGTTGGAGCGGTGGAGGAGAAGAGGGTGTGATCAAGGGCGATCTGCCAGCGGGCGGAGGTGCCGGAGCGGGATTCGAGGCGGATGTCGCTGATGTTTGCCGAGAAGGTGATGGGTGCCATTACTTGCCGAGCACCTCGGCAAGGGCTTCCATCTCTCGCTTGCTGCCGTACATGAAAGGAGTGCGCTGGTGGATGCCTTCGGGGAGGATATCGAGGATGCGGCTGCATGCTTTGTTTACGCTGCCGCCCCCAACCGCTGAGCCGCCGGCCTGCTCGGCGATGAAGGCGAGTGGGTTGGCTTCGTACAGCAGGCGAAGTTTACCATTTGGCTGCTTGCTGGTAGGCGGGTAGAGGAAGACACCGCCCTTGAGCAGGGTACGGTGGAAATCAGCGACGAGGGAGCCGATGTAGCGGGAGCTGTACTCGCGGCCCAGGCCGCCGGAGCGGAGGAGTTCGAGGTAGTCGCGATAAGCCTGCGGCCAGGTAGCGGCGTTGGCCTCGTTGGTGCTGTAATAGCTGCCCTGGTCGGGCATCTTCATGTGCTCTTCGGTGAGGACGTAGGCACCAATCGTGTTGTCCAGGGTGAAGCTGTGGACGCCGTTGCCTACGGTGTACACGAGCACGGTGGACGGGCCGTAGACGACGTACCCGGCGGCGACCTGGGTGTGGCCGGGGCGAAGGATAGAGGCGTTGAGATCACCGTGGGGTTGGCGCTTGAGGATCGAGAAGATGGTGCCAACGTTGACGTTTACATCGATGTTGGAAGAACCGTCGAGAGGGTCGAAGACGATGATGTACTTGCCGGTTTCAAGGGAGCGGTCGAAGGTTACGGGCTCCTCGTCTTCTTCGCTGACGAGAGCGGCGACGGAATCTTTCAGGCCTAAACAATGGAGCAGCGCCTCGTTGGCGTAGACGTCGAGCTTCTGCTGCTGCTCGCCCTGGACGTTGGTCTGGCCGATAGCACCGTAAGCATTGTCGAGGGCAGCGAGGCGGATTTTTGCCTGGATCATCTTGGTGGCGAGCGTGATGCCGGCGAGGAGATAGCTGAAGGTGCCGCTGGCTTCGCTGACTTCCTGCTGTTGCTCCTGGATGTGCTGCTGAAAGGTAGTGATCATAGCGTTCGGAGTCCTCAACGGAATGCTTCCATGATAGCTGGTGGAGACTGTGGCGCTACAATCCGGGAATGCCTACACGTAGACGTTTTCTGCTCGGCGCCGCTGCTGCGCCTGCCTTTGCACTCCATGGACAGAGTCATGATGACGCCGCTGCACCGGCAAAGATGCCGGCGGCGATTGCTGCGCTGAGTTCGCGAGTGCACGAGGCGGTGCCGATCACGGTGACAGAGCGTGAGGGCAGGCTGGACCGGGCGCGGTCGCTGATGAAGGTGATAGATATGGATGCCCTGATCATTACCGCAGGCACGAGCCTGAACTACTTCTCCGGGCTGAAGGTTGGATACCAGTCCGAGCGGCTGTTTGCCTGGATACTCCCGCTCTTCGGAGCGCCGTTTGTGGTGTGTCCGGCGTTTGAGGAGGGCAGGGTGCAAGAAGGATTGACGGTGGCTCCCGATGGGGCGGCGACCAGGATCTATACCTGGAACGAGGATGAGAGTCCCTACAACCTGGTTGCAAAATCGCTGAAGGATCGCAGCCTGGGAGCCGGCACGGTGGGAATCGAGGAGCGAACTCAATATGCGTTTGCGGATGGCCTGGCGCATGCGGCACCCATCTTGAAGACTGTAAGTGGGACGCCGGTCACGGCGGGATGTCGGATGGTGAAGTCCAGAGCGGAACTGGCGCTGATGCAACTGGCAAATGACATTACGCTGGCAGTGTATGAGGCGGCGTGGAAGTCGGCTGGCCCGGGGACGACGAACCGGGCGTTCAGCGAGCTGGTAGCGGAGGGGTATCGGCGTTCGGGAGTTGTGGGCGATGCGAGTTGCCAGGTGGGGCCGTACTCGGCGCTGCCGCATGGGTCGGTACAGCCGCAAGTGATTCGCGAGGGTGATGTGGTGCTGATCGACGACGGTTGCACGGTTGAGGGTTATGAGTCGGACATCTCACGGACGTTTGTGTATGGGAAGACGACGGACAAGCAGAAGCAGGTGTTTGCCGTCGTGCACAAGGCGCAGGCTGCAGCACTGGCGGCGGCAAGACCGGGAGTCGCTTGCGAGGCGATTGATAAGGCGGCGAGGGATGTGGTCGACGCGGCTGGATTCGGTCCGGACTACCGACACTTTTCGCACCGGGTCGGGCACGGGATCGGGATGGATGGGCACGAGTGGCCGTACCTTGTCCGCGGGAACAAGACGGCGCTGGTAGCGGGAATGTGCTTTTCGGATGAGCCGGGGATTTATCTGGAGGGGGAGTTCGGGGTAAGACTGGAAGATGACTGGCACGTGACTGAGGAGGGCGGGAAGATGTTCACGCCGACTAGTCCAAGCATTGAGGCGCCGTTTGAGAGAGTCTAGGTAACTTCCCGCTTCCGTGTTTACCTTGCGGACGAGGGGCGTTTGGCCTAGTCGATCGCAGCAGTGGAGAAGGCGGTTTCGCTGGCGTCGGATGTCCCAACTTAGCGACGATGGCCTGTCGCTAAGATGGTGCACCCGGGTGGTGAGGGGTATGGAGATCAGGCGGCCAGATCCCTTAGGGGAGATGGTGTGGCTGGGTGTGGCGCAGCGGATTCTAGACGCTGAAGGAAGAGCCGCAGCCGCAGGTGCTCTTGACCGCAGCATTCTCGAACTTGAAGCCGGCAGCTTCCAGAGTTTCGACATAGTCGACGACGCAGTTCGAGAGGTACATTGCGGAGGTGGCGTCCACAAAGACTTTGAGGTCTTCGAAGCGATAGACCTTGTCCATCATGCCGCTCTGGTTCTCAAAGCTCATGGAGTACTGAAAGCCGGAACAACCGCCGCCCACAACGCCGATGCGAAGACCGGCGGGGACTGGGTCCTGAGTCGCCATGATCTCGCGAACCTTGACGATGGCCGCAGGCGACAGGGTAACGGGGGTCGTCGAGACGGGCGCTCCGACAACTTCAACGGTGGGGGTAACGGTAGCAGTCGCCAATGAGATCTCCTGTTGGTACAGATGTAGCAATTATAAGTGTATGCGCGGAGTGAATGGGCCGCAAGCGCTTCTCTCTAGCGACGCAATTGCTCCTCTTCAGAGAGTAGATGCCGACACGAGGCTTCGGATGCAGGCGGGGGACGGAGGAAGAGATCACTTTTCGCTGTCGAGGTGGGCCATAGAATGTTTGTCGTACCGGGCCCCGGCGACTTTCTCCGCTGGTATGGCGGCTTCCAGGGCGGCACATTCTTCTGGCGTCAAGATGATCTCGAGAGCGGCGAGAGCTTCCTGGATTTGCGAGACTTTGCGGGCGCCGAGCAGCGGGACGATGTCGTTGCCGCGGGTCAGGACCCAGGCGATGGCGAGTTGGGTGGCGGAAACGCCGCGCTCGGCCGCGAGCGATTGCAGGGAGGCTGTGAGGGCATTATTGAGGTTAAGGTTGGTCCCGGTGAATCGTGGAAGGAACTTGCGGTAGTCTCCCTTGGGTTGCGGAACGGAGCCCGCGAGCAGACCGCGCGAGAGGACTCCGTAGGCGGTGACGCCGATGCCCAATTCGCGCAGAGCAGGAAGGACGTTCGCTTCGATGCCGCGGGTTGCGAGGCCGTACTCGAACTGCATGTCGCAGATGGGGGAGACGGCGGCGGCCTTGCGGGCGGTCTCTCCGGACATCTCCGATAACCCGATGTGCCGGACGTAACCCTGTTTGACCATGTCGGCAATTGCGCCAACGGTGTCTTCGATGGGGACGGTCTCGTCGAGACGGGCGGGGCGGTAGATGTCGATGTAGTCGACTCCAAGCTTGCTGAGCGATTGGGCGAGAGCATTCTTGACCGTGGCGGGGCGGCCATCGGGACCGAGCCAGGCGCCGTTCGGAGCGCGAAGGGCACCGAACTTGACGGACAGGATGACCTTGTCGCGGGCGGAGGAGCCGAGTTGGGAGAGGGCGCGGCTGATCAGGAGCTCGTTCTGACCCATGCCGTAGAAGTCGCCGGTATCAAGGACGTTAATGCCGGCATCGATGGCGGCGTGGATGGTGCGGATGCCTTCTGCGGGATCGTTGTCGCCGTAGAGACCGGCTTTGCCCATGCCCATGCATCCAAGGGCGATGGGGAAGACTGAGGGGCCGGTAGACCCGAGTTGCCGTGCATGCTTCTCTGCCATGAATCCAGATTACCGAGGGTGCGCGGAGATCGGGTGTGGGAGTTCAGCCGATGAACATAGGACATGCGGAGAGCGCGCGTGACGCAAGCGTTTGAGAGCACCGGCGTGAAGAGGGAAGTGCGACTGAGGATATGGCTGCTGGACTTTTGTGGGATTTAGACGGAGAGGTTTGAGGGCTAGCCTCGACTGATTGATATGCCAGACGAACGAGAGCATGAGCGCAGCCTGGACGTGAAGCCGAAGTGCCTGGGAAAGGCCTGCGTAAAACGGCAGGCGGGACTGTGCAAGCACGGGCCAGCGTCAAAGCCGGAGGCCCATGGCCTTGCGCTGGTCGACGGCGGCGTTGAAGAGAAGTTGACAGCGGCTGCGGTTCCGAGGGTGGAAAGACGATCCAAGCTGCGGCTGCTGCTGATGCAGGACAAGGCGCAGTCGCTGGTGGAGTTTGCGCTGACGGTACCGGCGTTACTGCTGGTAGTGACAGGGATCGCCGCGTTTGGAATCGCCTTCAACAACTACATGATGCTGACAGAGGCAACGTCCGTGGGTGCGCGGCAACTTACGGTGAGCCGAGGCCAAACTACTGATCCGTGCAAGACATTTGCCAATGCGGTCTATGCGGCTGCACCGATGTTGAAGACATCCAGCCTGACATTTTCCATCACGCTGAACGGCGTGCCGTATCCCGGGACCACCTGCATCGGGACGTCGACGAGCGGGGCGCCGTCGAACATGGTGCTGGGGACCAACGCAGTGGCGACGGTGACCTATCCGATCAGCGTGAGTGTCTACGGCATGAAGATCATTGCGGTGGGCTCGGTGATTACGGCGCAGACGACGGAGCTGATGCAGTGAAGGCTGATTCGAGCTCCGTGGGAGTGTGGACCGCTCTCACACGGGATGAGAGCGGGCAGATACTGCCGGTCACGGCGTTTATGCTGATTGTGCTGTTAGGGCTGGCTGGGCTGGTCCTCGACGTGGGACATGTGTACATGTGTCATCGTGAACTGCAGTCTTCATGCGATGCCGCGGCGCTGGCCGGGGCGACGGCCATGTCAGGGGCGACACAGAATCCACTCGCCACGACGATGAGCGGGGTGCAGGCAATTGCGACGAAGTACAGCGCCGTTGCCGGCAATAAGAATGTCTACAGGAACTTACCGAATGTCGCTATGGTGTCTGGATATCCGGCGCTGAAGTGCCTGGCGACGTTTCAAGCACAGGGAGTTTCATGCGTCGGGTACGTTCCTTACAATGCCGTACAGGTGAAGCAACAGGCGGCGGTTCCGCTCAACTTTGCGAGATTATTTGGATTTTCGACTATGACGATCCAGGCGAGTTCGACGGCGGTAAAGGGTGGTGGGCCTTCACGGCCGTACAACATTGCGATCGTCCTGGATACAACACTCTCGATGCAGCTTTATGACGCCGATTGCGGAGCAACACAGATGGCCTGTTCGCTTTCCGGAGTCCAGGTGCTGCTGCAACATCTTGATCCGTGTGGCACAAGCCAGCCGACATGTACGGTGACCGCAGGGAACTCGGCGAACTCAGTTGCGCGAGTGAGCCTGTTTACTTTTCCGCAGCTGAATTATCCGACTGTGGGTGCAGATTCCGATTGCAGCAATAGCGCTGCCATGGCAACGAACTATACGTTTCCTGCAGCGTTGGCCACAAGCTATGCGCCAGGGACAACTCCAGGCAGCACAACCTATCGAGTGCTCGATTTTCAGAGCGACTATCGTGCATCTGACACGGCGATTTCGCTGTATGCCAGCTCATTATTGACAACTGCGGCGGGCGGCTCCCCGGGGTGCGCGGGCATGGGGACACCCACCTACGCCGGGTATGTTGGGACTTACTATGCAGCGACGATGTATGCCGCGCAGGCAGCGCTAACGCAGGAACAGACCGCCTATCCGGGTTCGCAGAATGTCATGATCATTCTTGGGGATGGCGACGCTAATGCGCCACATTACAACCCGCCGACTGGTGGGCCAGGTTCGATCACTGTCATGGCGAGTCCAGCAGACGCGAGCGGTACTTATCCTTCCTATATGGGTGAATGCGGCCAGTCAATCAAGGCGGCGCTGGATGCGACGAATGCGGGAACGACCGTTTACACGGTCGCCTATGGCTCGCCTTCATTTGGCTGTAGTTTCGATCAGGACCTAGCCTACTTTCTGATTGGAAAGCCGAACACGTCGTACGTTCCGAACGTTCAGCCCTGTAACGAGATGGCACAGATGGCGACGCATCCGTGGAACTTCTTCTCGGACTACAAACAGACGGGTTCAGGCAGTACATGCGTGGCTGCACAGACCGAGGTTGCGTTGAGCGATATCTTTCTCCAGATTGCTGGCGATTTGACCGAGGCAAGACTGGTTTCGGACGGCGTGAGTTAGAGTACTCGTTGCTGGAGGCGGGAAGAACACTGCAGCGGCAGCTGCCAAGAACAATGCGGAGATTCTTCGCTGCGACAGAACGACGGCCTGCAGGCCCCGTCGCCACGGGAGCTTTCAGAGTCAGTCGCTACAGGAGTATGAGGCTCGTCAGGAGTAGTGGGCTTCATGCTTGTAGGTACTGCGCACTTTCGGCTCGCGCATCAGGCTGACTAAGGGCTGGCAATAAATCTATATCCCACTCCGCGTACGGTGAGCAGGTGGACGGGGCTGCCTGGGTCGGCTTCGATGTAGCGGCGGAGGCGCACGACGAAGTTGTCGATGGCGCGGGTGTCGGTGTCTTCGTGGACGCGCCAGACCTGTTCGAGAATCTCTTTGCGGGGGACGATCCTACCTTCGCGGTCGGTGAGATAGCGAAGGAGATCGGCTTCCATGACGGTGAGGTGGGTGGTGGCGTGGGGGGCGATGAGTTCCAGGGCGTCGAAGCGGATCAGGTGATTGTCGAAGGCGTATTCGTCCGGCAGCGAGGGCTCTACTGAAGCAGGCGACGAGGGTGTTGCGGACTGCCAGGCGGTCCGGCGGAGGAGGGTCTTGAGGCGGACGAGCAGGATGTTGAGGTCGAAGGGCTTGGGAAGGTAGTCGTCGGCACCGGCTTCAAGGCCTTCGAGAACATCTTCGGTGCGGCTGCGGGCGGTGAGCATCAGGACAGGCACGAATTTTTTTTGGCCGCGTAGAGTGCGAACGATGGTGAAGCCGTCGGCGCCGGGAAGCATGCAGTCGAGGAGGACGGCGGCGGGGGCATCGGGGCCAGATTCGGGTGCGGCGAGGAGGAAAGCGAGGGCGGCATCGCCGTCGGATTCATGATGGGTGCGGTAGCCTTCGGCCTGGAGGTTGAAGAGGAGGCCGGTCGCGATGTGGTCTTCGTCTTCAACGAGGATGATGAGGGGGTCGGGGGCTGTCATTGGTCAGGCTCTCGTGGGGTGCGGTGATCGTGTAAAGAGAAGCGTAAATCAGCGGATGAAGCCGCGCATTGGGAGGGAGCGTTTGTGGCACGGCTGAAGGCGTGCTCTTGAGCAGGGTCGTTGGTTTTCGGGTTGGAAAGGTTCGGACGGTCGAGGTGGTGTTTCGTCTCGCGGGGTCCTTCGCTGCGCTCAGGATTACGGCAAAAACAGACGGCAGGAGCCTTCATAGCGAAGTGCGACCTTTGCTTCGGTCGGGATGACCGCAAAACAGACAACAGTGGGCTTTGGTGGTTATGCGGGGCTTTCCTGGGCGACTTCAGTGGCAGTGGTCGTGGCGGGAGCGA
>CAHJWN010000137.1 GCA_903642265.1 Acidobacteriaceae bacterium | reverse complement strand
AGCGACAAGCGCACTCACCAGGAAAGGTCCCGTCCATGTCCTCTGCAGCCTCCACCCTCCCGCTTCGCAGCGACGTGGAACTTCATCGCGTCGTATGGCTGACGCTGGCACTGTTTCTCTCCTATCTCTGCGTGGCAATGTCGTTACCGGTCATTTCAGTCTTCGTCACAACGCAATTGGGATTTGGGAACGCATTTGCGGGGCTTGCAGTCGGCATCGCCTTCGCATCCACGATTCTGACCCGGGGCATGGCCGGTCGCATGGCCGATCATCACGGAAGTAAGTCCTGCATGATCCGGGGCCTTTGGGTCTACACTCTGGCGGCGCTCGTTTGTGGCGCGTCAAGCTGGTGGGGCCTGCCCTCCTCCGCAGCCTATGGCGTCCTTATTGCCGGCCGATTACTGCTGGGTGTCGGTGAGAGTTACACGGTCGTTGGATTGATGGCCTGGTGTTTCGGCATCATGCCGCAACGCTCGGGCCGGGTGTTCGGGTTGGTAGGAATGGGCCTTTATGGCGCAGTCGCGGTCGGTAGCCCTATCGGCGTCGCTCTGTTCAATCGGGCCGGCTTCGTGGGCTTGATGTGTGCCTGCGCTCTTGTCCCACTGGTCGGACTGGTAATGATCGTTCCGGTCACAGCCGTTCCGGTACATGCCGGGGAGCGTGCGCCCTTCCGGCGAATCATAGGACTGATCTGGGAGCCGGGTCTTGCGCTTGGACTCGCGGGCGTCGGTTCGGCGGCAATCGGCGCCTTCATGCCGCTCTTCTTCCTGCACCGGGGCTGGTCCCACACCGGACTTGGTCTTACCTGCTTCGGAGGTGCGTTTGTGCTCGTGCGCGTCTGTTTCGGCCACCTGCCCGACCGTATTGGCAGCATCCCCGTGGCGCTCGTGTCGATGGCTGCAGCGGCCGCAGGGCAATACCTGCTCTGGACTGCACCGAACCCTGCGATGGCTCTTGCCGGTGCTTTCCTGACCGGGCTTGGTTGTTCCCTGATGTTTCCGGCGATGGGCATCGAAGTCGTCCAGCGCGTTCCGCCGCATCTGCGTGGCTCTGCTGCCGGCGGCTTAGCGGCGTTCCAGGACGTAGCCTTTGGCGTAACCGGACCACTGGCAGGTCTGCTGGCCGACCGTTTCGGCTACCGTGTCGTCTTCCTCTTCGGCGGAGTGGCCGCAAGCTTTGGGGTTGCGCTGATCCTTGGCATCGCGAGAAAGGATGGTGAGCGGATAAGAGGCATGTTACAGGCCGGCCGGCCATAGAGGTATGGTGACCTACTCCCCGGAATTTACTTCCGGGTCGCGCTTCCCAAGTTCTTCAAGGCAGTGCTGCACAAAGGAAAATCACTCATGCCGATCACCTCTCATGACTCTCAGCGACGGATTCCTCGTTTCCGCGAACAACGCTGGCTTTTAGACGCCGTCATCAAAGTCGCCGGTCCTGAATGGGATCAGAACCGGCTGCACTCCCTGAGCGCTCCTATGAGTCCCGACTACAAGGGGTCGGTCTTGGCATTGCAGGCACTTGTGAAGCGCTTTGACGACATCGCGCCGATGTTCGCCGCAGTCGCGCGCCGCTTCGAACTCCATGCTGAAACCTCTTCGAAGGAAGGACATACGATCTCCGCAGGGGACGGCTTTTTCGCCGCCGCCATCATGTACGGCGGTGCGCAATGGCCCATTTTTGAGAACACCCCTTTGAACCGAGCGCTTGAAACAAAAAAGAATGATTGTTTCGCGCAATACATGAAGGGTGCCGATCATCGGATCGAAGCCGTGGAATTCCTTATGGAAACAAGTCGCTCCCCGCTTATCTTCATTCCCGACTGGAGATACGGGCGGCACCTTACCGTGCGTGGTCATGATTGAGGGCATGGATACCTTCAAAGAAATGGCGCTCTTCGGGGCTGGTGACCATTTCCTTCGCCGCGGCCTGGCATGTCTCGTCATCGAATGGAACCGGTCAGGGATCTTCGCTCTTCGGGAAATCTGGTATGACCCTGGAATCTACGGACAGGTCGGCATCGCGGCAATTGACCTTCTTTTGCAACGCCCAGAGATCGACGAGAAACGCATCATGGCTTGGGGACGTTCCTTTGGCTCGTTCTGGGCGACGCAAATTGCTGCGGCCGATCCGCGCTTTGCCGCCTGTGCAATCATGTACACCTCTTTCCAACCGCAGAACTGGCCGTACTTCGAAATGGCCTCCTCTGCGTTCAAGCCACGCTTCATGTATATGACGGGCACCGACACGGAAGAAGCGTTCGAAGCCGTCATCCAGAACATCGACGTCCGCCCTCTAAGTCCTAAGCTCAATATGCCTTGCTTTGTGATGGCAGGGGAGGATGATTCGTTGAGTGACATCTCCTGCACCTTCGAACATCTAAACGCGGTGCCCGGCCCCAAGACCCTGATGCTGCACGCGGGTTGGATCATCAATTCACACACGTTCGCCACGATGTAGTCCGAAGGACACTGCGAGTAAGCGGAAAGAAGCAGATGATTCCACGCCTGTTGCGCGTCCGCTTCGAATCGAAGGATCTGCGGGACTTTGACTCACCCTCCGCGGACGACCATATATCAAAATCTTTGTGCCGGCAAAGGGAGAACAGCCTGCAGTGATGCGCGACTTTACGCCGCGTGCTGGGATCTTGAAGCAGGTACCTTTACGCTGGACTTCGCGCTTCATCAGGAAGGGCCCGCAGTGCAATGGGCGCGAACTGCAAGAATCGGAGACCTACTCGATATCGCTGGGCCGAAAGGCTCTTCCGTGGCACCCGATGACTTTGAATGGTATCTGCTCATCGGGAATGAGACGGCACTTCCCTCGATTGGAAGGCGTCTGGAGTCGCTGCCGCTTGAACGTCCTGTGTCCGTGATCGCCTTTGTCGCGAATAACGAAGAAGAGCGTTACCTTGAAACCGTAGGCAACGTACAGGTTACATGGTTGCATGCTACTGGCAGTGCCGAGCGAGATACGGACTTGTTTCGCGGCTCATTCCTGAATCGGCGCCTTCCCCCTGGAGAGGGCTTTATCTGAGTCGCCGCAGAGACTTCCATCGCCCGGTCTATCTATCGGCACATGACTGAGACACTTGGGCACCCGAAAGCCTGGATCAAGGCTGCCGGCTACTGGTCGGCAGGCAGGTCCGACGGCGGTGAACGAATCGAGTAACGGGTAGTTCAAGTGACTAAGTACGGTAGGCTCATGGTCAGAACAACCGTTCCTTCCATGGCTCGAGAGTGGATTATCTCGGGTCAAAAGCGGCGCCAGCGCGTATCAGGCAATCATCGCCCTAATGCCTCCGAACGACCCTTATTGACTCTTCGCGGACTCGGGGGTCAATCAGCCGTTGTAAGACCTCGATTCATTTTGTGATTTGCAGAATCAATTCGCTATAACCGTTTGTATTTAGATAGCGGAGTAGACTTCGTTAACGAGTGAAGTCTCACTTCAGATCGCATCGGCGGCCCAAACAGGCAGCGTGGTGGCTTCAACGGAGAAGAACAATATGACCAAGAAGCTGCTCTTTCCCTTCCTATCCTTGTTTGCCCTATCGGTAGCCGGACAGGCCCCTCCTCACGTTCCGTATTCGACCCAGCCGATACTCAGCGAAACTACGACGAAGATCTCCGATCATGTGTGGGAGATCACGGGCTTTCCGAACATCGCGATCGTCGTTGGCAGTCGTGCGACGCTCGTCGTCGATACAGGGATGGGGCCAAAGAATGGAGCCACCGTTGCGCGCGTTGTTGCCAAGCTCGCACCTAACAATTCCAAGCTGTTCCTGACAACGACGCACTACCACACAGAGCATGTCACCGGCGAGCCCGGCTTTCCTCCTGGGACCGTCCTCATCCGCAATGCGGTACAGCAGGGGGAACTGCAAAAAGACGGGCAGGTGCTCACTGACCTATTCCGCGGTATGTCGGCGCAGAACAAGGATCTACTTGCGGGTGTCGTCTTGCGCTCGCCGGATGTTCTTTTCGACAGCGAAGCCTCGCTCGATCTCGGTGGTGGTGTCACGGCCCGTCTGCTCTGGCTCGGTGGCGCCCACACCAGAGGAGACGAGCTAACCCTCGTCGAGCCGGATCACACCCTGGTTTCGGGCGACGTGGTGCAGAATAAGACCATACCGAACATCTTCGGCGAGGACGGTACGCCTACGGAATGGCTCGCCACGCTGGACAAGGTAGCGATGCTGAACGTCGCACACGTACTGCCGGATCATAGCGCGCCGGGCGATGGATCTCTCGTTGCCGCAGAGCGCGCATTGATCATTGCGATCCGCACACAAGCCCTTGCACTGAAGCGCCAAGGTATCTCGGTCGATGCCGCTGCAAGAGAAATCAGCGCCACCCTTAGAAAGCAGCATCCCGACTGGCCGGACACCAACGCAGCCACATTTGTGAAGAGCGTTTACATTGACCCTGCTGATCCTCATTAACGCATGTGAAAGAAGCAGGTCCACATGTCGGATACCGTATACGACAGATCAGCTGCATGTAGCTCGGACTTCGCCATTGGGCAGTCCGAGCTACATGAAGCGTACCTCGCGGATCCGCTCTTCGCCCTATGCGTCTTTGAGGAAGATGTGAAACCGAACAGGCTGCGACTTCTAGACCCTGTTGCCTGGTGAGCTGTGACTTGGCAACGGGATCGCACCTTGCGCTCATGATTTGTTCTCGGTCACGAAGCCCCATCGCTAGAGATGGAACAAAAGTTCAGCGTTCACATGTGCCATTTTCTCCTTATCCTCCAGGCTTACGGAGAGCGACTCCAGGAAGCGCCTGGCGCCCGCAAGGGTCAGATACGGATAATCCACGGAGTAAAGGATGCGATCGGCGCCAACGACCTTGTGAATAAATTCGAACTGAGGTAGACCCATGATGCCGCTCGGGGTGACGTAGACATGCTGCTTGAAGGTCTCCGTGATGGAGCGGGAGAGACCGGTGACAGCCTGTGGAATCGAATCGTCCAGTCGGCTGAGATAGAACGGAACCATCTCGCCCCAGTGTCCGGAGATGACTTGAAGGTTTGGGTATTCATCGAATTTCCTGGAAAGCAGTAGGCGAAGCAGATGGACGCCAGCTTCGTTATGCCAGCCCCAGCCAAAGAGCGAAAGTCTCGCGGTGACCTGCGTAGCCAGACCGCCGTAGTAGGGTTGCTGTACCTGCGGCAGCGGCACTCCCGGATGCAGATAGATGGGCACGCGGAGCTCGTTGAGTTTGGCCAGAACGGGTTCGTAACGAGGATCATCTAAGAAGGTATCTCCGGGACGCCCAATCAGGAGCGTGCCCACGAAGCCAAGTTCCTTCACCGTACGTTCGAGTTCCTCCGCTGCGGCTTCCGGGTGCCCCCAGGGCAGGCAGGCAAATCCGCCAAAGCGGGTGGGATGGGCCCGTACGGATTCAGCAAGACGATTATTAGCCTGTCGCGTGAGTTCCACCTGCTGGTCCGCCGGCACATATTGCGAGGGGTTGCTGTAGGAAAGGATCTGCACATCGATTCCGTGCTGATCCATGATCGCGAGACGCCCGCCATCGCGGTCCGGAAGGAGCTTCGCGGAGATCTGAAAGTTCAGCGTGGACGGAAGCTTGTCATCCCCGTCATCGAGGCTTCCTTTAAATTCAGTGCCGACTTCAGTAAAGTAACTCGCTTCGGCCTTCTGCTTCGGCTGACCTGCTTTAAGAAGGTCTTGGTCCCCTGTGTGTTCTTCGACGCATATGATCTTCATCTTGTTCTCCATGGAAGGGGATTTCGGGTGCGTGATGGATGGATGGTGAAGGCGATATGCAGGTTAGGGAATGAACTGATCCACGGCGTCGTGCAGGTCGGATTCGTCAGCGATGATGTGGCCTGCAACCTGCTCTGGGAGCTCTTCCAAGGACTGCCTGGAGTGAAGTGATCCAGCACGCCTGCCTCGGGTGTGGCGGCGTTCATCGGCGGATGCCAGCGATCTGCTGGATCTTGCCATGCCTCATAAGAACGGCCCGGCCAGGCGTCGATTCGCCGATGCGCGTGTCGACCACCGTGACGCCCTTAAGAACCAGGCCACCTCCGGACACGTCCCCCGCAGCATTGGTTCCAGGTACCGTGATCCTCACTGTTGAACCTCTCGTACCCAAGCCTTGCTTCTTCGCCTTGCATATACCTCAACTGCATTTGATGCGAGCGAGGGACGACGAGTTTTGGAGTGAATAGGTCCAAGTAGCGAGTGAGAACGTAGACGGCGACGAGGCACTGCGGCAAAGCTGTCCAGCGCCGATGTAAACCACCAGTCCTCGGACTTATCCGCACCCCCGCCAATTGTCTATCGAGGTTGTATGAGGGTTGGCAACGGCGCACCTGGCGAGAAAGGCGTCTATCGGTGCTAATCTTTCGCGCCCAACCCGCGGAAGGCAAGCGCAAGAAGTCTCTTCACGCGCGCCTCTCCGGCCGCGCTTGGCGGAATTCGCCATAAGAGCCCGACAAACACCAGAAAGTCTTCGGGGTCGGATCCTTGATCAATGTTTCCTGAACGTTCGCAGGCGTGAATGAGTTGGCGGACCGCCCCCAGCATAGGTGTGTAGGTTTCCTGTATGTCCTGGTCCGATGTCGCTGCGTGGACGATGTCTGCAACCCCGTATTTCATTCTTCCGAATTTAGCTAGGCGATCGCACCAGGTGCGAAAGGCCTGCAGGGGTGGGTGCTTGGCCAGCAACGTCGGAGCAAGCGCCACCAGCACGTCGATCTCCTTCCGATACACGCCAAGCACTAAGGATTCACGGCTCGGAAAATGACGGTAAAGCGTTCCGGCACCAACCCCAGCCATTTTTGCGATGGAGTTCAGGGATGCCGTGGCATCAGCAGCCAAGGCATCACGCGCAATACCCAGAATGCGGTCCCTGTTTGCCCGCGCATCGGCGCGCAGCACTTCATTGTCGGCCATAGGACCCCTTGATTAAGTGGAGAGTTATCCGCTATGCTCTTTCTAACCGGAGAGCTGTCCCTTTGTATACCGGTTTGGAGGGTCGATGCAATACAGAAAACTCGGACACACAGGTCTTGACATCTCGCCTGTCTGTATCGGCTGCATGGGATTCGGTGAGCCTTCGCGAGCCTATCCCAGCTGGTCGCTCAACGAGGAAGGGAGCCGCGCGCTGATTCGGCACGCGATCGAGACAGGCATCAACTTCTTTGACACTGCCAATATGTACTCAAACGGAGGAAGTGAGGAGATTGTCGGCAGGGCGCTGAAGGATTTCACAAACCGCGCCAGCGTCGTCATCGCGACCAAGGTCGCGCCTGCTACCCATGACGGACCCAACGCCATTGGATTGTCACGCAAGGCGATCATGACGGAGATCGATGGCAGCCTGAAGCGGCTTGGCACCGATTATGTCGACCTCTACCAGATCCACCGTCGCGACCAGCTCACTCCATGGGAAGAGACGCTGGAGGCGCTTCACGATCTAGTGAAAATTGGCAAAGTGCGCTATCTCGGTGCTTCCTCGATGAAGGCCTGGGAGTTCAGCAAGGCGCTTCACCTCCAGAAAGCTAATGGATGGGCACGCTTTGTGTCCCTGCAGGACACCTATAATCTGCTCGGGCGCGAGGAGGAACGCGAGATGCTCCCGCTCTGCGCCGACGAAGGCGTCGCCACCGTTGTCTACAGTCCCCTGGCACGTGGGGTTCTCGCTCGCCCATGGGGAGAGACGACGACGCGGTCAGAAACAGAAGCCGCTGCCGGCTACAACGATGAAACAAACGCGGAAAGCGATCAGAAGATTGTCGAAGCCGTGGGCGCCATCGCAAAGCAACGCGGCATCAGCCAGGCAGCCGTCGCACTGGCATGGCTGGGTAGTAAGTCCGTCGTGGCCGCGCCGATAGTAGGCGCGCTCAAGACCAGGCACATCGACGACGCGCTCGCGGCGCTGGCCGTCACTCTGACGGACGAAGAGGTTGCACGACTCGAAGTTCCCTACACCCCACGTATGGACTATCAAGGTGTGTCTGATCCCACTATGCTGGCTCGAGCAGTGGAGCAAGCGACCGGGTTCAAGGTGTCGACCGCCTGATTTTGCTCACAACAAAACATCGAGCAGAAAGCGGGCATCCCCTTCCAGCTCGAAGTGGCTGCCGAGCATAAGGAAGTCGTCGCCGGGGCTTACGGGAAGAATGCCGTAATACCTTTCGCGTTTGAAAGAAGTTCCATGAGTGCCGGTGCGGCAGCGAGAGAACGCTCGCAAGGACGAACGGCCATCCACGCGGAAGAAGCAGGAGCCTCCGGCCTGCAAGCAGACAGGTTCAGGGACATTCCCTACGGAAAGCCAGCATACTCCTTTGACCACCGCTGTAGCACTTGATGACGTTGCGATTCGGAAAGCGAACCCCCAGTACTCACGGCGCTGAGGCCGACGGTCACGTAGGTATGTGGTCGCAAGAGCGAAAGGATGTCAGAGAGTGG
>CAHJWN010000136.1 GCA_903642265.1 Acidobacteriaceae bacterium | reverse complement strand
TGAAGCCGCAGTGTGATGCAGTGGTCATGGCACGGCTGAAGCCGTACCCTTAAGCAGGCCGAAAGGCGCGGGCTCCTGGGCAGGAAAGGATTGAGCGGTTCGGGATTATGGAGTTGCGCGGGTGAACGGAACAGTAGCCCTGCTACTCGCGTAGAAGGGCGAGGGCGGCGGTGACGACTTCTTCTGTAGTGATGCGCTGGAGGCCAGTCTCTGTGGCGTTGTGGCGGCTGTGGTCTACGACGCTGGAGGTGTGCCGGAGGACGCGGCTGTGGGGGCCATATGGGCCGGTGCGGGCGGGGTCGGTTGGGCCGTAGAGGCCGACCACCGGGGTGCCAAGAGCCATGGCAAGGTGGACCGGTCCAGTGTCGCCGCCAATGACAAGGACGGCGCGGCGCTCGAGAGCGATCATCTGGGCCATGGTGGAAGCCGCGACAACGGCGCAGCCAAGGCTGGCGGTGACGACCTCGGTGGCGATGTGGTCGTCAGGATGATAGGCGTTGACGAGGGTAGCGTATCCAGCTTCAGCAAGTGCGACGGCTACGGCGCCGTAACGCTCGCCTGGCCATTGCTTGGCGCCCCAGCCGGCGCCTGGAGTGATGAAGGCAAACTTGGTCCAGAGGTCGCGGGGCAGGATCCGCTCGAGGAAGCCGGTGGCCCATGCCTCGGCTGCAGGGTCGACGGGCAGGGCGACTTCGCCGGCGGTGAGGCAGCCGCCAATGGCTGCACCGAGAAGTTCGCAGCCCTGGTCGATCACGTGGGGAGAGGCAGTGGCAACGCGAAGCTTGTAGAGGAAGCGGGCGATCCCTTCGCGGGGCTTGATGCGGCCAACGTACCGCGGGGCTCCACTAAGGCGGCCGACGAGCGAGGAACGAATGAGGCCTTGCATGTCGACGCAGAGATCATAGTGGGCGGCGCGGAGTTCGCGCCCGAGGGCGGCGATGCCGCGAGCGGTCTGGAAGGTGAACGGATGCCTCTTCCACTCCTGCGTTGGAACGGCATGCACACAATCAACGATGGGACGCAGAGGATTGCCGGTGGCGACGCGCTCACCGCCTTCGGCTTGCAGCAAAGGCAGCCAGCGTGGGTCGATGACCCAGCCGATGTACCAGTCGGGATGAAGGCGGCGCAGGGCCGCCACGGCGGGGAGCGCATGGAGGACATCCCCCATGGCGCTGGTGCGGACGATCAGGACGCGCAGGGGCTTGCCGTCTCTTGCGACAAAACAAGACGAAGGCAGAGCACTTGCAGTTGTGTCAGCGGTGTTCAATTCTTGATTTTCTCACGGGGAGATCGAGAGGTCGGTGGGCCTGAAACCAGCAATGGAGCTAGGACTCGTAACGGCGTGTCGCAGTCACGGCTTTCGATTTCTCTGAAGATCGCTACATTTTTTTGTTTGCGAGCAGAGTTAGTAAATTCGCAATGCTCGATTCGGAATCGCGGAGTTCCATCCTGAGTTCCGGCACCACCAGGCGCCCGAGGCGTGTTCGCATGGATGGCGTGAGCTTTACTGCGTCTTTTTCGGTGGTGATAAACCCGTCAGCATCGTGGGCTTTCGCGAGCTCGAGAAGCGCATCGATGTTGGTGTCGGAATAGGCGTGGTGGTCGCGAAAGATCGACGCTGCGGCAACTTCAATATGGGCCGCTGCAAGCATTGATAAGAAGCCCTCAGGCCGTGCCAGACCGCAGAAGGCGATGGCGCGGGCGGGAGGCGGCGGATGATCGGCGAGGTGCAGTGAGCGGCGAACGAACCACGTTGCGGCCTTGCCGGAGAGACCTGCGGCAAAACCTTCTTCTTCGCGCATGACGACCACATCAGCACGCTGCATGGCCTGGAGCGGCTCGCGGAGATTGCCGAGCGGTAGCAGATCATCGGTGAGGTCCTGACGGGTGAGCAGAACGATGTCGATATCGCGGACCAGCTTACGGTGCTGGTATCCATCGTCGAGCAGGTAGACGATCTTAGCCCCGCGTCCGTCATTCTCCTCGCTAAGCCTGCCGATGCTATACCGGTCGGCACCCACCCAGACGGAGCATGCGGGAAGACGTCTGGCCATCATTAGCGGTTCATCACCGAAGCGTCGCGAATCTCCACTGGCGACGACACGCTCTGTTAGAGTGCCTGACCGGCCGTATCCCCTGGTCAGGATGCGTACTTCGTAGCCGTGGGCACCTAAGAGCTCTGCAAGCATCATCACCACGGGTGTCTTGCCTGCACCCCCGGCTGACAAGCTGCCAACGCTGATCACGGGATGAGCGAGCCGCCTGGGTTCGGGCCAGTTATGGCTGAGGAGCCACTCCTTCGCCTGGAGTGCCGTGGAATAGACGGGCACCAGCGGCTTGAGCATTCTCCGCCATGCCGGGGTGTTCACTGCGTTGCTCCCGCCTCTCTGTCGATGATCTCGCGAGGCACCCTGACGCGCGCACTCGGTTCCAGCCTGGGGCCAGGCGGCAGAGGAGGAAGCAGCTTGAGAAGCGATGCAGCTGTGCGGGCACTTGCACCAGCCTGCGCAGCGGAGACCGCCCGTCCACGGGCACCCAGCGCGCGGGCGGCATTGGCATCCTGGAGCAGGGAGATGAGGGTAGAGGCCAGGTCCGCAGGTTGAACAATCCGGATCCCGTCATTGCTCTGCATGGCGTGAACGATTTCGCGGAAGTTCTCATAGGACGGTCCTATGACGACTGGAACACCCAGTTGGGCGGGCTCGAGTGGGTTGTGGCCGCCGCCGGTAAAGAGACTCCCTCCAACAAAGGCTACCGAGCCCAGGCCGTACAGGGTCGACAGGTCACCAATGGTATCGAGCAGGATGATCCCACCGGGCTTTACCGTTACCTTGACGCGGGAGAAGCTGGTGGCGCGCATGGCCTCAAAGCCGCGCTCGCGGATGATCAGGGCGACATCATCGAACCGATCAGGCTGGCGGGGCGCGAGGACCAGCAATGCACGCGGGAATGCGGCGAGGATCTTCGGCCATGCCTCCAGAATCACAGCCTCTTCGCCTGCCAGCGTGCTGCCGCAGATCACCGCGCAAACATCGCCTTGCAGCCGCATCCTGAGCGCGAGCACCAGCGACGTCTCTTTGCCGGGGGCTGCATCGTATTTCACATTGCCGGTGACTTCAACCCGGGTTGCACCTATTTCGCGCAGCCGTGCGGCGGACTCCTCACTTTGGGCGAGGAAGGTGGCGATCCTGGCGAGGAATGGCCGCCATAGAGTCTTCAGGCGCATGTAGCGCGGAAACGACCTGTCCGAGATGCGGGCATTCGCAACCGCAAGCGGGATCCGGGCGTTCGCGCATTCCGTAATAAGACGCGGCCAGAGCTCACTTTCAACGAGCAGCACCATCTCGGGAGTGAGCACCCTCAGGTAGCGGCGGACAGCAAATTTGAAGTCCAGTGGAAAGTAGAACACTGCGCAGGACGGCAGCCGCTCCATTGCGAGTCGCTGCCCTGCTTCCGTCGTGGTGGAGATGGCAAAAACGGTTCCGGGACGCTCCCGCTGGAACTGGCCGGTGCGGAACTCTTCAATAAGACGAGCGGCGGCCAGCACTTCGCCGACCGAGACAGCATGGACCCAGATCAAGGGGCGCTGACCACCTCCGCCCCGGCGCTCGACGCGCATTGCAGTCAGGCGCTCCCGCAGTGCGGTCGGAACAAATCCAAGCCGTCCCAGCAGACCGGCCCGATAGCGACCGCTGGTTGCCATGCGGAACAGCCAGTACGGGGTGCCTAGCACCAACGCGACGCTCAGGAGGAAACTGTAAATCCACATTACCAATGGGTGGTTCCTCATGCTCCGGGACGTGCGGTCCGAAGCTTGCACTCTGGCCTTGTTCGGCCTTCATGCCTTGGCACTTCCAGCCGGCCTTTACCTTGGGCACCAGCCAAGATCATAATCAAGCAGACCTATGCTGCCACGTCCATTCTCCAAAAGTTCGCCTGCTATCGCTGTCATTCTTATCATCGCGAGTGTCGCTTCAACAGGGTACTCTGTTGCAGCGGACAGGAAAGCCCCGCCCGTAAAGCCTGCGGGTCAGTATGACGCGTTTGACGCGCATGAGACGGAGCAGGTCACGATCGCCGCCGACCCATGTGATGACCCGGCGGACTGCAAGTTCTTCCGTTTGCCCTATGTGCAGCACGGGTTGCTGCCTGTGCACGTGATTATTACGAACGACAGCGACCGGGCACTTTCGCTTGATGATGCCCGGCTACAGTTTATTTCAGCCAATAACGATGTCATTCCGGCGGCAACTCCGGAGGACATCAACCGGCGGCTGTTCAACATCAAGAACACGAAAAGTTCAAAGATCCCAATGCCCGCACCGATCCCGGCGATCCCGATCCATCATGCGCCAGTAGACAAGAAAATCACCCAGGACGACGACGACTTTGGCTTCCAGGGAACGATCGTGAACGCCCACTCCACACTCGCCGGCTACTTGTTTTACGACGTCAAGCCGCTTGACGATCCTGCCTTGAAGGGCGCGCAGTTCTACGTCAAGAAAGTGCACTCGCAGGACATGAAGAAAGAGCTGTTCGCGTTCTCTATCCCTTTTGACAAATGGCTTAAGGCCCAGGATGCCAGGGACAAGAAGACTCAATCAGAGCAGCCTGTGACGCCCGCGAAGTAAGCAATATCTGGCGGTCACAAGCCGTCCTATGCCTCTTGAGGAGACTGGGAGATTGGTGTTTGCAGCCGACGTCGACGCGGAACGGACCCCCACGAACGCTAGTCGACGGGCTTGAAAAAGACGAGACTGGCGACAAAGATTAGACCGAACGCAATGACCAGGGTAGGCCACCAGGTCTCAAGCCAGGACTCATGATGCAGTGAATCGCTATGAACTGAAGAGTGGTTCGTTGAACTGGAATGTAATTCGCTCATGGGCACAGCTCCTTGTAGTTCGAAGTCTACTTTCAGATGCTAATTGAGATCAGGATTGCCTGCGCTCCGCAGGTCGCTTTGACTCGACAGGCTAAGCCTGGAAGCAAGTGCGAATCTGAGGTTTCTGCAAGTAAGGCGTTCAAATAATTGAACGATTGAACCAGCACCACGTCTGTCGCCTTCTTGCGTTATCAGGCTTATACTGCCGATGGTTGTGGCAGAGTCTGTCAGTACAGCATGGGAGTTGGACTCGGTGTGTAATTACATGTAAGTTGGTCATGCTCATCGGGGTGCGACCGAGTCCTGTGAGCTCATGTGCGAGATGCGTTCTCGGTTAAGAAGCCTCCCGCATGCAGGTACAGCAGACGAATCCCTTATGCTGTTGTGTGAGGACTTTCAAGCGTCTTCAGTCACCAATACCGCAACAAGGGCATCTGAACTAAAAGAACGAAAGGTAGCAACCTTTCCGCTAACATTTTGTGAGCAAAGAATTCAAGGAAGAGTCGCCAGTACAAGAGGCGCGGGAGATTGAAGTGATCAAGCGAATTGCAGGAAATATCAAGGGGATTGCCGTTTTGCTCGCAGTTATCGCAATGGTGGGTATGGCCTTGCGTGGAGGCGTTGCAAGGGCGCAGGACCCCTCAAAAATCGCCAGCATCCATGGACATGTCAACAATGCTGCGGGCTCGCCACTCAAAGCGGGAGCCACGGTCCGGTTGACGAAAGACCACTTCAAGGACGCGAAGGATGCAAAGTGGGCCTACACCTTCCCGATTGATGAAAATGGCGATTACAAGGGCACAGGCATTGTTCCCGACACGTACCTAGTCGTCGTTTATGCCGATGACATTGTCGCGGATTACTTTCAGGACCAGACGTTCAAGGGCGGCGAAGACAAGCTGATGCAGTTCGACATGACCCGTAAGGAGTTCATCGACAAGATGACTCCAGAGCAGAAGCAGGCGCTCGAGGAGTACAAAAAGAAGACCGCAGAAGCGAAGCAGGGAAACCAGAAGATTGCAAACCTGAACGCCGCGTTGAAGCAGGCGAGGGATGACAACAAGGCGGGCAACTTCGAGGCTGCCGCAAAGTCAATGAGCGACGCGACAGTACAGGCGCCAAACGAGGCCGTTCTTTGGATTACTCTCGGTGATGCGCAGTTGGGACAGGCGGAAAAAGCGCTGAAAGCAGCGAAAGCTGCAGGCAAGACGGCGACTGAGCCTGACGTGCAGAAGGCGTTCAGCGATGCAGAAGCTTCCTACAAGAAAGCCGTTGATCTGAATACGGCTTCAAAAAAGCCGAATATCGAGACCACGGCAGATGCTTATAACCAGATCGGGAAAGCATTCGGCGATACCGGAAACGCCAAAGAAGCCTCCGACGCGTATGACAATGCAGCCAAGGCAGAGCCTGCCAAAGCAGGAACCTACCTCTTGAATGAGGCAGTTACGCTCTATAACTCGGGCAAAGTTGATGATGCTGCTATTGCAGCGGACAAGGCGATCGCAGCCGATCCGAACAAAGCGGACGCTTACTACATCAAGGGCCAGTCGCTTATCCAGAAAGTCACTGTGGATTCGAAGACGAACAAGGTAACAGCCCCTCCAGGCTGCGTCGACGCCTACCAACACTACCTGGCGCTTGTGCCAGACGGTGGTCACTCGGCTGAGGTCAAGGAGATTTTGACCGGCATTGGCGAGAAGGTGGAGTCGAACTACAAGGCTGCCAAGAAAAAGTAAGTTCCGCAAGGTAGAGAATCAGCCCCAGGCAGGACGGCCTGGGGCTTTTTATTGCGTTGGAGGCGATGTGGTTCTTGATTTTGAAGTAGCCCTGGCAATCGTTATCGAGCAGGCATACGCGCTTCGATCGCGGCGACATGGCAGCGCATCGCCTGCACTGACCGAACAAGTGCCCTTGCTCGAAGCAGCAGGAAGAGTGCTGGCTGAACCGATACGTGCCGATCGTGACCAGCCTCCGTTCGACCGGTCAACTCGGGACGGCTTCGCCGTCCAGGCAGCCGAGTTCGCGTCAGGTGCTCGGCTCAAGGTGATTGGACTGGTGCGCGCGGGTGATGCTTGGCCTGGTGCAGCCCTCGAGCCAGGCCAGGCAATCGAGATCATGACCGGCGCTCCAATGCCGGCGGGAGCAAACGCCGTCGCAATGCTTGAACATGTCATTGCCCATGACGGAGACATTAAAAGTAATGGCAGCCGCACTCTGCGCGTTGGGGACAATATCGTTGCACAAGCGACCGAGGCCAGAGCAGCCGATATCGTCGCCGCGGGCGGGTCGCTTGTCGGGGCGGCCGAAATCGCCGAGGCTGCGACCTGCGGCATGTTGAAGCTGATCGTTTATTCGAAGCCTTCGGTGGCGATCGTCGCAACCGGCGATGAGCTGGTCGACATCGAGCAAGTGCCAAACGCGCACCAGATTCGAAATTCCAACACCTATGGGATTTCCGCGATGGTCGAAGCTGCTGGGGGCCTGCCACTTCGCCTCCCAATCGCAGAAGATACGTTGCAATCGATTCGCGACCGGTTAAAACAAGCCACTACGTCCGACTTACTGCTGTTCTCTGGCGGCGTCTCCATGGGCAAGTATGACCTGATCGAGGAGGTACTCGCGGAGTTCGGTGCAGAGTTCTTCTTTACCGGCGTGATGATGCAACCGGGAAAGCCGCTGGTATTCGGCCGTCTGCCGCGACGGGTGAGCACGCCTGGCGAAGAGGAAGCCCCAGAGCGCTACTTCTTTGGGCTCCCAGGAAATCCAGTGTCGACGCAGGTGACGTTCCACTGCTTTGTCGAGCCTTTCCTGCGGGTCATGTGCGGCGAAGATATTTCAGGACCACGCTTTGCGCAGGCTACCCTAAGTGAGGGATGGGCCGGTAAGCTGGGCCTCACACGTATATTGCCCGCGCGCCTTAGTGGTGATGTACATGGGTCTGCCGTGAAGCTGGTCTCGTGGCATGGGTCGGGAGATCTTGCTGCCAACGCCCGGGCGAACTGTTACGCTGTGCTACCCGCCGA
Source organism: Acidobacteriaceae bacterium (assembly GCA_903642265.1). Taxonomy (GTDB): domain Bacteria; phylum Acidobacteriota; class Terriglobia; order Terriglobales; family Acidobacteriaceae; genus Edaphobacter. The sequence goes on along the minus strand of CAHJWN010000136.1, from coordinate 615 downwards.
TCAGGTACAGATCGAGACCGGAACCCAGATTGCGGTCTTGTTGCGTTAGCCGGCGGCGATCGCTAGAGTGACAAAGTTAGCGAGAAACCGCTACCAGCAGCGATTGGGGTAGTCTTGCTCAGGCGGCCTGAATTGAAGGATGAGATACAAATGGAAAGCCCCATCCGGTGAAGGATGGGGCTTTCTGTATTATGCCGGCGATCACCTAATCTCCCACACACTTACGCGTGCAGTACCATCGGCCCAACGAGGCTTAACTTCCGTGTTCGGGATGGGAACGGGTGTGACCCTCGCGGTAAACTCACCGGCAAAGTTTTGAATGTTCGCTCTCGCGATCGTTCACAACTGAATAGATTGGGGTATTCCCAGACGTTTGTTACATTTGTTGCGCTTATCCAAAAGATATAACTACAAAGCTTGTATTGAATGACTCTAGAACAGTGGACATTTCACAAAACATGAAACTTACTGCGCAGAGTAAATTCTATGGACAAGCCGAACGGGCGATTAGTACTGGTAAGCTACATGCATTACTGCACTTCAACCTCCAGCCTATCAACCAGGTGGTCTTCCTGGGCCCTTCATTTCCCTTTTGGGTTGGGAGATCTCATCTTA
>CAHJWN010000135.1 GCA_903642265.1 Acidobacteriaceae bacterium | reverse complement strand
GTCAAATTCTTGTGCGCTATAGTCGGCCGGTTTTGTTAGCAAGAAAGCGAAGAATCGAGTTATATACTCTCTGTCCGACATCCGATCGCTCGGAATTTTGTTTCTGGTGGCGCGCATAAACTCAACGGATACCGATAAATCCTTGAGCATGACCGTCACGGGTGCGCCATTTAGAGCATGTCTTATCTCTTGCGCTGACAAAGGTAGTCCACCTGTATTGATCCGCTTAAATATATTGATCTTTACAGAGCTCGGCGTGCCTTTCTGTATAAGGTACACCGTAACGTTAGTTTCTCTAATGCGCCGTTGAAATTGCCTGGGAAGATCGGTAAATGTGTTGCCACTGAATTCTTTTAAAAATTCTAGACCTTTCAGCTGTAGGGACTCTTCGAGCACAAATCTACGAAGAGTGCTCAAGCGCTGTTGACCGTCCACAACGAGCCATTTTTCGTCATCGGTGGCATCCATATAGAACGCCGGCAGGGGGATCCTTATCAGGATCGACTCGATCAGCCTGCTTCGCGCATCTTCTTTCCATACTTCCTGCCGCTGAAAATCAGGCTGCAGGATTATTTCGTCATTGTCGATGCGGGACAAGAGGGTGTCTAACGACAGCTGTTTGCTATCCACCCTGATCTCTGCGGGGTCGAATGGCTGAGTAATTAGCGCTCCATCTTCGCCGTCGTCATCAAGCTCTTCCTCTACATCAGGTCCTTCAACTTCTTCGAAAAGCACTTCTTCTTCGATCATTGTCAGCTCCCACGGCGTTAGACACAGTATCCTCTAGAATTCATCTAGCCGTGAAGTCTTGAATTTGAAGGAGGCTCGTCAAGGCATTTTCGCCCTGATCTCGATCACCACATCATGCTCCAGCGCGATAGCGAAGTGCATCGGCCGCTCCAACGAAAACCTTCCAGCTTGTAGTGCTTCAAAGCCGAAGTCTTTGGCTGATTCACCCCCAGCACCTCCGCCGCCTTCGCCTGCGTCAGCTAGAATTCCGCCATGTCGCCGCAGCGCCTGAGCTTCGAGTTCGACCCCGCGAAGGCGGCTAGCAACCTCAAGAAGCACGGCGTCGATTTCCTCGAAGCGATTACAGTCTTCAACGATCCGCTCTCCTCGACGCCCATCGCTCAGCCGCAACATCATAAACTTAAGCCTTGGCTAAGGCCGATACACCGCTTTCGGCTTAACTGCTAACCATGCGCGAAAAATCCACCTGAATCAGACTTTGTTCCCATTTGACCAATCCCCAATGACCCACTAACCTAGCGCTTCCTTCTCCTTCCAACAGGTGACCAAATGCTACGAGTCTGGGCCAGGCTTTTCGTCTGCTTTTCTCTCTTCCTTGCCACCAGCGCGGCGCTCTCCGCGCAGGCAGCGTTTATCCGGGTAAGCCAGGTGGGATATGAGAGCGGCGCCACACCGGCGCGCGCCTATCTCATGTCGACAGTCGAGGACACCGGATCAAGCTTTCACGTCGTGGATGCGAAGGGGCACACGGTCTTCAGCGCCAGCGTTGGCCAGCTTCTGGGAGTCTGGTCGCACAGCAGGAAGTTGACCTACCAGGTCTACGCTCTCGACTTCACCGTTCCCTGCGGCGAAAGCTACAGCATCACCGTCACTGGCCCGCTCAAAGCAAAGTCGCCGAGCTTTGCGGTGGGTACGCCCGCAAGTCTTTACCCCGGTCTGCTCCTCAACACGCTCTTCTTCTACCAGACCCAGCGGGATGGCCCGGACTTCATCCGGAACGCGCTGCGTACCGCTCCAGGCCACCTCAAAGACAGCTCAGCCACCCAGTACCTCACCCCGGCCCTCGATGAAAACGACGAGATCAACCAGGTCCCACCCGCCGCGCCTCTGGTTCCCGCCGGGCTGCCGAAGATCAACGCTGCTGGTGGCTGGTGGGACGCCGGCGACTACGAGAAGTACGTCGAAACCATGAGCTATACCGTCGCCCTGATGGAGCTGGGTGTCCGCGACTTTCCCGGGCAGATGGGCAGGGGTGCTCCCCTGCACCCGGTCGCGCCCCCCAACTCCGTATCGTATGCGGGCAACAGCAGGCCGGGTGCACCCGCCTCGTCAGACTTCCGCGACGAAGCACGCTTCGGTGTCCGGTGGCTGCTCAAGATGTGGGACGGCACCCACCGCAGGCTCGCCTATCAGGTCGACAACACGCAAGATTGGAACTACTACGGCGAAGGTGATCCCTCATCCACCGCCGGCAACTGCGGCGGAACCTATCAATCGGCACTGTGTCTCATTACCGAGTACGACATCTGGACGCTCCCGCAGGCGGCAGATAACTACCAGCAGGATGGCGACCCTACGCCGTGCGACCCGGACACCACCCTCTATATCTGCAATCGTCCGGTCTTTACGGAGATGACCGCAGATCATACGATCAGCCCCAATCTTGCCGGTAGGCTGGCTGCGGCTTTTGGCCTGTGCTTCCAGATCAACCAGGCTGAAAATCCCGACCTCGCCGGTCGCTGTCTTAAGGCTGCGAGAGAGACCTATGCGCTGGCCGATACGAGCTACCCCGATCCCGCTCCGTCCGTTGGGTCGGGGTCATGCTCCACCTGCCTGCTCACCATCGCGCCCTTCAGCGGCTATCCCGAAACCGTCTGGGACGACGATATGGAGTTTGGTGCGACCGAGCTTTACCTGGCGATGCGCGCCGCAGATGGCGACAGAACCAGCGAAGCCGCGACCCGGCTGTACCTCAAGCAGGCGACCCAGTACGCACAACGCTATATCGACAACATCTACACCAAGGGCTCGTCGGACACGCTCAACCTCTACGATGTGAGCGGGCTTGCCCACTTCGAACTACACCACGCACTCGTCCAAAGCAACGAAACCAGCGATGGCCTCGCAATCACAGCTTCCCAGATCAAAGCGCAACTGCTCAAGCAGGTGGACTCTGCCATCACGCTGGCCGCGTCAGATGCCTGGGGCTTTGGCGTCCCCTGGGCTGCTGGCGACACGACCTCCCACGGTGCCGGACTCTCAGTGATGGCAAGCGAGGCGTACTCTCTCACCCACGACACACGCTACGACCGGTTCTCCCAGCGGTGGCTCGCAAATATCCTCGGCGCAAACTCCTGGGGAGCGTCGTTTCTCGTTGGCGATGGCAGCACTTTTCCTAACTGCATTCAGCACCAGGTCGCAAACCTTGCCGGCGCGCTAAATGGAACAGCTGGCGGAACTCCCGTTCTGTGGGGTGCGGCCGTCGAGGGACCCGCCTCCGCCGCTACATCAGGCACATTGGATGGCCTGATCCTCTGCCCGGCCGATGGTGTCGACACCTTCAAGCTCTTCAACGGCAATAGCGGAGTCTTCGATGCCAGTCGCAAGGCTGTCTTTCGCGATGATGTGCAGTCCTACAGCACAACTGAACCTGGAATCGATCTCACTGCGACCTCGTTTCTTATGTGGTCATGGCGGATGGCTGGCCAGTCCAACTAGCGTCTGCTCGAACGCATGCTGTTGTCCAAAGACGTTCATCATCAATTCAGGTGATGGTCTTGCTTCAGCTACTCGATGGGTCACAGAAGCGACGAAGAAAACTCGGTATGCAAGAATGCTTCGGTAGGATTATCGTCTCTACCAACCGATCCCCGCCTCATGGAGCCGTCTCGAATGCCAGAAGAAGCACCCGCCAAGCCCCTCGTCTACGACATCATCCGTGAAGGCGAATCGGCCTTTGTGAAGTGTCACGGCCGCCTGGTCTCCGGCCTCACGGACGACTTCTACGCCGACCTGAAGGATGTCGTCTCCGGAAGCAGGATCGTCATTCTGGATCTCAAAGACCTTACCTTCGTCGACAGCATGGGCCTTGGCACTCTGGTCCGCCTCTACGTCCACGCCCGGGGCGTCGGCTGTGAACTCAAGCTGATGCACCTCGGCAAGCAGCTGCGAAATCTGCTGAAGTTGACCAACCTGCTATCCACATTCAGCACGGTTGAAGAGCACGGGATCACAGTAGCCTGAGCAGCGCTGACGTCCTAAGTAGTTCATGTGAATGACTTGGCCACCCCGGATTACTTCCGTGTGCTTTGTCGTGTGACCGACGATCTGACACTTTTTTCTTTCTAGATAACACACACAGCCGGTTGGCAATCTCATCACTCTACATACGCAGAGGACAATCCTGCTTCTCCTGTTTAGTCATGGAGTGGAGAGGTCTTCAACAGGAGCTACATCATGTTTCGAACATTGTCGTCCATCAGCTGTTCGCTCGTTGCAACGGCCCTACTGCTTGCGGGACCCTTCGCTCACGCCCAGAAGGTACCCTACAGCCGTTCCTCTGAACCGCTGGTCCTTGATCAAAAAACAGTGATCCCAGGCAAGACGCTGGACGCTGGAACTTACTCCATACGCATCATTGACCAGTTCAGCGATCGCTTCATCCTTCAGGTAGAAGATGAAAAAGGTGCGACTGCTGCGACATTCATTGGTCTCTACAGCACCGACTTCAACTCCCCTGTTGGCTCACGTAATCTGGGTCCGATCTTCTGGCCCGGCGCACCGAAGGGCTCAAAGGCCATTCGCGCATTCGGCTTCCACAACGGAAATACGCTTGAATTCGCCTATCCAAAGGCGGAAGCGGTGACGCTCGCGAAGTTGAACATCAACAGCGTTCCAGCAATCGATCCGGAGTCTGAAGGCCGCAAGCCTGACCCGAAGCTGTCTCCGGAAGACCGTCAGGTGGTGACGCTTTGGTTGTTGAAGGCAACGCGTGTCGGAGCGAAGCAGGATACACCGGCGATTGAGGCAAAGCGCTATACCGCACCCCTGCAGCCGGCTCCGGCCCCAGTGCAGCTGGCGGCCGCGCCAACTCCGATTCCGCCACAAGCAAAACAAGTGCGGCCTGTGCCAGTGAAACAGGCTCAGCCTGCCCCTGTAAAACAGGTGCGGACAGCGCCAATGAAGCAGGCCAAAGCCGCCCCGGTGCAGATTGCCAGGCTTGAAGCCAGTGACGCTCCTCCACGGATTCGATCCTCGGTGAAGCGTCTGCCGCAGACTGCGAGCGAGATGCCTCTCATTCTGCTGCTTTCACTGCTTTCGCTTGCGGTTGCCGGTGGTTTGCGCATCATTCGGACGTCGTAATGCAGGCAAGTAAGAACACCTGGACGAGCCGGACGGAACGGCTGCTTTGGGCAGCCGGGACGTTCGGCTTGTGTTTGTGCCTGCTGACCTGGTCGAAGATCGTGTTTGCGCGTCGATCTGCCACTGAAATCGTGGCGCAATCTAAGTCCAGTTCCGCTCCGAAGGAAACACCGGTCGGCGCAGGTCCGGGCTCAGAAACACCTGCGGTAGTCGGACGGGTGGAGATCCCGGCAATTGGCATGGTCACACCGCTCCTTGCGGGTGATGATTCCATGAGTCTGACGCAGGGTGCAGGACACGTTCCAGGAACCGCATTGCCCGGCGGTTTAGGGACGGTGGGGATTGCGGGGCATCGCGACACGCATTTTCGCTTGCTGCGCAATGTAAAAGTGGGGATGGATGTGCGGATTGTTGAGAAAAGCGGGACCTACCATTACCGCGTGACATCGTCCGAGATCGTGACACCAGACCAGGTGAGTGTGCTGGACATTGTTTCCGAGCCGGGCCTTGTCCTGATTACGTGCTACCCATTTCACTACATAGGGACAGCGCCGAAGCGATTTGTGGTCCATGCGGCTCTGGTTTCAGCGGCTCCGGACGAGTCCTAAACGCGCAATGTTCCACTTGGAACAATCCAGGTGCCAAACCTAATTGCGGAACTGTTGAAAAACTTTGATAGAACCTGGGCGGTTACTCCCTTCTAGCGGCGGCACGTTAGAAGTCGGGCAGGCCCTCTGAATCGAGCTCGTCTGTCTCTTCGACGGGCGGGTTCACATTCCAGGTGCGGAGCAGCTTGAAAATGGAAGTTGAGCTGAAGCCAGCACGAAGAAGGCGATTCATGATTCGGACTGTTTCCTTCTTGTAATCCACGCCTGAAGGCTGTTTCATCCGTTTCTTTTCGCAATAGGAACGGGCCAGGGCGACCTCGTCCACATCGTCGTAAGCTGTTGCAATGGTTGAGGTTATCAGGTCTTTGCTGATACCTTTTTGGGCGAGATCCTGCTGCACCCGGCGCTTGCCGAACTTCTCATTTTCTTTGCGAAGGCGCGTGTAATCGGCTGCAAAACGCGTGTCTGAGAGGTATTTCAGGTCAATTAAACGTGCAATCACGGCGTCCATTGCCTGTTCGCCGAGGTCGCCGGGCTCGGCGCGAGCGCGCATGAGGCGGCGCAGATCACGAACCGTGCGCATTTTGCGGGCGAGTGTGCCGACGGCGTACTCGAAGAGGCCGGATTCGCCGACGGGTTCACGTTTTTTTGGGCGTTGGAAGGGCATTGACGGTTAATCCATACAGTGCAAACGCAGATTCCCTACGGGAATGACAAACAAAGGGGGGGTTAGGGGGTCGCGGCGTATTTGTTGGTGTGGGTGTACTTGTCGCACCAGTCGGAGACGGTGTCGTACCAGAGCTTGGAGTTCTGGGGTTTCAGGATCCAGTGGCCCTCGTCGGGGAAGTAGAGCATCTTGCTGGGAACGTTGAGGCGCTGGAGGGCGGTGAAGAGCTGGAAGCCCTCGCTTACGTCGAGGCGATAATCGCGCTGGGAGTGGATGACGAGGGTGGGCGTCTTGGCGTTCTGGACGGAGAGCATGGGGGACCATTTGCGGAAGGGATCGTCGGCGATGGGACCGGCGGCATAGCGCCAGGGCTGGCCGGGTTCGGAGGCGCCGGGCTTGCGGAACTCCCACTCGTTGAACCAGAGCTCTTCGGTGGTCCCGTAGGCGCTCTGCGGATTGAACATGCCGTCGTGGGTAACGATGCAGGCGAAGCGGTTGGTGTGGGTGAGGATCCAGTTGGCCATGTAGCCGCCGTAGCTTGCGCCGAGGGCGCACTCGCGTTTTTTGTCGATGAAGGGGTACTTGGCTTCGGCGTAGTCAAGGCCCTTCATGAGGTCGATGTAGGGTTTGCCGCCCCAGTCGCCGTTTACGCCGTCGATAAAGGCTTGTCCGTAGCCTGTTGAGCCGCGAGGGTTGATCATCACGACCACGTAGCCGGAGGCGGCCATGAGCTCGGCGTTCCAGCGATAGCTCCAGGCATCTCCCCATGCTCCCTGCGGGCCGCCGTGGATGAGGAACTTCAGCGGGTATTTCTTGGAGGGGTCGAAGTTGGGCGGGCGGATGAGGAAGCCCTGGACTTTGATGCCGCCTGCGCCGGAGTACCAGAATGATTCCATCTTTGATTGGCTGAGCTGAGCGAGAATGGAGTCGTCAATGTGGGTGAGGCGATCTTCCGATGAATATCGTTTATCAAAGACGCCGAACCGATCCGCCACCAACTTCCTGTCTGACTTTGAGGGCTGCATACCTGCGTCAGAGGGGAAAAGAGAAACAATCTCTGTAGGCATGTCAACGTTCATCTCGGCCGCAATTACCCGGTAGCCGTTTTCGCCTCGTACAACGGCGGCTGCAAGAGAACTGAATTCTCCCTCTCGCTTGATTAGGGAGATTGAGGTTCCTGTCACATCCGAGTAGTAAACCGACGCTTCGCCTTCGATACTGCTGACGAAGTAAAATCCAGTCGCCCTCGGCGCCCAAATAAATTCGTCTATCCAGCCGTCAAATCTCTGCATGACTTCTATGGTCTTCTTCGCCTGCCTGCCGTAGAGCATCAGGCGGAAGCGGTCTGATTCGTATCCGGCGCGCGCCTGAGAGCGGAAAGCGAGATACTTGCCGTCGGGGGAGTAGGCGGGCGCGTCGTCCGAGCCCGGCGACGTCGAGATCTTCTTCGGCGACCAGCCAGTGGTTGCCGTGCTTGCGTCGGCATCATGCCGGGTTGGGTCAATCGTGTAGATGTCGTTGTTCGTGCTTGCCGCCGGCACCTTGTCGTTATTCAGGACGAAGGCGAACTCCTTCGAGTCCGGTGCCCACGCATATCCCGAAGCCCCGCCAAGCGAGAAGGTCGGCGCGATCACCTGCTCGCCCCAGTCAGCGGTCGGGGTCAGGTCGTAGATGTAGCCGGCGCGCCCAACGTGGAGCATCAAAATGTGCGACCGCTTCGCTCCCTGGTACGTGTTCCAGTGGCGATACAGCAGTGAATCGAAGATGAGCGCCTTGGTGGGAGCTTTCTCCGCGTCGTCGGTGGCCTTCTGGTTGCATGCTTCGTCGAAGAGCGGGCCGGTCGAGCATTTCGGGTAGATCTCGCTCGTGAACGCCAAGCTCTGACCATCCGGGCTCCACACCGGACTGTCGGCCTCGGTCACAATGCGGGTGAGCTGGACGGCGGGGGTCATCTTTCCGGCGGCGTCCGACCACGCGGCAATCCAGATCTGCCCCCCGGAGACGAAGACGAAGCGGGACCCGTCGGGAGAGAAGCGACCGTTGCTCTCACCGGAGCCGTGCGTGAGCTGGGTCTCTTTGGAGCTGCCGTCGGCGGGGACGATCCACAGGTGGTTCGTCTTGGCGTTGCGGGCAAGGTCGACATCCATTACGGAGAAGAGGACCCACTTGCCGCTGGGCGAGACCTGGGGGTCGGAGACGCGGTGCATGGC